>NZ_JBSFWD010000008.1:204324-305424 GCF_053592655.1 Streptosporangium sp. NPDC002607
AGTGTGGCCGGTGAGGGGGGTTCCGATCAGGCGGCGCGTGCCCACATCCCACAACCGCACCATGTCGCCACTGGCACTGGCCAAGGTCTTGCCGTCCGGGCTGAACGCCACCGAGATCACGCTCTCAGTGTGGCCGGTGAGGGGGGTTCCGATCAGGCGGCGCGTGCCCACATCCCACAACCGCACCATGTCGCCACTGGCACTGGCCAAGGTCTTGCCGTCGGGACTGAACGCCACCGAGATCACGTTCTCGGTGTGGCCGGTGAGGGGGGTTCCGATCGGGCGGTGCGTGACCATGCCCCACAGTCGGACCGTCCTGTCTTCACTGGCGCTGGCCAGGGTCTTGCCGTCCGGGCTGAAGGCCACCCAGAAGACCTCGCCGATATGGCCGGTGAGGGGAGTTCCGATCGGACGGCGCGTGACCACGTCCCACAGCCGGACCGTCCTGTCGGTGCTGGCGCTGGCCAGGGTCTTGCCGTCCGGGCTGAAGGCCACCCAGAAGACCTCGCCGATATGGCCGGTGAGGGGAGTTCCGATCGGACGGCGCGTGACCACGTCCCACAGCCGGACCGTCCTGTCGGTGCTGGCGCTGGCCAGGATCTTGCCATCCGGGCTGAAGGCCACCGAGGTGGCGAAGCTGGTGTGGCCGGTGAGGGGGGTTCCGATCGGACGGCGCGTGACCGCGTCCCACAGTCGGACCGTCCTGTCTTCACTGACGCTGGCCAGGGTCTTGCCCTCCGGGCTGAAGGCCACCGAGAAGACGGACTCGGTGTGGCCGGTGAGGGGGGTTCCGATCGGACGGCGCGTGACCGCGTCCCACAGCCGGACCGTCCTGTCGGTGCTGGCGCTGGCCAGGGTCTTGCCGTCGAGGCTGAAGGCCACTGAGATCACGTCCTCGGTGTGGCCGGCGAGCGGGGTTCCGATCGGCCGGCGCGTGGCCATGTCCCACAACCGCACGGTGTCGTCCCAGCTGCTGCTGGCCAGGGTCTTGCCGTCGGGGCTGAAGGCCACCGAGGTAACGTCCTCGGTGTGGCCGGCGAGCGGGGTTCCGATCGGCCGGTGGGTGGCCGTATCCCATAGCCGCACGGTGGCGTCGCTGCTGGCGCTGGCCAGGGTCTTGCCGTCGGGGCTGAAGGCCACCGAGTAGACCTCACCGATATGGCCGTGGAGGACTCCACGGCCGGGCCTGCCAATTGCGGTGAGCAGGCCGACGCGGGTTTCGGGTGTGGGGGCGATGCGCCAGGCCGCTGCCGCCAGGAGTGTGGAAGTGACAGGATCTGCCGTGCCGAGGATTTCGCTCTGTGCCGCCAGCTGGCGGGATAGCGCCAGGGTGCGCTGGTGGTCAGCGTCGTTGGCGGCGTTGATCGCGGCGGCAGCGGCGATGATAGCGATGATGAGACAGCCGACCAGGGCGGCGAGCGCGGATTGGCGCAGGCGGGCGGTGCGCCGTGCGGCGTGAGTGCCGGCTTTGAGGAACTCGTGGGCGACCGTATCAAGGGGACGATACCGAATGGGGTCAGCGTCCCACTGTTGCTTGACCTCCTGGGCAGCGGTCAGCCGGGTGCCTTGGTAGAGGAACGCTAGATCGCGGCCGTGTCGTAGCCACTGGGCTGCGTCTTCGGTGAGCTGCTGGCGGAGGAGAAGACCGGCGCGGTCGGCGTCGATCCATTCACGCAGGCGGGGCCAGGCGCGGATCAGCGCCTCGTGGCTGATCTCGACGGCGTCGGCGTCGACGGTGAGCAGCCGAGCGTTGACGAAACGCTCCAGCGCCTGCCGGGTCTGCTCCCGATCGGAAACATCGGGAGCAGAGGTCAGTAACTCGGTCAGGGGAACCCGGGTGCGGGTGTCGTTGGCGCCTTCGCCCAGGCGTATCAGGCGGGGCAGAAACTGGCGGGCGGCGCGCTGGCCAGGCAGGTCCAGGCCGGTCAGGGTGGCATCGGCGGTGTTGGCCAGGGCCCGGTTGATGCCGCCGGTGGCCAGGTAGCCGGTCACGGTGAGCGTGGCGCCCTCGCGGCGCTGCCAGGTGGACAGCAGGACGTGCGACAGCAGCGGCAGCACACCGCTGGGCTCGGACGCCTCCAGGTCGGCGCCGAGGTCTTCCAGCAGCAGGTCGACCAGGCCGGGCTGCAGGGTGAGCCCGGCCAGGCGGGCGGGTCCTTCGATGGCCTGGCGTAACTGCGCGACGCTCATCGGAGTGACCACCACCGGATGTTCCAGGGCGGTGGCCAGTTCGCTGTAGCCGACGCACCGGCCGAAGAAGTCAGCGCGGATGCCGATGACGACCACCGCGACCGTACAGGCCGCATGCAGTGCGGCCAGGAAGGCCTGGCGCTCCGCCTCGTGCGGGCACAGGGTGAACAGCTCTTCGAACTGGTCCACGATGATGACCCGCTGCCCCGGCCCGGTGAGCACATCCCGCAGACGGCCAGGGTCGCTCATCAGTTGCTGCCGCAGGTCGGCCGGAGGGGAACCGTCCAGGGGCGCGAGCCGGTCGGCCAGGGTCGTGAGCGGGTCGCGGCCGGGGGTCATCACCAGCACGCCGACCCCGGCGGCACGCTCCAGGGCAGGCATCAGCCCAGCGCGCAGCAGCGAGGACTTGCCCGCCCCGGACGGCCCGACCACCATCAACGGTCGGGCGCCGGCCGGCTGCGCGGCGACCCGGTCGGCCAGGGTGCGGGTGAGCTCGGCGCGGCCGAAGAAGAACTCCGCATCGTCCGGGCCGAAGGAGGCCAGCCCACGGTAGGGGCTGACCTCCCCCACCTGCCCGGCCGCACCCCCGTGGTGGGCCGGGTTGACGGCCAGCAGTTGCCGGTCGCCGAACCCGGTGGCCTGCCGGCGCGGCGCGGCAAAGCCCTGCTCGGTCAACGTGCGCGACAGCGACCGGTAGAGGCCGTCCACGCTCAGATACGGCCCGGCCGCCGGGTCGCCGCCGGCCAGCACCGTGATCAACGCTCCGGAGAAGGCGGTGTGCCGCTGAGCGTCCGGCGCCCACGCCGCCTCATCCCGCCCGGCCGCGGCCAGCACGTAGCTGCCGTGCTGGGTGGCGGCGAACACCTCATCCAGCCCAGAGCGCCCTGCGCTTCGGGCTCGCCCGGAAAAGCAGCAGTCCAGCACGATCAGCACCAGCGGAGCCCGGCAGGTGGACAGCACCTCGTTCACCGTCGAGTACGGCAGCGCCTGGTGGCCGGCGATGCCCTGGGTCAAATCCACACTCGCGCGGGTGGCCAGATGCAGTTCCCCGCGCGGGCTGATCAGACCGTGGCCCACGTAGTAGAAGACCAGCACATCCTCGGCTTGATCGGCGGCCCGCACCAGCGCCGCGCCGAACTCCTGCGGATCCCTTGGATCCACCACCGTGGTGAGATGGGCCGCATCCAGCCCGGCCCGCTCGATCAGGCAGCGGCCCACGTCGGCGACCGTCCGCGCGACCGCGGGCACCGGGCCCAGCCGTGACCCGGCCACATGAGCACCCGATCCGACCAGCAGCACCCGGGCGCCGGGCCGGGCCAGCATCAGCTCCGGCGGCCCATCCGCTCCCATCAGGAACCCTGGGCGCCATCGGTGTCGGCAGCGGCGGCGTCGGTGAGGACC
Organism: Streptosporangium sp. NPDC002607; assembly: GCF_053592655.1. Classification (NCBI taxonomy): domain Bacteria; kingdom Bacillati; phylum Actinomycetota; class Actinomycetes; order Streptosporangiales; family Streptosporangiaceae; genus Streptosporangium; species Streptosporangium sp. NPDC002607. The sequence goes on from NZ_JBSFWD010000008.1 coordinate 207,916, forward strand.
TGGGTGAGCTGCTCGGTGAGGGCCTTGGCCGCCGCCGCGTCCAGGTCCTTGACGCCCTTGGCGGTCACCTCCATGCTGGGCTGCCCCTCGCCACGGCTGAGCTTGACGCTCACCTCACCACGACGCGATCGCAACCACGCGACCAGCACGGTCGCCGTTGAGGCGAACGCCCCTCCGGCGCCCAGCGCCATCTGCAGCCCCTCGACGACCGGACCCAGCGCACCCGGCTCGGGGTCACCTTCGACGATCCGCACCCGCCCGCGCAACTCGGGCTCCTGCGACAGCCAGGCGTACAGATCCCGCACCGTGTCCGCAGAATTCTCGCCCTCGACACTCAGCCGAACGACCACGAGCACTCCCCTATTTTATTAATGGCCCCCCGCGCCGACTCCGCGCTGTATGCGACTGGTTTCATCCGCGTACAGCAGATATCCGGAATCTACTCTGATAGCCCGGAGCAGTACACGCTTCCGCTCTATCCGGCACACCGACCGGACACCGGCAGGCCCATAATTCGGCGCTGAGTTCTGACGCGTCCTTTCTGGCCGGCGAAGCTGACGGCGAAGAGCCCCGACCGGTGGTTCGGAAAAGCAGGCGGGCGTTGCGCCGCCGTACGGCCCACGCTCCCGCAGCGCGCTTAACCGCGCTCGGTGGGAACTCGATCGCGGCCACCTGCACCCACCGGCCCGCACCGGTCATGCCGGGACGGGGAGAACAGCCTCGACCACGGTGCCGCCGTGCTCGCCGTCACGGATCGAGCAGGTGCCGCCCACCTCGGCGGCCCGTTCGCGCATCGTCGACAGGCCGGAGCCCGAGCCCCGAGCCGGCGCGCCGACGCCCACCCCGTCGTCGGTGACCCGCACCCGCAGGTCGCCCGCCCGCTCCAGCGCCACGGTGATGACCTCCGCACCGGAATGACGCCGGGCATTGGTCAGCGCCTCCTGCACGATCCGGTACGCCGCGACCTCCACCGCGGGTGGCAGCCCCTCCAGGCTCCCCCCGACGGTGACCGGCACCTCCACCGCCAGCCGCCGGATCGACTGCTCCAGCCCGACCGCGTCCAGCGTGCGGGGCCGGAGGCCCTGCACCAGCTCCCGCATCTCCCCGTTCACGGCGTCCATCCCCACCCGGAGGTCGGACAGCAGCTGATAGGCCAGGTCGGGGGAGTGTCTCAGGGATCGCCGCGCCGCCTCCAGCCCGATCGTTATCCCGGTCAACCGGCTCCCCAGCCCGTCGTGCAGGTCCCGGTGCAGCCGCCGCCGCTCCTCCTCCCGCGCCCCGGCCGCCCGTTCCCATGAGCGCCGCAGGTCATGAGCCATCTGTACGGCATGCGCGACGTCGGCGACGATCGGCACCAGGACGGCCAGCATCCGCCGCTCGTACGCCCGGGGGAAGCGCCGCGCCCCGGGCGGGCCGAGGAGCAGCGTCCCGGCGGGTTCACCGTGCCACACCAGGGGGACCTTGCGAGGGTCGTCCCCGAGCTCGCCGACGATGTGGCTCTCCTCGGTCTCGACCGCCGCCCCGGTCACCGCCAGGCCGTCGGCCACCGCCCGCACCGCCGCCTCCAGCGCCTGGGCGGGACCGGCGTGCTGGATCTGCCGCCGCAGGGCTTCGGCGTGCACCTGCGGGTCGCCGCTCCTGCCGTACAGGAACCGGTCGAGCAGGCGCTGCAGGCGCCGCTGGACGGGCAGGAACGACAGACCCGCGAAGATCGCCGCGACCACGCCGAAGAGCTCGCCGTAGTCGGCCAGGAAGAGCCCGGTGAGCGCGCCGACGGCCAGGTACGCCGTGGCGACGAAGACCACCAGGGCGCCGCCGACCAGGGCCCGGCTGACAAGCGTGTCGATCGAGTAGAGCCGGTAACGGAGTACGGCGATGGCCACCGCGATCGGCACGGCCGCCTCGCCGATGGTGTCCAGCCAGAGGTAGTCCCAGCCGAGGATCTCGTTGAAGGCGAGGTTGTCGAACGCCACGACGGGCGCCAGCCAGGCGATCTGCCGCCGCACGTCCGGGTCGGCGCGCCAGAACCGGATGAGCAGCACGAGCAGGCTCACCCAGAGCAGCGGCCCGCAGATCGCGGCGGACACCTGGTACAGGCTCGCGAGCGGCCCGGCGGACTCGTGCAGCCGCGGGATGGCGATCACCAGCAGGAGCAGCTGCCACGAGATCAGCGCCAGGTAGACCCAGCGCCATCGGGGCCGCAGCAGGCCGGCGTCCGGATGCGCGAGCGGCAGCATGAGCGCCGTGCAGGTGGTGACGGCGCTACGGAAACAGAGGAGCCAGTAGAGCGGCGGCGGGAGCGGCACCGCCCCCTGCCCGTACACCTCGTACAGGGAGATGGCGAGCGTCACCCAGCCGTTGGCCGCCCCGACCAGCAGGAGCAGCCAGCCGACGATCAGCCCGGGACGGCGCAGCACGATCAGCATGCCCAGCGGGGTGCTGAGCAGTGCCTGGACGCGGGCGGTGTCGCCGATACCGGGCGGCCGGGGGTTGATCGCGAGCTCGATGACCACGTGCGCGGCCAGCGCCGCGAGGCCGAGCGCGCCCAGGGACAGGGCCACGACCCGCACCGCGTAGTCCGCTTTCCGCCCCATGGATCCCCCCAGAAGGGGATTCTGGGGCCTGTGCCGACCTGTCAGCAAACTCTGACGACCAGGTCAGGCCCCGAGTCGCGATCTTCGGCCGGCGGCAGTGACGAAACGTCTGGTAACCCGTGCTGCCCGGGTTCCTGCGCGACCACCTCCGGCACGTGGGGGAGATCGCCGTCCGCCAGGACTCCGGATTGGATCGTCTCCCCCGGCATCACACGATTCGGGGCGGCTATTCCTGGTCCCAGGTGACCTCGAGCCGGTGCACGCCATAGATGTTCATGTTGTGGCGCAACGGAACGTCCTTGGCCGGGACGGCCAGGCGGAGGGTCGGGAACCGGCCGAACAGCGCAGGCAGCGCGACCCGCATCTCGACCCGGGCCAGCTGCTGGCCGAGGCACTGGTGGATGCCATGGCCGAAGGCCAGATGCCCGGCGGCCTGCCGGCTCAGGTCGAGGGTGTCCGGGTCGGGGAACTTCTCCGGGTCGCGGTTGGCGGTCTGGACCGCGAGGGTGACCGTCTCGCCCGCCCTGATCAGGTGCCCGTCCAGCTCGACGTCCTCCAACGCCGCCCGGACGTTGGTGTGCGTGATGGTCAGGTAGCGCAGCAGTTCCTCCACCGCCCGGTCGACGCCGCTCGGGTCGGCGCGCAGTGCGGCGAGCTGGTCCGGGTGGTTCAGCAGGGCGAAGGTGCCGAGCGCGATCATGTTGGCGGTGGTGTCGAGCCCGGCACCGAGCAGGAACGCGCCGAGGCCGGCGACCTCCTCGTCGCTCAGGTCGCTCGCGGTCAGCTCGCTGAGCACGTCGTCGGTGGGGCTCGCGCGTTTGGCCTGCACCAGTCCACGCACGTACTCCTGCAGCGCGTTCCAGGCCGCGTACATCTCCTCCGGGGAGATGTACGAGGAGGTCAGCGCCTTCGCATGACGGTTGAAGGTCGCGCGGTCCTCGTACGGCACGCCGAGCAGTTCGCAGATCATCATCGCCGGGACGGGGTGGGCGAATGCCTCGACCAGATCCACGGACGGGCCGTGGTCCTCCATGGCGTCCAAGTGCTCGGCGGTGATCTGCTCGACGCGTTCGGTGAGCACCCGCATCCGGCGAACGGTGAACCTGCCGGTGAGCAGCCTGCGGTAGCGGGTGTGCTCGGGCGCGTCGATCCCGGTGAGATCGCCGACCGGCGCGGGCGGAAACTCGGTGACGCCCGGAATCGGCAGCGGGAAGTGCATGAGCTCGTACCGGGAGCTGAACCGGGTGTCGGCCAGGACCGCGCGAGTCAAGGCATGGCCGGTGACCAGCCGGCCGACGTGCCCGTCGGGATAGGTCATCCTGGTGATCGGGTTCGCCTCACGGATCCGGCCCAGTTCCTGTGGCGGATCGAACGGACACCCCTCGGGGCGGGTGATGGGCAGCGAGTCGACCGGCGAAATCCGTTGGTGCTGCATCGTTTCCCCTTGGCTCAAGTGCGGCTTAGCGGGTGGACTCGCGGTTGAACAGCTTCTTCGACCAGAGGTAGCCGCCGAGTGCGATGACGACGCACCAGCCGACCGCGATGACGGCGTTGTTCCCGATCGGCGTGCCCATCAGCAGGCCGCGCAGGGTCTCGATGAGCGGCGTGAACGGCTGGTACTCGGCGAACCAGCGCAGCACGGTGGGCATCGAGTCGGTCGGGACGAACCCGCTGCCCAGGAACGGCAGCAGCAGCAGCGGCATACCGACGTTGCTCGACGACTCGACGGTCTTGCTGGCCAGGCCGAATGCGACCGACAGCCAGATGAAGGCGAAGGCCATCATCACCAGGACACCGATGAGGGCGAGCCAGTCGCCGGGCCCCGCCGACGGCCGGAAGCCGATGAGCAGCGCGACGCCGACGACCGCCGCGATGCTGAGCATCGTCTGGATGAGGCTGCCGATGACGTGCCCGGTCAGGACGGACACGCGGGCGATGGCCATGGTGCGGAACCGGTCGACGATGCCCTCGGTCATGTCCATGGCGATCGAGATGGTGGTGCCCTGGACCGCGGCGGTGATCGTCATCAGGATGATCGCGGGGGTGACGTAGTTGACGTAATCCGCACGTCCGCCGGAGACGCCGCCGAGCCCGGCGCCGAGCGTGCCGCCGAAGACGTAGACGAACAGCAGCAGGAAGACGATCGGCATGCCGATGAGCTGCAGTGTCATGGACGGGTAGCGCACCATGCGCTTGAGGTTGCGGCGAAGCATCGTCGCCGAGTCGGTCAGGGCGTGCGACACGGTGCTCATCGTGCGGTCACCTTCTCCTTGTTGCCGGTGAGAGCGAGGAAGACGTCGTCGAGGTCGGGGGTGTGCACGCTCAGCGAGTCGACCTCGACCGCGTTCTGGTCAAGCCGGTCGAGCAGCGCCTTCAGTGACCTGAGGCTGCCGTCGTGCGGTACGCGCAGGGCGAGCGTGTCGCTGTCGCGAGATGCCTGGTCCACGACGCGCGCGGCGGATTCGAGGTCGCGCTCGTCGGCGAACCGCAGCAGGACGTGGCCGCCGGGAATGCGCCGCTTGAGCTCGTCCGCGGTGCCCTCGGCGACGATCTTCCCGTGGTCGAGCACCGCGATCCGGTCGGCGAGCTCGTCGGCCTCCTCCAGGTACTGGGTGGTGAGGAAGATGGTGACGCCACCCGCCACGAGCTCCCGCACGATCTGCCACATGGCGCGGCGGCTGCGCGGGTCCAGCCCGGTGGTCGGCTCGTCGAGGAAGATCACCTGCGGTGAGCCGACCAGCGTCATCGCGAGGTCGAGCCGCCGCCGCATCCCGCCGGAGTAGGTCGCCGCCGTCTTCTTGGCCGCATCGGCGAGGTCGAACTGTTCGAGCAGCCGGGCGGTCCTGCGCCTGCCCGCCTTCCGGCCCAGGTGGTGCAGATCCGCCATCAGGGTCAGGTTCTCCTGACCGGTCAGCAGGTTGTCGACCGCCGAGAACTGGCCGGTGACGCCGATCGCGGCACGCACCGCGTCCGGCTCGGCGAACAGGTCGTGACCCGCGATCCGCGCGCTGCCCCCGTCGGCGCGGATCAGGGTGGACAAGATCTTGACTGTGGTGGTCTTGCCGGCGCCGTTGGCGCCGAGCAACGAGAAAACGGTGCCACGCGGGACGTTCAGGTCGACGCCGTCGAGCACGACGTGCTCGCCGTAGGACCGGCGCAGTCCGGTCGCCGTGATCGCGGATTGGGATGGCATGGTCATTGTGAACCCCTTTCGAGATCTGGTCAGGAACGGCGGACGGTGATGTCGCCGAACGACGTGTGCGCGCGGACTTCGACGGTCTGCTCGGACTTCTGCGGTGCTTGGCCGAGGCCCTCCAGCGAGTTCTCCACCCGCCCGTAGGAGGTGTTCAGGTCGAGCCATGCGGCGGTGCCGGCGGCGACACCGATTTCGAGGTGGCCGGTCGAGGTGTGCAGCGTGACGGTGTCGCGCGTGACCTGGCCGATGCGAATGGTTCCGTTGGAGGTCTTGGCGTCCACCATGGCGTCGGCCCGGTCGACGGAGATGTCGCCGTTGGCCGAGCGCACCCGCAGTTCGCCGGTGACGGTGCCGATGTCGGTGTTGCCGTTGGAGTTCTTGATGACGGCGGTGCCGCCGATCTCGCCGATGTGCACGCGCCCGGTGCTGGTGGAGACATCGGCGTTACCCGCGACCGCTTCGACGGTGATGTCACCACCGGTGGTGTCCAGTCGAAGCGGCCCGGTCCCATCGAGGCGGAAATGCCCGACCGACGCCTTGAGCCGGCACTCCCCCAGCGTGCCGACGCCGCGCAGGTCGGCCACCGACAGGTCCGCGTGCACGTGCGAGCCGGTGGGAAGTTCGATCAGCACATCGACCGACCTGGTCTTCTTGGAGAAGTCGAGCATGCGGGCCTTTGGCCCGCGGACCGTCAACGTGCCGTTGGCGTACTCGACGCGCGTCTTGTGCGCGGCGTCCACATCGGACTCGTCGGACTCGTCGCTCGGCCGCACCTCGACGACGGTGTCGGTCCGGTCGCTCGCGATGATCTGCACGTCACCGACGGAGAGCTCGATCGTGGCGGAAATCGGTTCAGGCGTGGCGAAAACCGGCATGGCTGTCCCCTCAGAATGAGTCGGAAGAACATCCCCGCTGGTCGGAGATGTAGGAGGAAAGTGGTTCTGGGTGCCGGCGTGGGTTAGCGGGCCCAGCCGGTGTAGCGCTGCGCGTTGCGCTTGCCGCGCCGGTCGGAGCCGTGGTCGCTCTCCGGGGCACGCAGCGCGGTCGAGGCGGCCCGCACCAGCCAGGCGTTGAGTGAGCGGCCTTCCTTGCCCGCCGCCTCCTCGATCGCGGCCTTGAGCTGTTCCGGGAGGCGGACGTTGATCCGTGCCACCGGGCCGTCCTCGAAACTCGCCGCGGCGTCATCGGCCGACACCGCGCCCGGATCCGGGGTGTCGGCGAGTGGCTGCTCGGCCTGCCGAACCGTCACGACGAAGTCCGGGTCGCGTCCACGCAGGTGCACCTGGACCGAACCGGGGGCCAGGTCTCGGGTGATCTCGTCGGCGGCCGCCGACAACGCCTCGAGCAGGGTGAGCCGGATCGCCGACTCCATCGACACGGTCAACCGTTCGATCAGCGCGCTGGCGTCGCCATCACCGGTCTCGACGGCGGTCAGCAGTTCGCGACCGAGGGAGGCCACATATGGGGTCAGGTTCATGGCATCACTATGGCACACCATGGTGCCATCAGCAAGCCATATTGGCTCAGATTGGCACCACTCTGGCTCAGGCTGGATGTTCAACCGATCACGACACGACAGACCGACCCCGGAACTCGCACGTCAACTGCTGGAAAGCGGGGCTCCGCGAGAAGTCAGGTGTGAGTGAAGCACTTGCCGCTTGGCGACGCGGGCGTGACGGATAAACCTGGTGCGGCCGTGCCCTGCCCTCCAGCACGATGAGGTGATGAACGATCTGTCTGAACGGAGTGTGGACCGGTCGGCGTCCGCCCCCTGGCTCGACCGGATCCTGCGCGAGGGTGCCACCCCCGGGTTGCTGAGCGCCCTGGTCGAACGGCTCTCGCCGACCGACCTGCAGACGCTGCTACTGGAGGTCTACCGCCGCCGCGCCGCCGCCGTGACACCGGGTGGCCTGCTGCGGGCCTACGAGCGCAACCGTTTCACCGCGCCGTCGGCGCTGGACGCGGGCGAGCTGGCGCGCCTGGACGCGCTCGTGCACGGACGGCTGGCCCGGCATGGTTTCACCGGGCTGGCGCTGTCACCACTCTGCCCGCTGGGTACCAACTCGGCGGTGGCGACCGTGGACCAGCACAAGGTGGTCACCACCGTCCGCAACACCGAGGTCGTCGCGGACGCCACCAACGTCCTGGCCCTGGAATGCGCGGTACGCCGCCGGGAGTCGCTGCTGGCCGCCCCTCGGTCACGCCAACGGGTTCGGCTCGCCGCCGTCCATCGGGTGGTGCGCGCCCAGGCCTTCGCCGGGCCTGGCATGTCCGCGCACTTCGCGCTGCTGGCGCTGTGCACCGCCGGTCGCGCCGAGGGGTCGTTCACCTTCGAGACGGCGGCGCTGGCCGAGCAGATCGGCGTCCACCTCGACGTCCTGCGCGGTGCCCGCGAACTCGGCTACCAGATCTCCGCCGTACGGGTGCTCCTCACCGACCTGACCGAGGGACGGCATCGCCAGGCCCTACACGAACACGTCCTGAACCGGCTCGCACCGGCGCATCCCGACACCCCGTTCGCCTTCGACGACGACCGGGTGAGCGGCCGCGGCTACTACAGCGGCGCCTGCTTCGAGATCCGCGCCGCCACCCCCACCGGGGACGACCACAGCCTCGGCGACGGCGGATTCACCACCTGGACCGCCGACCTCCTCAGCGACGCCAAGGAACGCCTGCTCATCAGCGGCCTCGGCCTAGAACGCCTCTGCGGCCTGTTCCACCAGCACGCCGGATAGCCGCGATCGCCTTCCTGAGATCCCCGCATACGAGACACAGGCCGGTACGGCGCGGCTGAATCGCTCGCGGACGGCTTCCAGGACGAGATCGCGATGACAGCGGTGTTCGTCGGCCTCGAAGCACATGACCGCTACCGCCTGCCGCCGGGCTGCTTCCGCGATTCGGTCCAGGCATTCACCCGCGTCAGCGTTGACGAGCTGTCCGGCGGTCAGGTCAGGGCCAGTAGCCGGTCGCACTCCTGTAGCAGGCGTTGGCGGAGTGGAGCGGAGCGTTCGGTGAAGGCACGCTGGGCGGTCGCGTACTCCGCGCGACCTTCGGCGGTCTCCACCTGGATCGGCCGGTAGCCCAGGGCGCCCAGGTCGTACGGGCTGGCCCGCATGTCCACGGTCCTGATGTCGCGGGCGAGCGCGAAGCAGTCGGCGACCAGCTCACTGCCGATCAGCGGCGACAGCTTGTAGGCCCACTTGTAGAGGTCCATGTTGGCGTGCAGGCAACCCGGCTGCTCCAGTTCCCGCTGGCGTTCGCGGGTCGGCTGGATCACGTTGAGCGGGCGGGCGGGGGCGGTGAAGAAACGGAACGCGTCGAAGTGGCCGCACCGCACTCCGCGCTGGTCGACGATCTCCTCGATCCGCTCGGGGGAGAGCCGGAGCGGGAAGGAGGAGTGCCGGATCTCCGCCTCCGGCGTCCGGTAGACCATCGCCCACTCGTGCATCCCGAAGCAGCCCAGATAGGGCGGACGGCTCGCGGTGGCGGCCAGCAGCTCCCTCGTCCAGCCGATCGCTGCCGCGCGCTGCGGCAGGACCAGCTCAAGGTCCAGTACGGCGCCTTCCGCGCGGTCGCGGTAGTTCGGCCCGAAGGAACTCGCCCCCGCCAGGATCACCTCGGCCCCCGGATGCCATCGCAGCAGGCGTCCGGGCCGGAAGCTGTAGTAGGTGAACAGGAAGTCCTCGACCGGGTGGGCGACCCGCTCCCGGCCGCGGCGCAGATGCGGCTCGACCCAGGCCCCGACCCGGTCCCGATGCGCCGAGGCCCGGCCCCGCCACTCCCGCTCGCTCAGCACTTCCACCCCAGCATGGTAGGAAGCGCCGGCCGGTAAGTGGTAAACGGAGACTCTTCCCTCCCCGCAGTCGTAGATCATGGTTTGGCGGGGTCTGCCGCTCTCGCCCCGGAACCGGCGCCTGACTCCCACAGGTCACTCGTACCGGATGGACCGTCGCAGCCCGCACGGCCCGGAGCCGCCCGCCTCCTGACCTGATGCGGCCTCGAATCCGGCCTGTCGCGGGCGAGAGCCGCCGTGGCCTCGCCCGCGACAGGCGCCGCCGACGGCCCCGTTACGGGCGCGGGTCGGCCCTCGCCTCGCCGATGTCCGTACCGACATCGGGGAACGAGTGATGTTCGTGGGCGACGATCCAGCGGCCGTGCTCCTTGCGCAGGCCGAGCGTGAGCCTCAGGCGGTTCTCAGGCCGGTCGGCGAGATCCTCCCGCGTTCCGCAGCGCAGCAGGGCGTGCGCGTAGGCGATGTCGTCACCGGCGGTGACGTCCAGCGAGTCGATCTGGAACAGGGCTCCCTGTCTCTGCCAGTCGAAGAAGGGCGGCCACGACTCGCGGTAGGCGTCGATACCGCGTACACCCTCGTACGGTGGCGGCACGTCGAACATCACGATGTCCTCAGAGTGGTCCGCGAGGACGCCGCTCATGTCGCCCCTGTGGACCGCCTCGGCCCAGTTCTCGACCAGAATCCGGATCTGTTCCTCGTCAGCAGGCATTCTTCGGCCCGGTCCTTTCCGGTTGGTGATCCCGTCAGGACTACAACCCGCGCCGACCCGGAAAGTCATCGCGCGCCGCCGGATCGCCCTCAGCCAATCGGCCGAAACCGGTCAGCCGGGCAGCTCCGCCGGGAGGCCGAACACCGGAAACTCCGCGTCCAGGAAGGCGACCACCTCGGCGACCCTCGTACCGTTCAGGACGAGAAGGTCCAGGCCCGCCGCGACGTGAACGCCCCTGTCCTCGTCCCACAGGTAGGTGCCGAACGCGAGCTGCCCGTTCGCCCGCGTCGGCAGGAAGCGCCACCGCCGGTTCGACATCGCCTCGGCCAGGAACGTCCGGATGCCGTCGTGGCCCTCGTACCAGGCCGTCAACGGTGGCATCGAGTACCTCGCGTCGTCTGTCAGCATCGCCACGACGGCCTCGATGTCCCCGGCCTCCCACGCGGCCGCGTACCGCCGGGCCACTTCCCGCCGCGTCGTCTCGCCCATCGCGTCCAGGGTTGCCCGCTGGGTGGTCGCCGGAAGCAGGCCGTCGAGGACCTTTCTGGCCCGTTGCAGCGCGCTGTTGACCGCCGCGACCGTGGTGTCCAGCAGGTCGGCGACCTCGCGGGCCGCGAACCCGAGGACGTCGCGCAGCAGCAGGACAGCTCGCTGCAGGGCCGACAGGTGCTGCAGCGAGGCGACGAACGCGAGCTCCACGCTCTCCAGAACCACCACTCGAGCCTCCGGGCTCAGCTCCGCCGTCCAGCTCAGCCGGTGGTCGGGGTAGGGTTCGAGCCACATCGCCTCGACCGACGGCGCGCCTTCCGGGCTCAGATCGGTGGGAAGCTCGCGGCGCCCCCTGCGCTCGATCAGGGTCAGGCACCTGTTGGTCGCGATCCGGTACAGCCACGGCCGGATCGACCCCCGGTCCTCGAACCGCTCCAGGCTGTTCCAAGCCCGGACCAGGGTCTCCTGTACGGCGTCCTCGGCGTCATGGACGGACCCCAGCATCAGGTAGCAGTGCGCGTGCAGCTGATCCCGCAGCGGTCCGACCAGACGTCCGAAGGCGTCGCCGTCACCGGCCTGGGCCGCGATCAGGAGTTCCGCCGCAGTGGACCTGTCCGTCCAGCCGTGATTCATCCGTGCTGATCCCCCGTTCTGGCCCACCGGAGCCAGGGTATGGCAGGAAAACCAAGGTGGAGTGGTGTGATCGCAGCCGACAATCCGCCCCTGAGAACCAGACCGGGAACTCACGGCCTTCACAGGGATCATCTGTCTCCCCGCCTTCTGGTTCAGACCCTCCGATAGCTGCGACCGAATAAACCAGTCGAAGTCGGATCGAACCAGCCGGGATCATGACTCCCATGACGTTCCGCAAGGACAAGGACAGAGACCGGTCCCGCCGAGAGATCCTCGCCGAGTTGCACGGCTCGCTGGATCGGCGGTACCGGCCCGAGGACGTCGCCGACCTGGTGCTGCGAGCACTGGACGGGCAGTTGTCGCGGCGCGAGCGTGTGGTGCTGGAGCGTGCGGCCAAGCACTCCTCCCGCCGCGAGGGCTGGTTCTCCTCGATGTCCACCGATTACGCGAGGCCGGTAGGTGGTGCCCGGCAGGTCGCGGCGGCGAGCCGCCTGTTCGAACGGTCGGTGGAGGTCGACCCCGACGATCCCGAATCGCTGCTGGAGTTCGCGGCGAACGTGGGGCGCGAGATCCGGTGGACGCCGGACCGCAGTGACTTCCTGGCCGACCGGCTCAACCGGGACGCCCGGAAGGCGGCAGGCATGGATCTGTCCAAGCGGCAGTACAACCGCCGGTTCAGGTTGCTGGGCCGGGTCGCCGCCAAGGCGGGCACGCTGAGCACCGAGCAGGACAAGCGGCGCCTGCTCATGGTGGGTGTCACCGGCTTCGGCGCGGACATCCCAGTGGAGCGGTTCATCACCGACGTCGACGCCGCGTGCTTCGTGGCGTACTACACCGCGCGGCGCAAGGTGCGCCGGGAGTTCAGCCTGTCCGGGCGGGAGAACCCGTTCGACGAGATCGCCCAGGTCCTGCTCAACCGATGCACGGACCGGAGCGACTGGTGGATGATCGCCCAGGCACGGACGACTCCTGACGTCCTGGAACGCCTGACCGACGAGGAGCGTGGACGGCTGCTTGGCCAGTGGTCGGCCGCCATGCGGCACAGCGCCGACGTACTACGCGCCCGCTGGAACCCCGGCACCGACCGCACCACGATGATCGTACGGCCCGGCGACGACTCCACCACATGGAACAACCTGGCGGTCGCCTACAACGCGGCTCGGGCCGGCTGGCTGGCCTGCCTGGCATCGCTGGACGCGCTGGAGTTGCTGGAGGTGGCCTGTCCGGGCAAGGTGATGCGCCTGATGGCCGCCGACCTGGCCGCCTGGCATCGCGGCACCGGCGGCGACGTCGACCCCAACACCGCGGTGTGGGCGGCGCTGCCGCCGCCCTGGGAGGTGCTGGACGGCACCGCGGCCTGCACGCGTGCCGTCGTGGAGGCGGCCTGCCGTACGGCCGGGCTGGACCCGGCGCGGACGGGCTGGACCGCGCCCGCGGCTCGACGTGGAGTGGCGGTGTTCCGGCCGACGCCCGAACTGGTGCACGGAGTGAGCATCGCCGATCCGGTGTGGGCGGCCCTGCTGCGGCGTGCCGGGATGTTCAGCGGCAGGAGTGTGAAGCCCGAACTGGCCGCCGACGTCCGCCACGGGCTGGCCTCCGGGGTGGTGGTCAGCGATCTGCCCGCCGCGGACCTTCCGGAAAAATAGGCCGGCGGCCCTGCCGTAGGTAAGCGGTGGCGCCGCCGGGCTTCAGATCGGATGAACGCCGGTGCTAGCCCGTCGACGACGCCGCCGTTATTTGGTGGCGTCCGCCACGCGGTATCGAGCACACTGGGGTGCGGCCCGCTGTAGTTCAGTGGTAGAACGCCTGGCTCTTCATCCAGGTGGGCGCCGGTTCGAGCCCGGCCGGCGGTGCCGTACACGATGGACATGGCCTCGCTGTAGCTCAGAGGTAGAGCGCCCGGCTCGGGACCGGGTGGACGCCGGTTCGAGCCCGGTCAGCGAGGCCCTCCAACGAACATTCCAGGTGGCCGGAGGGCTCGTCGCCAGGTTGGCCGGCAAACGAAGAAAGCCCAGGCCGACGATGCCGGCCTGGGCTTCTTGCAAGTGCGCCGCCAGGGACTCGAACCCCGGACCCGCTGATTAAGAGTCAGCTGCTCTAACCAACTGAGCTAGCGGCGCTTGCGACGGGGGTAACTCTAGCAGCAGCTCCGGCGCGACCGCACCTCGGTTGACCGCCACCCGGCTCCCCGCGCGAGGCTCGGGGCCGGGCCGTTCTCGGCTGTCCGGCCCCGTACACAGACTCGGGGCCGGACAGTCCCTCAACCGTCCGACCACGATCTTCTCGTGGGCTTCGCCATCGTCTTCCCCAAGACTCCGGCGGCCGTCCTGCTCCGGAATAGACTCGGGGCCGGACAGTCCCCCAACTGTCCGGCCCCGATCTCCTCGCGGGCTTTGCCATCGTCTCCCCCAAGACTCCGGCGGCTCCGCTCAGGAACGCGATCCCCCTCGCGTCCTTTTTCCGGTGAAAAGTCTCTGCAACGCTCCCCCCGGGCTTCGCAGACCCCTTGACCTGCAATAACACTACCTGGCTAAATGTAACGGGCGCGTCATCCAAAGGTTGATTTTGCGCCTACACCCAACCTTGACCCGGTATCACCGAAGCCTCCGTCAACCCCCGTCGGATACCCGAAAATCCGGCTTCCCGGAGGTAGATCGGCCTGCTTCGGACTCGGACCGGGAGCCGATCGGCCACCTCGGGCCTGGGTCAGGGGAGTTCGAGGCCGACCTCGGTCTCCTCCCGCAGTGCCCGGCTCACCGTGCAGTACCTCTCCTCGACGCGGTGGGCCACCGCGCGGAGCACCTCGGCGGCCTTCTCGTCGCCCTCGGGCAGCTCCACGTCGTAGCTGATGGTGATCGGCCCCAGCCTGCTCGCCTCGATCTTCTCCGCCTGAACGGTCATCGCCAGGCGGACCATGCGGTGGCCACGCTGGGCCGTCAGCGGCTCCACGGTGACGATGTTGCAGCCGCCGAGCGCCGCGAGCAGTAGTTCGACCGGGGTGAAAGTCCCCTGCTCGTCGCCACTGCCCATGGCGACCTCGGCTCCGCGGTCGTTGCGTGCCACGAACCCGTCCTCGGTCCGCTCCACCCTCACCTGCGCCATGACGCTCCTCCCCGGCCTTCCTCGATCTGCGGATCACCCTACAGAGGGAGGACGGCCGCCTCAGGCATCGGGATGTTTGGACAGGTATTCGATGTAGAACGGGCGCAGCGCGTCACCCAGCTCCCCGTGACCCGAGACCATGGCGTCACTGAGCAGGGCCGAGATCCGGCTGAGGTCGTTGGTCGTCTCGTCCTCGTGCCCCGATGACGCCTCCGCCGCCGGGATCAAGGAGAGCAACTCCCACAGAAAGCCGAGATCTCCGTGATGCACGGCGTAGTGGACCGCGCGATCATGCAGTTCCTGGGCCGATAGCGACTCAAGCTCATCCGTTTCCAACAGACCCACCCCCTCACGCCCCTTCTGCCCCGAGATTGTGACCATCATGCGCAATCGACGGTACGCGCAGTCAGCGCACCAGCCTGACCAGCATTTTTCCGGTGTTCGCGCCGCGGAGCATGTCGATGAACGCCCGCGGGGCGTTCTCCAGGCCGTCGACGACGGTCTCCATCGAGACGAGCCTGCCCTCGCGGAGCCAGGTGCCCACCTCGGCGACCATGTCGGGCAGCCGCGCCTGGTGGTCGGAGACGATGAATCCGCGCAGGGTGAGCCGTTTCCCCACGGCCAGGAAGAGGTTGTTCGGGCCCGGTACCGGCTCGGTGGCGTTGTAGACCGAGATCGCGCCGCACATCGCGACCCTGCCGTACGTCCTCAGCTCGTCGATGGCCGCCTGCAGGTGGTCACCGCCGACGTTGTCGAAGTAGACGTCGATCCCGCCGGGGGCCGCCTCGGCGAGCTGCTCACCGATCCGGCCGTCGCGGTAGTTGAAGGCGGCGTCGAAGCCGAGATCGCGGATCAGGTACGCGACCTTCTCCGGCGACCCGGCGCTGCCCACCACGCGCGAGGCGCCCTTCAGCCTGGCGATCTGCCCGGCCAGGCTGCCCACGGACCCGGCCGCGCCGGACACGAACACCGCCTCGCCCTCCTTGAATCGCGCGATGTCGAGCAGGCCCACGTACGCGGTGAGGCCGGTCATGCCCAGTGCTCCAAGGTAGGCGGAGAGCGGGACGCCCGGGACCTCCTCGACCTTGCGGGCCTGCCCCGCGTCGAACACGGCGTACTCGCGCCAGCCGTACCCGTGGGTGACGATGTCGCCGGGGGCGAGGTCCGGCGAGCGCGACACGACGACCTCGCCGACGGCCCCGCCGTCGAGGGGGGCGCCGATCCGGAAGGGCGGGGTGTAGGACTCGGCGTCGTTCATACGTCCCCGCATGTACGGGTCGACGCTCATGAAGAGGTTGCGGACGCCGATCTCCCCCTCCCCTGGAGAGGGCGACTCGACCTCGGCCAGCTCGAAGTTCTCCGGGACCGGCCAGCCCGAGGGCCGCGACGCCAGCCGGATCTCCCGCGACACCGTACGGCCGGCGGCACGCGCCGACGTCCCGTTCACGGCGGCGGTTCTCCCGGCGCCGGTGCCACCCCCGGCCCTCGTCCCGGCTCCCGTCTCCGGGACGGCTCCGGATCCGCCCCCGGTCCCGGCTCCGGGGGCGGGGCCGGGTCTGGGACCTGGCTTGGGGACGGGGCCGGGCTTGGGGCCTGGCTTGGGGACGGGGCCGGGTTTGGGAGCCGGGCCGGGGCTGGATCCGGGACCGGGCTTGGGACCTGGCTTGGGACCAGGGCCAGGCTTGGGAGCCGAACCTGGGCCGGCCCCGGGGCCAGGCTTGGGGCCAGGGCCGGGTTTGGGAGCCGGGCCGGGTTTAGGGGCGGGACCGGGCCTCGGACCCGGCTTGGGGACGGGCCGGCTTCCGGGTTCCGTCCCGCCTCCGGTGGGCTGATCTCCTGATCGGCCGCTGGATGGTCGGTCGTCCGACATGATGAGGCCCCCCTCGGCGATTCGCGCTTCTCATCTGGGACTTTCCCATCCGGTAGCGGTCCTCCTCGCGAGACGGCGACGCACCTGACAAGATCTCGCCACTTTCGTGACCGCATCTGGTCATGGATGCGAAACTTTACACGGAAGCCGGGACGCGGTCCGCCGCCCCGGGCGCCATCACCACCGTGCCCGTGGCGCTCGGTATCGATCGGATCAGCAGGCACTCAGCCGACCAGCAAAGTGTCTAGTGTCCGTATATATCCGCTTCGGGCGGCAGATCTGCCGCCCGCCCGACCATCCATGCGAGGATGCCCAAACGTGAAGATAATCATCAAAATACTGGTGGTGGCCGCCGCCCTGTGGGCGGCGACCCGGCTCGTGGACGGCATCACGGTGTCCGCGCAGACCCCCGTCAAGGAGATCGGCACGCTCCTCGCCGTCGCCCTGGTGTTCGGGATCGTCAACACCGTTCTCAAGCCCATCATCAAGACGCTCGGCTGCGCCTTCTACATCCTCACGCTGGGCCTGTTCGCCCTGGTCGTCAACGCCGGGCTGCTCCTGCTGACCAGCTGGATCGCCAAGGAGCTCAGCCTGCCCTTCCACGTGGAGGGCTTCTGGCCCGCGTTCTGGGGCGCGATCGTCATCGGCCTGGTCAGCTGGATCCTCGACCTGATCCTCGACGCGATCGTCGGCGACTGAGCCGATGGTCGTCCTCCTTGACGGCACCCACCTGACCTGCGAGCAGGTCGATCGGGCGGCTCACGGCTCCGGGGTCGCGCTGGGCTCCACGGCCCGCGCGCGGGCGGCATGGCGGACGGCCACCCTGCTCGAAGGGCCGGTGTACGGCCGGACCACCGGTGTGGGCGCCAACAAGGACGTGGAGACCGAGGCCGCCGGTCTCGGCCTGCTCCGCAGCCACGCGGGCGGCGCGGGACCGCGGATCGAGGAGTTCCGTGCCCGCGCCACCCTCGTCGTCCGCCTCAACCAGTTGCTCGCCGGTGGCTCGGGGGTCGACCCCGCACTCCTGCCGGTACTCGCCGCCGCCGTCAACCGGGGCCTGACCCCGCCGATCCGCACCTACGGCGCCATCGGCACCGGCGACCTCACCGCCCTGGCCACCACCGCGCTCTGCCTGGTGGGCGAGCTTGCCTGGAGACCTCCCTCCAGGAGCGCACAGACCGAGGGCGCACGAACCGAGGGCGCACAGACCGGGCCCCCCGCCGGAACGCGGGCCGACGAGCCCGTACCCCGGTTCGCGCTCGCCGCCGGTGACGCGCTGCCGTTCATCAGCTCGGGTGCGGCGACCCTGGCGGACGCGGCACTGGCCTGCCATCGCCTGGGAGTCCTGCTGTCCGCCGCCACCGCGGTCGCGGCCCGCTCCTTCCTGGCCGTCGAGGCCTCGCTGGAACCGCTCTCCCCCGTCGTGCAGCGCGGCCCCGAGCAGACCTCGATCGCGGCCGAGCTGCGCGACCTGGTCGGCGCCACCAGCCCGCGCCGCGTGCAGGACCCGTACGGCTACCGCGCCTTCCCGCAGGTCCACGGGGCCGCACTCGACGCTCTTCGCCACGCGGAGCGGACCGTCGCCGAGGAGATGAACGCGGCCCCGGAGAACCCGTTGATCGCCGACGGCCGGGCCTGGCACAACGGCAACTTCCACTCGGCGCGGGTCGCGCTCGCCCTCGACGCCCTGCGGGCCGCGCTCGTGCAGACCGCGACGGTGAGCGCCGCCAGGCTCGCCACCCTGAACGACCCGGCCCACACGGGGCTGCTCCCCTTCCTCGCCGAGCGCCCCGGCGGCTCCGGGGTGATGATCCTCGAATACGTCGCGCACTCCGCCCTGGCCGAGCTGCGCCATCTGGCCGCCCCCGTCACCCTGGGCGGCGCCGTGCTCTCCCTGGGAACCGAGGACCACGCGAGCTTCACCCCGCAGGCGGCCCGCTCCGCGCTCGCCGCCGTCGAGCCGCTGGAGATCGTCCTGGCCTGCGAGCTGGTGGCCTCCGTACGGACCCTGCGCCTGCGCGGCGTCCCCTGCGACCTGCCCCTCGATCCCGCGCTGGACGACCGCCCGCTGGACGCCGACCTCGATGTGGCACGCGGGCTCCTGCCCGGCCTTGCCGTTCGCTGACTCCCCGCCGGTCAGCCGACCGAGCCGCGCTCGTGGAGCTGGGGGGCCTGGACGATGCGGCGGCGGCGCGGGTTGCCGTCGGCGGCGGCCACCACCATCCGGACGGCGGCGCGGACGATGCCGTCGATGTCCCAGTCGACGGTGGTCAGGCCGGGGGTGAGCAGACCCGACATGGGGTGGTCGTCGTAGCCCATCACCGACACCTCCGACGGGATGACCAGCCCCCGTTCGGCCGAGGCCGCGTAGACGCCGTAGGCGATCGAGTCGGCGAAGCAGAAGAACGCCCGGTGCCCGGCGTCGAGCATCTCGCCGGCGACCCTGGTGGCGGATGCCGGCGACTGCGGGGCGGTGACCAGCTCGATGTCCAGATCCAGCCGCCCGGCCTCGGCCATGACGTGCACGTCGGCGGGTCTGTCGGGGGTGCTGGCCCTGGTCGAGGTGAGGACGGCCAGGCGCCGGTGCCCCCGCTCGCGCAGGTGTTCCAGGGCCAGGGTCACCCCGGCCCTGTTGTCGAAGACGACCTCGCCCGCGGCGCGCGCTCCGGCCAGCGCGTCACCGATCGACACCACCGGCAGCCCCTCGCACAGCTCGGCCCAGAGCGGTGCCGCGGGGTCGACCGGCTGCACGATCAGCGCGTCCACCCGCTGGTCGCGGAGCTGCCTGGCGAGCGTGTGCTCCCTGGCGGGGTCACCCGCGGCGTCCAGGATCAGGGCGTAGCGGTCGTTGTCCTTGAGCGCGCGGCCGATGCCGACGGCCAGCGCCTGCTGCCAGAGATCCTCCAGCGAGCCGCAGAGCAGGCCGATCATGCCGGTTCTGCCGCTGGCCAGCGCGCGGGCGATGGGATCGGCCTCGTAGCCGAGCTCGGCCGCGGCCTGGCGCACCCGCTCGATGGTCTCCTCCGAGACCTGCATGCCGCGCAGCGCGTACGAGACGGCGGCGGGTGACAGGCCGGTGGCCTTCGCCACCTCACGTATGGTCGCTCGTTTCCGAGGCTGGGGCATCGGACCAGCCTATTCCTCAGGACCTCTGGGAGCGCGCTCCAGGGCGGATCACATCTTTCCGGAGGTATTGACACAATAGTAGGTGAAACGGTTCACTGAAACGGTTCACTGAACCGTGTCACTGTTGGATGTACCATGGTGAGAGCGGTTACCTATATTGTAGGTAGGGAATACCTCGATAGTCCGGGAGGAGGACGGTTGTGACCGTCGACGTTCACCAGCATTTGTGGACGCCCGCGTTCGTCGACGCGCTCAGGCGCCGCACGGCCGCCCCCCGCCTCGACGGCTGGACCCTCCACACGGACGGCGAGCCCCCCTACCAGGTCAACCCCGCGGACCACGACCTCGCCGCGCGCCTCGCGCTGAACTCGGACCTCGCCCTGGCCCTGGTGTCGCTGTCCAGCCCGCTCGGCATCGAGTCGCTGCCGCCCGAGGACGCCTGGCCGATCATCGACGCCTACCACGAGGACGCCCTCGCCCTGCCCGCGCCGTTCGGCGCCTGGGCGGCGACCTGCCTCAGCGAGATCGATCCGGACAGGCTCGCCAGAAGCCTCGACACCCGGCATGCGGGGCGGAGGTTCGCCGGGCTCCAGCTGCCCGCGACCGCCGTGCGCGACGCCGCGGGCCTGGCCAGGGTCGCCCCGCTGCTCGACGCGCTCACCGAGCGCGACCTGCCGCTCTTCGTGCACCCCGGCCCCGCCCCCGAGGCCGAGGAGCCCGAGGGGGCCGGGGTGCCCGGCTGGTGGCCCGCCGTCGTGCCGTACGTGCAGCAGATGCACGCCGCCTGGTACGCCTTCGCCGCCTTCGGCCGGGCCCGTCACCCCCGCCTGCGGGTCTGCTTCTCGCTGCTCGCCGGGCTGGCCCCGCTCCACTCCGAGCGCCTGGCCAACCGCGGCGGGGAGGGCCGGGGGCAGGTCGACCCCGGCATCTTCCTGGAGACCTCCTCCTACGGCCCGCGCGCCATCGACGCGATCATCCGCGAACTCGGCGTCGACGTCGTGGTCAGCGGTTCCGACCAGCCCTATGCCGCCGCCCCGGACCCGGGACTCGGCGACGCCGCCTGGCACGCCATCGCGGTCACCAATCCCAACCGTCTGCTGAATCGAAAGGAGTCGCGTTAGTGAACCAGTCCCAGGGCCGTGAGAGCTGTGCGCTCCCGGCGACGACGGCCCCGAACGGCGAGATCGCCAGGCGAGTGGACAGCCACGGCTCCAAGCCGTCCGGCGGTGAGTCCTCATGAGCTACGAGGCCCTGCCCGCCCGCGCCCTCGACCGGCGCGAGCTGCTCGACCTGGTCAACGAGCTGGCCGCCGACCCCTCCCGGTGGGAGGACCAGGTCGAGTTCCCCGAGGAGGGGGGCCGCCACTACGCCTCCCTCTACCGTGACTCCCACGTCGACATCTGGCTGCTGTGCTGGCGGCCCGAGGACGACACCGGCTGGCACGACCACGACACCTCCTCCGGCGCGGTCCGGGTGGTGGCCGGGACGCTTCTGGAGTGCAACCCCCGGATCGGCGGCGAGCACCTGGAGACCATGATCTCCGAGGGCGAGTCCTTCTCCTTCGGCCCCGACCACATCCACCGGCTGAACGGCGCGGTGCACGGCAGCGTCTCGATCCACGCCTACTCGCCGCCGCTCTGGCGCCTGGGCCAGTACTCGATCAGCGACAGCGGCGTGATGCGCCGCGTCTCGGTCAGCTACGCCGACGAGCTGCGCCCGCTGGACGACGTCGAGCAGATGGTCGAGGTCGCCTGAGGCCGATGACACGGTCCGTCACCGGCCGACCGGTGACGGACCGATGTGGATCGTGTCAGAACACCCGCGCCCGCACCACCCTGGCCATGCCCGGGTCGTCGGCGAAGACGCCGTCCAGGCCGAGCCGGTAGAGCCTCTCCAGCCAGCCCATCACGTCGCCGGTGGCCCGGGGGAAGACCGGGCTGGCCGGGTTGCCCAGCCGGAAGTCCAGCGGAAGGTGTGAGTTCTCGTTCCTGACGGTCCAGGCGTGGACCTTCAGTCCCGCCTGGTGGGCGTCCCGGATGAACGTGGTGGGCGGCAGCAGGCGGCCGTCGGGTCCCGCCGGCACGATCCGCCGGGTGTCGACGCCGACGCCGTCCGCGTAACCGGCCACCTCACGCAGCCCCGCGGGGGTGACCATGGTGTCGTAGGTGCGCGGGTCTCCGGCCGCGATCCAGTCGTACGGGGCGCCGCCGGCGGCGATCAGCTGGATCAGCGGCAGCTCCGTCCGCTTGCTCAGCTCGCGCAGGTTGGCGGTCTCGAAGGACTGGATGAAGACCGGGGCGCCGCTCCCGCTCCAGCCGTGCCGGTCGAGCACCTCCAGCAGCGGCTCCTCCAGGGAGAGACCGATGGAGTCGAAGTAGCTCGGGCTCTTGGTCTCCGGGTAGACCCCGACCCCGTGCCGCCGTGCCAGCTCGACCACCTCGTCGAAGGTGGGAATCTGCGCGAGGCCGTTGAAGACGGCGTTCTCCGGGCGCAGGTCGGGGATGCGCTCCTCGGCCCTGAGGGTCTTCAGCTCGGCGAGCGTGAAGTCCTCGGTGAACCAGCCGGTGATGGACCTGCCGTTGACGGTCTTGGTGGTGCGGCGGTCCGCGAACTCGGGATGGTTCTCGACGTCCGTGGTGGCGCCGATCTCGTTCTCGTGCCTGGCGACCAGCACGTGGTCCTTGGTCGCGACCAGGTCGGGCTCGATGTAGTCGGCGCCGAGCGCGATGGCGGCCTCGTAGGAGAGCAGGGTGTGCTCGGGCCGGTGCGCACTGGCACCCCGGTGGCCGATGACGATGGGTTCGCGGACACGGGGCTCGGCGATCGCGAGTTCGGATTGTGGCAACACGAAGGCGACGGTACCGGTCACGAGGACCGCCAGCACCGCGACCTGAAACCTACGGATCATGCTGGGGACCGTAGGAGGCCCGGATGACCATCGGGACAACGACTCGCAAAGGAAGTCAGCCACAAGGACAGCGAGTCACAAAGACAACGGCCTCGGGGGCCTGGGGACGCGACCGCGGCGGCACCGGCCTGACGATCCTCCTGAAGCCCGCCATGAGATGCGGTGGCCTGATCCCAGGTAGGCACCGGTCACACGGGGTTGCCAAGCATGCGGCGCCCGAAGGCGCCATCCCCTCGTGCCCGCCTCGGATCCGAGTCGTGGAACGGGAGTCCGGAGGGGTCCGTGAGCGGGAGCCGCAGCACGAAACACGCGCCGCCGATGGGTGAGTCCTCGGCCCGGAGGGTCCCCCGATGGCCCTCGGCGATCTCGCGAGCGATCGCCAGGCCAAGGCCGGTGCCGCCGCGGTCGCGGCTGCGGGCCGCGTCCAGACGGGTGAACCGTTCGAAGATCCGTTCCCGGTCGGCCTCGACGATCCCCGCTCCGTCGTCGGAGACCGCCAGTTCCGCGGTGTGCGCGTCACGGGTGACCTCGACCCGCACCACGCGCTCCGCGTGCCTCTGGGCGTTGTCCAGCAGGTTGGTGAGCACCCGGGCAAGCTGGAGACGGACCGTGTTGACGTTCACCCCGGGTGCGAGCCGCAGCTGGACGTCGAGCCGGTCCGCCCGCCGGAAGACCTCCGTCCGGACCAGCTGTGCCAGGTCCACCGGCTCCCACTCGATCGGCGTGTTCTCCCCGGCCCTGGAGAGCACGAGCAGATCGGTGATGATCGCCTCAAGTCGATCGACGTCGCTCAGCGCGCGCCCGAGCACCTCCCCCAGGTCATGATCGCCGGGATGCAGTTGAGCCTCCTCAAGCTCCACGCGCAGCGCGGCGACGGGGCTGCGCAGCTCGTGCGAGGCGTCGGAGGCGAACCGACGCTGCTGCTGCAGCGCCTGCCTGAGTCGTTTCAGCGTGCGGGCGATGGTCTGGGCGACCTCGACACCGTCGGAGGGGTCGGGAGTCTCGTGGCACCCGTGCCCGAGGTCCGAAGACACGTCGAAATCATCGACGTGGTCACACAGACCGACCATATCCCTCATGTCAGTTTTTCCTTCCCGCAACCAGACCTTGGCAGTGTGCGGTGCGTGGTCACCACGCTAGGAGGGCGGCCGGCGGACCCGCCACCCCCAGGTGGGCCGATGACCACCCCCAGGTGGGCCGGATCGGCGACCCCGGCCGGACGGGACGCCTGCGCCTCGGGCCGCCCCCGCGGCTCGGCCGTACGCCTACCGGCCGGGCAGGAGACCCGTCCGGGTGGCCACGACGACCGCCTCAAGCTGACTGTGCACGCCCAGCTTCGCCATGACGTTCTTGACATGGCCGCGAGCGGTGTGCAGGCTCACGACGAGCCGTTCGGCGATCGCCCGGGGATCGAGCCCCTCCCCCATCAGCCCGAGGACCTCCAGTTCGCGTGCGGTGAGCCCCGCCCGGTTCTCACGGCCGTCTCGGGGTGGCGTGCCGGGTGAGGGGGTCCGCAGGAGCACTTCGAGCGTCTCGCCCTCAACCATGATGATCTTCTCGTCGACCGAAGCCCGGATCACTCTGAGGATGGCCGGGAACGTCGTGTCCTTGGCAAGGAATCCGGCGGCGCCCACCGCCGCGGCGGCCGTGAAGAGATCAGGAGTGGCGTCTCCCGTCAGAATGAGGACGCGGGTCTCCGGGTAAGCCGCCTTGATCCGCCTCGTGCCCTCGATTCCGTCGACGTCGGGCAGGTGGATGTCCATGAGCACGACGTCGGGGTGGTGTGCCTTCATGAGGGGTACGGCATCCTCAACCGTTCCAACGGCTCCCACACAGTCCAGATCCGGCTGGGCGTCGATCGCGATCTCAAGAGCGCCGGCAAGCGCCCGCTGGTCCTCGACCACGAGGACTCGGGTCATCGGATGCTCCTGCTCACTTGGACCGCGAACGCCTCCCGGCTCGTGGGCGGCCCCCCGCCGCCATAAGGTCTGCCGATCATGACCGGACCCGGGCCCATGGCCCCGCGGGCGAGTCAGGGGTCAAGGGCCGGGAACAGGCTGAACGGCCGACACATCCTGTTCAAAGGCCCTGCTCACGACGCTACTCGCGGCGCGGGGCGATGGGCAAGGCCGCCGGACCCGGTCACGGGGGTCTTCGTGCGGCGGGTGTGACCGCGGGGACTTATGAGTACGCGAGGTACCGGGGAAGGTCATGCTCACCTGATCCGGGTACGCACCCCGGCCTTTCCTCACCCCGATGGGGCACGGGCGGCTGCACATCCCGCGGGGCGCCGTTTGGGATCCGCGCAGGCTGGAGACGAGTTCCCAGGTGACCACCTACTCGTTCAGGCTGTATGTGGCCGGGAACACGGAACGGTCCAAGGCGGCGGAGGTGAACCTGCGGTTCCTCTGCAACGCCCGCCTGTCCGGCACGTACGAGGTCGAGGTCATCGACGCCGCCGAACGGCCCGACCTGGCGGAGGAGGGACGGATCCTGGCCACCCCGACGGTGATCAGACTCGCGCCGCCACCGCAGCGACGGGTGATCGGGGACCTGTCCGACCACGACCGCGCCGCAGTCGCCCTCGGCCTCCCGGTTCTGGAAAAACCGCCCTCGGAAAGGCCACGACGATGAGCGGCGGCGGAACGATCGAGCGGATGCCCACGGGGATCAACGGCTTCGACCATGTCGCCCTGGGCGGGCTGCCCGCCAACCGGTCCACGCTCGTGAGCGGCACGACCGGCAGCGGTAAGACACTGTTCGCCGTCGAGTTCCTCGCTCGCGGGATCATGCGTTTCAACGAGCCGGGGGTGTTTGTCACCTTCGAGGAGACATCCAGCCATATCCGGCGTAACTCGGCCTCGCTGGGCTTCCCCATCGAGCAGTGGGAGGACGAGGGGAAGTGGGCCTTCGTCGACGCGTCAATGGGCATCGGCGAGGAGGAGCAGGCCGTCGGGTCCTACGACCTCGGCGCGCTGGTGGCCCGCATCCAGCACGCGGTCCGCCAGACCGGAGCCCGCCGTGTCGCGCTCGACTCACTCGGCGCGATCTTCACCCGCTTCACCGGCGTCGAGACCATCCGCCACGAACTGGTCCGGATCGCCTCCATCCTCGAAACGCTCGGGGTCACCTCGGTGCTCACCGCGGAGCGGCCCGCGGAGTATGACGGCGTGACCCGCTACGGGGTCGAACAGTTCGTGCTGGACAACGTCATCATCCTGCGCAACGTCCTGCGGCAGGGGCGGCGGAGCCGTACCGTCGAGATCGTCAAGTTCCGCGGCGCCCCGCACCGTTCCGGGGAATGGCTCTTCACCATCGACCCGCAGGACGGGATCGTGGTCATTCCCCTCGCGTTCCTGGCGTCCTCCGGCCGCGCGTCACCGGACCGCGTCTCGTCGGGCAACGCCGAGTTGGACAAGATGTGCGGCGGCGGCTTCTACCGGGACGCGATCGTCCTGATGTCCGGCCCGACCGGCACGGGCAAGACGCTGGCGGGTCTGCGTTTCGCCGCCACCGCGTTCGAGGCGGGCGAGCGCAGCCTGCTCTGCACCTTCGACGAGACCCGTGAGCAACTTTTCCGCAACGCCGACGGCTGGGGCCTGGACATCAGGTCCATGCAGGCATCGGGCCTGCTCCGGGTCATCTCCGACTACCCGGAGGTGGCGTCGCCAGAGGATCACTTTCTCCAGCTCAGGCGGGCCATCGAGGAGTTCGGGCCCCGTCGGCTGGTCATCGACACGCTGTCCGCGCTCGAACGCGTCGTCACGCCACGGGCCCTGCTCGACTTCGTCATCGCGCTGGGAGCGGTCCTCCGCCAGAACGAGATCACGACACTTCTCACAGCGAGACCCACGGGGCGGCTCATGGCAACGGGCACGCCGACGACCGCGGAGATCGCCGGCTTCACCGACGTCTGGGTCCTGCTCCAGTACGTCGAGCGCGTCGGAGAGGTCCAGCGTGCGATCACCGTACTCCAGACGCGGGGTTCCGCCCACGACCAAGGCATCCGCGAGGTGACGATCGACGACACCGGCATGCACATCGGTGAGCCCTTGCGGGGCATCTCCCAGATCCTCACCGGGGACATCAGCCCCGCGACCCTGTGGGCACCCGGATCCGAGAGGACAGAAGGGCCGTCGGAGTGAGGATCGAAGGGGATCCCTCAGCCGAGGGCAGGTCCGCCGCGGGCTCCGAGCCGGGGCGGCCCGACGACGCGGGATCTCCGGGCAACATCAACCAGGTGATCGTGTCGGCCTCGGCGGACGGGATCATCGCGGTCGACGAGCAGGGAGTCATCCGGCTCTGCAACCCGGCCGCCGCGGAGCTCTTCGCCCGCCCGGCGGAGGAACTCATCGGCACCTTGTTCGGCTTCCCCCTCGTCGCCGGCGCGGCGACCGGGATCGACCTGATGCTGCCCGGCGGAGGCAGGCGGGTGGTCGAGATGCGGATCACCGCCACGACCCTGGAGGGCGAGCACCTCTACGTGGCGACACTCCGCGACGTCACACGCCAGAGGCACGAAGAGCGGGAGATGGAAGCGGCCCTGGATCGCCAGAACGTCGCCGTGGCGATCGCGGCCCACGAACTCCACAATCCCCTGGCGGCGATCAGCGTGCTGGTGGACGTGCTGCGTGACCGCCTGGTCGCGCTGGCCGAGGAGCAGAGGGCCGAGATCGTCGAGCGCATCGCCGATCGCACGGCTCGCCTCCAAGGGCTGGTCCGGAAGCTCCTCACCGCGTCGACGATCGACGCGAGGGGTGCGTCCGCCTCCCTGGAACGCGTCCCCGTGCTCGAATTCATCCTCGAGCGGCTGGGCGAGGTGGACGGGCGGCCCCAGGACGTGCACCTGTCCTGCAGTCCCGAGCTGGTGGCCAGGGTCGATCGCAAGGAGTTCGCGGCGATGCTGGAGAACTACCTGGAGAACGCCTTCGCCTATGGGCACCCGCCGATCGAGGTGTCCGCGTTCGGGCGGCCTGGCTGGGTCCAGGTCCGGGTGTGTGACCGGGGGGCGGGTGTGCCGGAGGATTTCGTGCCCCGGCTGTTCGAGCGCTTCAGCCGCGCGCCGACGGTCGAGCAGGAAACGGAGGGAACCGGGCTGGGGCTCTGGATCGTCCGCAACCTCGCCCGGGGCAACGGCGGCGACGCCTGGTACGAACCCGGCAAGGACGGGGGCGCCTGTTTCTGTCTCCGCCTGCGCCGAGAGCCGATGTCCTGAGCCGCTCCGCCGACCCCGAGGGGCGACGGGTCAGGCCAGGGAGGGGGAATCCTCGGCCGGCCGGGTTCCCGGCGGGGCGCCCGTACCGGCCTGCGTGACCGGTCGCCCCGCCAGGAACCCGGCCGCCAGTTGCAGGCCGCACGCGCCGAGCCCGGCCAGCAGCGGCAGCGTCCAGCCACCGGAGAACTGGTGGAGCGCGCCGACCAGGAGCGGCCCGAGCGCGGCCAGCACATACCCGACGGACTGGGCGACGGCCGAGAGCGCGGTCACCGAGACCGGGTCGGGGGCGCGGAGCGCGATGATGAGCAGGGCCAGCGCGATCGAGGCGCCCTGTCCCACACCGAGGACGATCATCCAGAGCCACGGGAGGGTGGCCGGGGCGAACAGCACACCGAGGTATCCGGCCACCGTGAGGAGGGTCGCGGCGGTGACGTACGGCACCTGCGACCGTGCGCGCCCGGCGAGGATCGGGACCGTGAACGTGGCCGCCACCTGGGCCAGGTTGGTGAGGCTGAGCAGGTATCCGGCCTGGTCGGCGGGGAGTCCCGCGTCCTTGAAGATCGTCGGTAGCCAGGCCAGCATGACGTAGAAGGTCAGCGACTGCAGGCCCATGTAGACGGTGACGTACCAGGTCACCCGGGTGCGGAGCAGCTGTGCGAACGGTCTGGGCGCGACCTCGGAGCGGGCGGGGCGGCGCAGTGCCTGGGGCAGCCAGAACACCGCGGCGGCCAGCGCCGGGATCGCGGTCATCGCGGTCACCTCGCGCCAGCCGTACCCGGTGGCACGCTCCAGCGGGATCATCAGCCCGGACGCCGCGGCGGCGCCCAGCACCAGTCCGGAGACGTAGATCCCGGTGAACAGGCCGACCCGCGAGGGGAAGTGCTGCTTGACCACGCCGGGCATCGCGACGTTCATGACGGCGATGGCCATGCCGGCGACGGCCGCTCCCGCGTAGAGCGCGGGGACGCTTCCCGCGCTGCGCAGCATCACCCCGGCGGCCAGGATCAGCAGCCCGGCCATGAGCGTGCGGTCCAGGCCGAAGCGGCGGGCGAGCAGCGGGGCGAGCGGGCCCAGCACGCCCAGGCAGACCACCATGGCCGTGGTGATCGCTCCTCCCCCGGCGGCGCTCAGCCCGAGGTCGCCCATGATCTCGTCCAGCACCGGGGAGACGCTCGCCAGCGCGGGCCGCAGGTTGAGCGAGGCGAGCACGAAGCCCGCGATGAGCACCACCCACGACACCCGCGACACACCGACCCCCCGCTCGACCATTGGCCAACTTTCCCACAGCCCGCTCGGTGAAGCGCTTCGAGGGGTGGGGCCCGGCACCCGTGCCGGGCACGCACCGATGAAGCCGCCACGGCAACGCGGTGGCTCACCGATCCTCGCATCGTCACCCAGCGGGTCTCGGTGAACGCCTCTATGTCAAGGAACGGTGGCCACCGGTTTGACCATCCGGACGGTGAGTCAGTATGTTCACTCAAAGAACATTCGTTCGTATGCCGAACATGCGTTAAGGGGGCGCGATGGCCACGGTGGTTCCGCTCGCCGAGGCGGTGGCCGATCTCGTGCACGACGGCGACAGCGTGGCGATGGAGGGCTTCACCCACCTCATCCCCTACGCGGCCGGGCACGAGATCATCAGGCAGGGGCGCCGCGATCTCAC
Organism: Streptosporangium sp. NPDC002607; assembly: GCF_053592655.1. Lineage (NCBI taxonomy): Bacteria > Bacillati > Actinomycetota > Actinomycetes > Streptosporangiales > Streptosporangiaceae > Streptosporangium > Streptosporangium sp. NPDC002607. Next base: position 237,214 of record NZ_JBSFWD010000008.1, read on the forward strand.
CCTGATCAGGATGACCCCCGACCTGATCTACGACCAGATGATCGGGATGGGCTGTGCCGGCAGGCTGGTCTTCTCCTGGGGCGGCAACCCCGGGGTGGGCTCGCTGCACCGCTTCCGCGACGCGGTGCAGAACCACTGGCCAGGCCCCCTGGAGATCGAGGAGCACAGCCACGCGGGCATCGCGAACGCCTACGTCGCCGGGGCCTCCGGGCTGCCCTTCGCGGTGCTGCGCGGTTACCGGGGCACCGACCTGCCCGGCAGGACCGCCAACATCAGGCCGATCACCTGCCCGTTCACCGGCGAGGAGCTGACCGCGGTCCCCGCGATCAATCCGGACGTCGCCGTGATCCACGCGCAGCGTGCCGACCGGCGGGGCAACGTGCAGCTCTGGGGCATCACCGGCGTGCAGAAGGAGGCGGTCCTGGCCGCCCGCCGCTCGCTGGTCACCGTGGAGGAGGTCGTCGACGAGCTGGAGCCGCGCCCCGGCGCGATCGTGCTGCCCGGCTGGGCGATCACCTACGTCTCCGAGGCCCCCGGCGGCTCCCACCCCTCCTACAGCGCCGGGTACTCCAGCCGCGACAACGACTTCTACCTCGCCTGGGACGAGATCAGCCGCGACCGGGAGACCTTCGCGGCCTGGATGAGAGAGCACGTGCTTTGACGACCGCCCCCTCCCACAGCGCCGGCTACACCTCCGACGAGATGATGACCGTGGCCGCGGCCCGGCGGCTGCGGGACGGCGGCTCGTGCTTCGTCGGCATCGGCCTGCCCAGCGTCGCCGCCAACCTCGCCCGCCGTACGCACGCCCCCGGCCTGGTCCTCGTCTACGAGTCCGGCACCATCGGCGCCAAGCCCGACCGGCCGCCCCTGTCGATCGGGGACGGCGTGCTGGCCGACACCGCCGACGCCGTCGTCAGCGTGCCGGAGATCTTCAACTACTGGCTCCAGCCGGGCCGGATCGACGTCGGATTCCTGGGCGCCGCCCAGATCGACCGGTTCGCCAACATCAACACGACGGTGATCGGCCCCTACAACGACCCGAAGGTCCGGCTGCCCGGCGCGGGCGGGGCCCCCGAGATCGCCACCTCCTGCCGCGAGGTGACGGTGGTCGTGCGGCAGAGCCGCCGCACGTTCGTCGACCGGGTGGACTTCGTGACCTCCGTGGGCTTCGGCTCGGGGCCCGGCGACCGCGAGCGCCTCGGCCTGCGCGGCAGCGGCCCCCGCACGGTCATCACCGACCTGGGCATCCTGGAGCCCGACCCGGACACCTGCGAGCTGGTCCTCACCCACCTGCACCCCGGCGTCACCCTCGACGAGGCCCGCGCCGCCACCGGCTGGGCGCTGGCCGCCGCCCCCGGCCTCCGCGAGACCGCGCCCCCGGCCCCGGAGGAGCTCGCCGCCCTCCGCGGGCTCACCGGCGGACGGCCGTGAAGAAGGCGGCGCCGGGTAGGTCAGCATTGCCCCCGGGGGCGCTGACTCCCGGGCCGCCGTGAACGACATTCGAGCCATCCGGAGGTGACCATGACCGCTCCCGCCACCGCCGGGCTGTTCTCCGGGATGTTCGCCAGGGGCGGGGCCGCCGCGCAGGTGTCGGACGTCGCGTGGCTGGCCGCCATGCTGGACGTCGAGTCCGCGCTGGCCACCGCGCAGGCCGGGATCGGACTGGTCCCCACCGAGGTGCCCCCGGCAGTGGCCGCGGCCTGCCGTCCCGAGCTCTACGACCTCGCCGAACTGGGCGCCGAGGCGGCTCGGAGCGGCAACCCCGTCATCGGCCTGGTCGCCGCCCTGCGGGCGCGGATCGAGCCCGGCCTGCGGCGGTTCGTGCACTACGGCGCCACCAGCCAGGACATCAACGACACCGCGGCGATGCTGCTCTCCCGCCGCGCCCTGGCCCCGGTCCTGGCCGACCTGTCCGCCTGCGCCGGGGCCTGCGCGCGGCTGTCGTCCGAGCACCGCGGCAGCGTCATGGCCGGGCGTACGGTCGGCCAGCACGCCGTACCGATCACGTTCGGGCTGAAGGCGGCGGGCTGGCTGAGCGCGCTGGACCGCTCCCGGACCGAGCTGGCGCGGGTGCCGCTGCCGGCCCAGTACGGCGGGGCGGCGGGCACCCTGTCGGTCCTCGGCGAGCGGGGCCACGAGGTGCCGCCGCTGCTCGCGGCCGAGCTCGGGCTGGCCGAACCGGTCGTTCCCTGGCACACCGACCGGACCCCGGTCGTCCGGCTCGCCTGCGCGCTCGGCACCGCCGCGGGGACGCTCGGCAAGATCGCGAACGATGTGAAGCTGCTGGCCCAGACCGAGGTGGCGGAGGTCGCCGAGCCCACCGGACCCGGGCGGGGCACCTCCAGCGCGATGCCGCACAAGCGGAACCCGGTGGGTTCGATGTCGGTACTCGCCTGCGTCCAGCGCGTACCCGGGCTGGTCGCCTCCCTCCTCGGCGGCATGGTCGCCGAGCACGAGCGCGCGGCCGGGCCCTGGCAGGCCGAGTGGGAGACGCTGGGCGAGTTGCTCCGGCTCACCGGCAGCGCCGCCTCCTGGCTGCGCGAGGTGCTGGAGGGCCTGACCGTGGACACCGCCAGGATGCGCGCCAACCTCGACGCGACCCGGGGGCTGCTGATGGCCGAGCAGGTGGTCGTCCGGCTCGGCGGCACCCCGCAGGACCGGCGGCTGGTGGACGCCGCCTGCGCCCGCGCCGCCGCCGGGGGCCTGACGCTGCGGGAGGTCCTGCTCGCCGATCCCGGTGTCCCCCTGACCGCCGAGGAGGTCGACGCGGCCCTCGACCCGTCGGGTGCCCTGGGCTCCGCCTTCACCTTCGTCGACCGGGCACTCGCCGCCCACCGGAACCTCGCGGAACCCGGCACGTGAGCGCGGGGAAGACCGGCGGACGAGCACGAGAGGAACCAGGGACATGAGCGCGGAGGAGAGCAGGGACATGAGCGGGTGGGAGACCGGGGACGCGACGCGCCGGGCCGTACTCGGTGACGAGCACGTGGACCGCGCCACCGCGAGCGCCACCCCGTTCACCGCCGACTTCCAGGAGTTCATCACCAGGTACGCCTGGGGGGAGATCTGGACCCGTCCCGGCCTGGACCGGCGCACCCGCAGCTGCATCACCCTCGCCATGCTGGCCACGCTCGGGCAGGAGCACGAGCTGGCCATGCACGTGCGGGCCGCGCTCCGCGTCGGTCTCACCGAGGAGGAGATCAAGGAGGTGCTGCTGCAGACCGCGATCTACGCGGGCGTACCCGCCGCGAACCGGGCGTTCGCGGTGGCACGGGCGGCGCTAGAGTTCGATCGGAACGAGGAGGACGGCGATGATCGAACCGGTTGACCGCGGCTCCGACCACGTGCAGTCGCTGGCGCGCGGGCTCTCGGTGATCAAGGCGTTCAGCGCGACGAGCCCCGAGCTGACGCTCAGCGAGGTCGCCCGCGCGACCGGCCTGACCAGGGCGGCGGCCCGCCGGTTCCTGCTGACGCTCGTCGACCTCGGCTACGTCAGGACCGACGGGCGGCTGTTCGCGCTCTCCCCCCGCGTCCTGGACCTCGGGTACGCCTACCTGTCCAGCCTCTCCCTGCCCGAGATGGCCGAGCCGCACCTCGAACGGCTGGTCGCCGAGGTGCACGAGTCGGCGTCGGTGGCCGTGCTCGACGGCGAGGACGTCGTCTACGTGGCCCGGGTGGCCACCACCCGGATCATGCGGGTGACCATCAACATCGGCACCCGCTTCCCGGCCCACTGCACCTCGATGGGCCGGGTGCTGCTCGCCTGGCTGCCCCCGGACGAGCTGGACGCCTACCTGGAGCGTGCCGCACTGCGCAGGTTCACCCCGAAGACCGTCACGACCTCCGAGGCACTCCGAGCCGAGCTGGAGCGGGTCCGCTCCCAGGGCTGGGCGATGGTCGACCAGGAGCTGGAGGAGGGGCTGCGCTCGATCGCCGTGCCGATTCGTGATCGCTCCGGCCGGGTGGCCGCCGCGATGAACATCTCCTCCCACGCGAGCCGTACCACCCCCGAGTCCGCCCGCCGCGACCTGCTGCCGCCGCTGCTCGCGGCGGCGGCCCGCGTCGAGGCCGACCTGCACGCGGCCGGGACCGCGGGAGGCACCACCCGGGCCTCCTGGAGAGAGTCCTCCTGAGCCGTTCCCACCCGCGGTCACGCCTGGCGGCTGTCGTACGCCTCGCGCGCCGCACCGATCTCGTCCACGGAGCCTTCGAGTAGATCGGCGAGACCGCGCAGACGCTCGGCGACGCGGGCGCCGAGCGGGGTCAGGGAGTACTCCACCCGGGCGGGTATCACCGTCAGCACCTCGCGGGTGACCATGCCGTCTCGCTCAAGGGTCTGCAGGGTCTGCGCCAGCATCTTCTCGCTCACGCCCGCCACCCGTCGCCGCAGGGCGTTGAACCGGTAACCGGACTCACCGAGGGCGAGCAGCGCGAGGATTCCCCACTTGCCGGCCACATCCTCCAGCGCCGCCCGGGAGGTGCAGTCGCGGGCGAACACGTCGCTGACGAGTTCGTCGGTGGGTTCACCGGTGTCGGGATCGGGGGCACACGCGTTCGGCATACCCCAAGGGTACAGAGTTCACAAAACAACCAGTACTGTATAAAAGTTAGTACTGCTGGCCGGTAATCACGGGCGACCCCCAGGAGAGATCATGACCACCTACGCCATCACCGGCGCCACCGGCCCCCTCGGCCGTCTCGTCATCGACGCGCTGCTCGCCGAGGGCGTCCCCGCCACCGACGTCGTCGCCATCGCCCGCACCCCGTCCAAGGCCGCCGACCTCGCCGCCAGGGGTGTCGTGGTACGCGAGGGCGACTACTCCCGGCCCGAGACGCTGCCCGCCGCACTGCGGGACGTCACCAACCTGCTGCTCATCTCGGGCAACGAGGTCGGCCGGCGGGTGCCCCAGCACACGGCCGTGATCGAGGCCGCCAGGGCCGCCGGAGTCGCACGCATCGCCTACACCAGCATCCTGCGCGCGGACACCGCCGAACTCTCCCTCGCCGCGGAGCACAAGGCCACCGAGATCGTGCTGCGCGAGTCCGGCATCCCGTTCACCCTGCTGCGCAACAGCTGGTACACCGAGAACCACACCGACCAGCTCGGCCAGTACCTTGAGCGCGGCGAGATCCTCGGCGCCGCCGGCGACGGGCGGATCGCCGCCGCCACCCGGGCCGACTACGCCGCCGCCGCTGCCGCCGCGCTGACCGGCGAGGGCCACGACAACGCCGTCTACGAGCTGGGCGGCACGCCGTTCACACTGACGGAACTCGCCACGACGATCACCGAGGTGACCGGGACGAAGGTCGTGTACCGCGACGTCACGGTCTCCGAGCTGGCCGGCGTCCTCCAGTCCGCCGGTCTCGACGAGGGCACCGCCCACTTCGTCGCCGGCCTGGACGGGGCCATCGCGCGTGGCGACCTCGACACCCCCGGCGACGACCTCAGCCGCCTGATCGGCCGGCCCGGCACACCGCCGGCCGACGCGGTACGGGCCGCCGCCTCCTGATCCGGGCGTGGGGTCCGGACGTGGGGTCCGGACGTGGCCGGACCCCACGGACCAGCCCGCAACGGACGACGGCTCGGACGCGAGTTCACCCGATCACTGTTGACAACGTTGTCAGTACGCTGTGCATGGGCGATGATCGAGTCGTGACAGAGAGTGTGCGAGGCCGTCCCACCATGAAGGACGTCGCGGAGGCGGCCGGGGTGGCGCTGAAGACCGTCTCCCGGGTCGTCAACGAGGAGCCGGGGGTCAACCCCGCCACGGCCGCACGGGTCACGGCCGCCATCGAGCGGCTCGGCTACCGGCGCAACGAGAGCGCCCGGGTGCTGCGCCAGGGCAGGACCGCGACCATCGGCCTGGTGATCGAGGACGTGGCCGACCCCTTCTACTCGGGGCTCAGCCGCGCGGTCGAGGACGTGGCGCTCCGGCACGGCTCGCTGGTGCTCAGCGGCTCCTCGGGAGAGGACCCCCGGCGCGAGCGGGAGCTGATCCTCGCCTTCTGCTCGCGCAGGGTCGACGGCCTGGTCATCGTGCCCGCCGGGACCGACCACGACTACCTGCGGCCCGAACTCGACGCGGGCATCGCCGCCGTCTTCGCCGACCGGCCGGGAGGGCTGGACGCCGACACCGTGCTCTGCGACAACGCGGGCGGCGCGTACGCGGGGGTGAGCCACCTGATCCGGCACGGTCACCGCCGCATCGCCTTCATCGGCGACAGCGCGTCCATCTTCACCGCGGGCGAGCGGCTGCACGGCTACCGCCGTGCCCTCCGCGAGGCGGGCCTGTCCTTCGACCCGTCACTGGTCGCGACCGGCCCGGCCGAGCAGGCGGGTCCGGCGTTGAACCGGATGCTCTCCGGCGATGCCCCGCCCACCGCGGTGTTCACCGGCAACGGCCGGATCACCGTGGCCGTGCTGCGTACCGGACACCGGCCGGCCCTGGTGGGCTTCGACGACTTCGAGCTGGCCGACCTGCTGGTCCCCGGCGTGACCGTGGTGGCCCAGGACCCGGTGCGACTCGGCAGGACCGCCGCCGAGCTGCTGTTCCGCCGCCTGTCGGGCGAACAGGGCACCCCCGAGCGGGTCGAGCTGCCGACCCGGCTCATTCCCCGGGGCTCGGGAGAGCTCCCCGGATGAGGCACCACCAGAGCCGGTGGGCTCGGCGTCTCACCTGGCTGTCAGCTTCTCGGCCCTGAAGGGGGCGAGCTCGCGGCACCTCGTCGACGGCCTTGGGGCGTTCGTCCCCGTGACCGTCGAACCACCGCCGATGACAGGATGCCCCGTCGTTGCCGCAATCAGTGGGCTACCGCCGCCAGCATGCGGTGGTGCTTCGCCGTCTCGACCTCGTCCACAAGCGCGACCGCCAGGTCGGCGTAGGAGAACGTGGCGGCGTCGTCATCGGCCGGCAGAACCTGGCCACCACCGATCCGGTACCGGCCGGTGCGTGGCGCGTCATTGTCGAGGACGACCGGCGGCGGGGCGAGGACCAGCCAGTCGATCTCCGTGTCCGCCGCACGGAGCACGTCGAGTTCCGCCGCATGCCCGAGGGAGAACGCGCGGCCCTCCGCCGGAAAATCGGGCGCGTCATGGACGGGCACCCCAGGCGCGATCTCCAGCGTGGTGCCGATCCCGATCAGCAGCAGCCGGACCACCCCGGACCGTGCCAGGCCATCGAGCAGGGCATGGGCCGCGCCCGCGAAGAACTCCTCTGACGACATGTCGAGCCGGGCGGCGGCGCTGATCGCCGCGTCGTGCCCCGCTGCCACCGCCGCGATGCTGTCCGCGCTGGTGACATCACCGGCGGCCAGCACCACGCCGTCACCTGCCAGGTCCTGGTGCCTGGCCGGATCCCGCACTACCGCCGTGACCTGGTGACCGCGGGTGACAGCCTCGGCGACCACACGTCGACCCGCACGCCCACCGGCACCGAAGACAACGATCCTGCTCATGAGACGACGCTCCGTTCGACAAGGCCGACCTGAATCGGTGGCCGATGCCACGGACACTATTGGGCGCCCCCTTGGTTTCCGCAACGATAGTTACGTACGCTTGCCGGCGTGAGCGAGCCACTTGATCCCGACATGTTCCACGGATGCGCGCACGTCACCTCCCCGGTCCGGATCGGCGACAAATGGACAGGGAAGATCATCCGGTGCCTGGAGGCGGGCCCTCGACGGTTTTCCGAACTGCAGGTGCCTCTACGCGGCATCACGCCAAAGGTCCTCACCGAGTCACTGCGGGCGATGGAGCGCGACGGATTGATCACACGCACCGCCTACGCCGAGATCCCCCCACGAGTCGAGTACGAACTGGCTCCGCTTGGAATCACGCTCCTCAAGCCCATGGCCGCCTGCTGCGAATGGGCCGAGGCGCACCTGCCCGCACTGCTCGACGCCCGCGAGGCCCACCAGGGTCGTTGAACCTGGAGCGCTACCAGTGCGCGGGGCGGGTGAGCGCGGCGGGCAGCGTGGTCGCGGCGTCTCCCCTGGCCGCGTTGACCTGGGCCTGGGTGAGGAAGATGCTCCCGGTGAGGTCGGCACCGCGCAGGTCGGCGTCCCGGAAGTCCACCCCGATGAGGTCGGCCGTACGCAGGTCGGCGTTTCGCAGGTCGGCCGCGATGAGGTAGGCCCCGCGCAGGTTGGCCCCGCGCAGGTTGGCGCCCTTGAGCCTGGCCCCGATGAGATCGGCTCCCCGGTGGTTCTTCTTGCGGCCGGGCACCTCGGCCCGTACCAGCTCGCTGGTGCGGAGCAGCAGGGCGTTGACGCCCTGACGGACCGTCGCCACGTCCGTTTCCACGAGCGTTTCGGCACTGCCACGGGTGAGGCGCTCGGTGTCGTCCAGCGCGTGACGGAGATCATCGTGGATGGGGCGGGCCTGCGGCAGCGCCAGCGCCTCGGTCAGGTACCAGAGCAGCTCGTGGAGCTGCCGCATGACGGGAAACACCTCGAACATCTGCCCGGCGGTGCCCGGAGCCTGCCGCCAGTCCTGCCCGCCGAAGGTGACCTGGGAGACCTGCTGCCCCGCGCCGAAGCAGTCGAAGACGGTGCAGCCGGGAAAGCCCCGCTCGCGGAGGTTCGCGTGGATGCCGCAGCGGAAGTCCGCCCGCAGGTTCACGCACGGCTTCCCCGCGTCCTTGTCGATCGCGAAATCGGCCGAGGCGGCGAAGGGCAGCGCGACACAGCACAGCCCGAAGCAGTTCGCACAGTCGGCCCGCAGACCGGGACGGTCTCCGCCCGCCAGGGGGACTTCGCGCTTCTGGGACAACGTAGGTGATCTCCTGCCGCGAGGTGGAACGTTCTGCACGAACCTCCATTCTCGCCGACCGTACGAGGAGGTCCGGTCAGGAAGGCTCCGGCCGCAGGGAGCGGTGCAGGGCGAGTGAGCAGCAGACGACCGTGGCCCCCGCCAGGACGATCGCCATGTGCGGGGAGGTCAGCTCGGCGGCCACGCCCACCAGGGCCGCGCCGAGCGCCTGGCCGGACATCATCCCGGCCGAGGCCAGGCCGAACGCCTGCCCCCTGATCGACTCGGGCACCGCCTCCACGAACCGCCGCTGCAACCCGAGCTCGTAGGCGGTCGACGCCACCGTGGCGAGCAGTACGAGCAGCGCGGCTCCCCCGAGCCCCGGTTGGAAGGCGAACACCAGCAGCGGAAGGCCCGACGCCACCGCCATGGGAAACGCCAGCCGCTCCCTGCCCGAGGGCGAGACCAGCCGGCCGACGACGAAGCTTCCCACCGCCAGGCCCGCGGAGGCCGCGGCGAGCGCGTACCCGGCGGTGCTCCCCAGGTAGGGGACCAGCACCGCCTCACCACCCGTCACGAACGCCACCGGCAGCCACTGCGCGAGAAGCAGGCCGCGTATCCGCGTATCCGCCAGCAGCACCCGGTTGACCCGCAGGGTCTCCCAGACGGCACCCCTGCCTCTCGCCTGCTCGGTGCGCACGCCCCCGCGTTCCGCCTCCCCGGTGGGAGACGCGGGAGAACCGCCGTCCCACACAGCGCCATCACCGGCAGGGCGGCCGCCCTCCGCGCCGTTGGGGGCGTCGTCGTCCTCCGCCCGGCCACCGGCCTCCGCGTTCCTGGCCGGAAAGTCGGGCAGGCCGAAGCGGAGCACCACGGCGGCCAGCACGGACAGCGCGGCGGTGGCGGCCAGCGCCCCCGAGGGTCCGGTGGCGGCGAGGATGCCGCCGCCCACGGCCAGCCCGCCGATCTGCGCTCCCGCCGACGTCACGGTCAGCACCGACCTGCCCAGCACGAACGCGTCCCCCGGCAGCAGGTCGGGCAGCAGGGCTATCCGCGCGGCCCCGAAGACCGGTGAGAACAGGCCGGTGACCAGGACCAGGGCGAGCATCGCCCAGACGGACAGTCCGGCGAAGGCGATCAGCAGGCAGGTCACCACCCGCAGCAGCTCCCCCATGATCATCAGCGCGCGCGGCCGGATCCGGTCGGCCAGCGAGAGCAGGAACGTCGCGCCGACGGCGTAGGGCAGGAAGCCCAGCATGTACGCCGCCGCCGACAGCCCCGGCGAGCCGGTCCGCGCGTAGACCAGCGCCGACAGGGCCAGCATCTTGACCTGGTCACCGGCCACCAGAAGGGTGAAGCTTCCGAACAGGACACGGAACTCACCGCTCGCGAAGACCTCCGTGTAGGTCGCGCCGCGTTCTTGTGTGGTCATGGAGACGATGCTGAACGGCACCCGGACCGCTGGCTAATCTTTCGGATATATCCGAAAGGTTGCTCAGTGGTCTATCGCATCGAGGTCACCCCGCACGACATCATGGCCAGCAGGTTCGCCATCTCCCCGCTCATCGTGACCAAGCATGCCCTCTGGATCCTGTCCGGGGCCAGGGGGTCCGGCCAGTGGCGGTCGTGGGCGGACCGGATGCGGGAGCCGTACAAGAGACTGCTGCTCACGCAGCCGGGACTGGCCCCTTTGGTGGCGCTCTTCCGCGAGCGGCACTACAACGCCGACTTCCCCGCACCGCCGCCGACCGGAGTGGACACCCCGTTCGAGGCGGAGCTCGCGGTGGTACGGGCCACCCCGGTGGCGCAGGCGCACGACGAGATCGCCAGGAACCTGGAGGGGATGCCGCGCCCTTCCGCGCCTGTCAGGGAGGTGCTGTTCTCCCCCGACGTCGTACGGCTCTTCGCCGAGGCGCTCCAGGCGATCTGGGAGGAGATCGTCTCCCCCGCGTGGCCGCGCTTCCACGCGATCCTGGAGCGGGACGTGATCCAGCGGGCGGGCCGCCTGGCGACCTACGGCTGGGCGGCGGCGCTCGACGACCTCACCCCGCGGATCCGGTGGCATCCCGACGGTGTCATCGAGGTGCCGGCCGGGGGCACGGACGAGACCCACCGGCTCAACGGGCGCGGGCTGCTCTTCGTGCCGACCGTGTTCCCCATCAAGATGGGCTCCTACCTGGAGGACGACTGGCCGTACGCGATCAGCTATCCGGCCAGGGGCGTCGGTATCCCGGCCGAGGCGGCGGACGGCCTGGTCCACCTGATCGGCAGGACCAGGACCCGCCTGCTGCTGGAACTCGCGACCCCTGCCACCACCACCCAGCTCGTCACCCTGCTGGGCCTGAGCCTCGGTACCGTGGGCGGCCACATCGCCGCCCTGCGCAACGCGGGCCTGATCACCGGCAACCGCACCGGCCGCACCGTCCTTTACCACCGCACCCCCCTGGGCGACTCCCTGGTCAGCCGCTCACCGGCCCTCGACGCTTCCCGGTGAGACCGTTCACCGGTCGGCCCTTACTGCGGGCGGCTGATCAATCGGGAAGGTCAGGGCGGCTGACGGGCGTTCGGGAATCGTTCACGGAAGCCGAGTGCGGGCTTCCGCCTGTGGTGGAGGTGGTCACTGTCCTTGGTGGCCGGCGGCGCGTAGGCGGGTGGCGATGCCGTCCAGGCCGCAGGGATCGGCCCAGCGAGAGGCCGGGTTGATCTCCTCCATGCCGCCGATCACCGTCAGGCCCCGGCCGAGAAGCACGCCCTGCGGATGGGCCGAGTAGATCGGCGTTCCGGCCGGGAGCGCGGCGCGGTCCTTGATGACGGTTCCCTCGCGGGTGTCCGGATAGACGAACAGCAGGACCCGGGTGCCCCGGGGCACCGCCCGGCGGAAATCTGCCACCGAAAGGGCCGGGCTCTCGTTTCTTCGCGCACCCTGGTAGAACTTCACGTGGACCAGGCGGGCGACCGGCCCCTTGAACCGCTCGGTCACCCGCACCGGCATCAGCACGTAGTGCGTGCGGTCACCGGGGATCCCCTCCTCCACGATCTGCCCCGGCAGGAAGTCCTCGACGGTGCCCGCGACGACCAGTGGGGCCTTCGCCGCGAGTTCCTCCGGGGAGTTGAGCGGGTCGTAGTCGAAGGCCGTCTGCCGGAGCAGCCTGAGGTTCAGTGCTCTGGCCGGGACCGGGGCGCACGCGGATCGGGGCGTCGGCCCCGTCGAGGCCGGGGACACCGATGTTTTCGGTGCGGCCCCCGTCTCCGGTGCTTCCCGCGTAGGGGGTGTGGATGCCGTTGCCAAGGCGTCCGAGGTTCGAGCCGTGGTCGCGGGGGCGCCGCAAGCGGTCAGCGCGACAAGAAACAGCAGGACGGACAGTCGCATGATCGTGAGACGTTGACGGGACCCATTCGGTTCATCTCTTCAGGGCTCCGGCCGTAAGACCTCGAAACCAATGAAGTTCCAACTCGGCCCGGGATTCGACGCTCACCTCGTCACTCAGGGCGAGCTTGCCGGCGCCTCAGCCGACCACACGAAGATCGAGGATAGGCCACCGGTATGTTACGACCCCATCTTCCGTTCCGCTGGGCACATGAAAGATCAAGACTAATCGATCTCATATTTACAGCCAGAAATCTGTTCGATCGAGTAGCGCGGGCGAGCGGAATCAATCATTTTGAATGACACCAAATAACAGCGAGCGAATGGAGTTACTCCAAACAGTGTTCCCCTGCTGGAAAACGCACTTATTGATACAACAAGAGTGTCGGATTTCTGCGTGGACGCAAATACAGAGACCTCGGCCAGGGAATCGTCAATCCGTCGTATCGAAGAGTGGTCGTAATTCCGATCAGTCATGACCTTGCCGGCAAATATATTGGCCACCCTTAAGGCTGACCGCTCAGCCGAGCTCGTCATACTCAAATTATAGAAACAGTAAGCGGCAAGGGGGGCCACCAGAAGCAGTATGGCGGCCGCCGCAGAGATGAACAGGCATCCACGCAGCCTCTTTTCGGAGGCCGAGGTATTCATGTCACTCTCCACTCACTCTGCACACACGCTCGTTGCATTCCCGGGAACCCCTAGGCCCGATGTGTAATTAATCACAGTCCTCCCTAGACAACAGGATCGCCCAGCCAGGATAGGCAGGCGGTTTCAGGTGTCGCTTGACATCAGGCCTTCTCGATTGCCGCCTCCAACAAACTCGACTTCTTCCTCATGGCTCACTAAACCTTTGCGCGCATTGATCAACTTAGAAGATCATGCCCCACGATCAACATCCACACAAGGAGAAATACGATACTTATTTATGGGCCGACTGAAATTCCATGCCGAGGCGACCTAAATAATATCGACTCTAGATTTTTTCTTGATGCCACCAGGAAGGCGTCTAAAGACATGAGTCAGGGGGGACAAAAATGCCCCTGAAATAGATATGGAGCTCTCCACAAAAAAGGTCTCACCACAAACAAGTCTTCTTCGGTCCAAAAAGCCCCACGTGGTCACCTGTCGTGTCGCACTCGATGTTCCTCGGGAACTGGTTCACCATTTCTACCGACGGCCGAACGCCGCCGGCTGTGGACCCTCAAGGTTCCAGTGCACTGACCTGCTTTGAACAGACGGCGATGGGACTGCGCTGGTTTCGCGACCGCACCGGCCGGGCCGCCCTCGGCCGCGACCACGACATCTCCCGCGCCGCCGCCCACCGCTACCTCGACGAGGTCATCGACGTCCTGACCGACCAGGTACCCGACCTGCACCAGGCGCTGCGGCGCGCCACCGACATCGTCAAGATGTCAGCCCTTCAATGCTCCGGCCATGAGGCCGCGCATGAAGAAGCGGCCGAGGAGGACGTAGATGATCATTGTGGGGATGGAGGCGAGCAGGGCCGCGGCCATCTGCTGGCTGTAGGGGACGGTCTGGGCTCCGGCGATGTTGTTGAGCATGACCGTGGTGGGCCAGCTCTGCGGGCCGGTCAGGAAGACCGCGAACAGGAAGTCGTTCCACATTGAGGTGAACTGCCAGATGATCACAACCGCGAAGGCGGGACCCGAGACGGGCAGCACCACCGACCAGTAGGTCCGCAGCATCCCCGCGCCGTCCACCCTGGACGCCTCGATCAGCTCGTCGGGGATGGTGACGTAGTAGTTGCGGAAGATCAGGGTGCAGATCGGGATGCCGTAGACCACGTGCGCCAGCAGCAGCCCGGGGATCGCTCCGTAGAAGACACCCGGCACGCCGGTGACCGCCAGGGTGACCTCGTTGAGCTTCACCAGCAGCTGCACCAGCGGGATCATGACGCCCTGGTACGGGATGAACATGCCGAACAGGAACAGCGTGAACAGCACATCGGAGCCGGGGAAGCGCCACTTCGACAGCACGTAGCCGTTCATCGAGCCGAGCACCGCCGAGATCAGCGAGCCGGGTACGGCCAGCAGCACGCTGTTCCAGATGCCGGGCGCGAGCTTCTCCCAGGCCACCCGCCACGGCTCGACCGTCCACACCTCGGGCAGCGCCCAGGCCCGGCCGGGATCGGCCTCGGTCAGCGGCTTGAAGCTGGTGACCAGCAGCACGTAGATCGGGATCAGGAAGACGAGCAGGAAGGCGACCAGCAGCGTCAGCCGGACGCCGCGCGACAGCCGCGCCCGCCGCCTGGCCCGCCCGCCGGGGTTCCCGTCCCGTACGGGGGCGGCGGGGGTGTCGGTCACGGTGGAGGTCATGAGCGCCGCTCCCTGCGGAGGGTCCAGACGAGGTAGGGGATGACGAAGACGCTGACCGCGAGCACGATGTACGACGCGATGGTGGCGCCCTTGGCCGGGTCGTGGGAGTCGAAGACCGCGACCCACATGAAGACGGCGGGCACGTCGGTGATGATCTGCTTGCCGGAGACCGCGACGATCAGGTCGAAGACCTTGAGCGAGATGTGGCCGAGGATGATCAGGGCGGAGAGGGTGACCGGGCGGAGCATCGGCAGCACGATGTGCCGGTAGACCTGCCACTCGCCGCACCCGTCGACCCGGGCCGCCTCCCGGAGGTCCTCGGGGACCCCCCGGAACCCCGCCAGGAACAACGCCATGACATATCCCGACATTTGCCATATAGCGGGGATGGCCATGGCGGCCATCCCCCAGTCGGGATCGCGGAACCACTGCCACTGCAGGAACTCCAGCCCGAGGCTGTCGAACAGCCGGTTCAGCCCGACCGCCCGCTCGCCCTGACCGGAGTTCATCAGCCAGCGCCAGACCACCCCGGTCGCCACGAAGGAGATCGCCATCGGGAACAGGTAGACCGCCCGGAAGGTCCCCTCGCCCCTGATCCCCTTCTCCATCAGGAACGCCAGCAGCCAGCCGAGCAGCAGCGCCCCGAACACGAAGACCACGGTGAAGACGATGGCGTGGTTGACCGAGATGCCCCAGCGTTTCTGGTCCCAGAGGGTGAAGAAGTTCTCCAGACCGACGAAACTCCCCTCGGACACCTCGTCGTGCCTGTCGGTCATCGCCAACTGGAAGTTCCAGCCGAGCATGCCGTAGACGAAGACCGCGATCGCGATGATCGACGGTGTGACCAGCAGCAGCCCCGGCAGCCACCTGCGTACCCGTGTCACGGACACCCCTTCCGCGAGGTACGGCCCGCGCCTTCGCGGGCCGTACCGAAAATCACTGCCCGGAGTTCTTCGCGGCCTCGGCCAGCGCCTTCTGCAGCGCGGCCACGTCCTTGTCTCCGTGGAACAGGCCGACCGCCTCGTTGATCGCGACGCGCCAGGCGTCGTTCACGACCACGCCGTGCTGGATGGAACCGGCGAGCTTGCCGCCGCCCCAGTCCTTCAGCGCGTCCGCGAGGTAGTCGGTGTAGAGGGCGGTGTCGGCGTCCTTGCGGGCCGGGATGGAGCCCTTCTTCGGGTTGAAGGCGTCCTGGCCCTCCTTGCTCGCGGCCACCTTCAGCCAGGCCACCGCCCCGTCGCGGTTCGGCGCGCCCTTGGGCAGGGTGAAGCTGTCGGAGAGCCACATGAACGTGCCGCCGGTGCCCGGCGAGGGCGCCCAGTCGAAGTCGGTCTTGGAGGTCTTGCCCAGGCCGCCGTCCGGCGGGTTGTGGAAGTAGCCGTACGCCCAGTCGCCCATGATGTTGAACGCGGCCTCGCCGTCGGCCACCTGCTTGGCCGCGGGCTGCCAGTCGTCGGCCGGGTCACCGGCGTAGGACAGGATCGTCTTGAAGTCGTCGAGCGCCTTGGTCATCGCCGGGCCCGACCAGTCGGAGCCCGCGGTCCAGAGCTGGTTGTAGGCGTCGGTGCCGAGCGAGCCGAGCAGCACGCTCTCCAGCAGGTGGACCATGGTCCACTCCGAGCCGATCGAGAGCGGGATCTTGCCCTTCTGCTTGACCTTCTCCAGCGCCGCGACGAAGTCGGGGATCGTCTTCGGCACCTCGGTGACGCCCGCCTCCTTCAGCACCGCCGGGTTGAACCACATCACGTTGGAGCGGTGGATGTTGACCGGCACCGAGTAGACCTGGCCCTCGACGCTGATCTGGTCGATCAGCTGCTGGGGGAAGACCTCCTTCAGCTTGAGCTCGTCGTAGAGGAAGTTGAGCGGTTCGAGCTGCCCGGCCTTGATGTAGCCCTGAAGTTCGGCGCCCGCGTGCCCCTGGAAGGTGTCCGGCGGGGTCTGGGCCTGCAGCTTGGTGGTCAGCAGGGCCCGCGCCTTGTCCCCGGACCCGCCCGCCACGGCCGCGTCGAAGAACTCAAGCCCGGCGTTCTGCTTCTCGAAGATCTCCTTCATGGCCTTCAGGCCGTCGGCCTCGCCGGGTCCCGTCCACCAGGAGAAGACCTCGACCTTCTTCTTCGCGTCGGCCTGCGGGCTCTGCGTGGCACCGTCACCGCCGCCGTCACCACAGGCGGTCAGGGCGAGCAGGCCCACCACGGTGACCGCGACGGCTGCCATCCACTGTCGTCGCACAGCTCTCCGTCCCTTCGGGGTTTGGGGTGCACAAAACCCCCGAAAATATGACAACGTTGTCAGTACGGCAATCAAGCCACTCCGCACCAAGCGCCGTCAAGGTCGCGCGGATAACAGCTCAATATCCCGGGATATGAGCACCAGATGACACCCTCCGGTGACAGTGGACCGGTCGGACACACGCCCACGCGAAACCACAGCGCACCGCATAGGTGGAGAAGTGCGAAATAGCACTCCAGGAGGAAACAAAGCGGTCATATTGGGCACCGGCTCCCCCGGATTCGGCTGCTCGTACGCCATGTTCGTGGACGCAACCCGGTCTTGGCGCTCGATGCCGCCGCGGGAAGAGGAGCTCGTAAGGATCCGTGGGCGGGCTCAGACGCGCTGGACCGCACCGTCGGAGAGCGCGACGACGGTGACGCCGAAGTCATGGATGGTCGCCGCCAGGTCCTCGGACGAGAGGCCCGGGGCCACGACGACCAGGGAGCCGCGCATCAACGCCAGCCCGATCAGGGTGGTCAGGGCCAGGCTGCACCTCAGTGGCCAGGTCACCAGGAGGACGTCGGACTTCCCCAGCTCGGCGCCCCTGTCGAGCAGGCTCATCCTCGTGATCAGGTCCTGGTGGGTGAGCACCCCTCCGTCCTCGATCAGCAGGGCGGGCTGCACCGCGGGGTCGAGGAAGGGCAGCGGGACGGGCTCCAGGAGCAGCAGGTCGGCGAAGTCGACGGTGTCGCGGGCCTGGCCGAACGCGATCACCTGCCGGACCCGCGAGTCCTCCACGGCCCGCAACGAGGCGTCCGCCAGGCGCGGAGTGGTGATGAGCAGCCGTGCCTCCCACTCGGCCAGCAGATCGGCCATCTCCGCACACCCCGAGGTGATCGGCGCCGCCACCCCTCCGGCCGCGATGACCGTGTGCACCGCCAACGTCTGGGCCACCGCGCTGTCCACGTGGATTCCGGCCACCTGACGCCGCCGTGCCCCCCGCCGCACCAGGCCCGAGGCTCCTCGGGTCACCTCCGCGGCCAGCCTGCGGTAGCCGTACACCATTCCGGCGCCGAGGTCGATCAGGGCCGGCCGATCACCTCGCCCGTGCGCGTAGCCGAACACCGCCTCGGTGAGTGTGCAGCTGGTGGACGGCGAGGTGGGTCTCATTCCGATGAGGGTAGGGTCGCCTGTCCACAGGGGCATCGACAGATGTATGTAGATGACTGTGTATTCGGCCCCGTGACGTCCTTTCATGTCTTGAAAGCCGGGGATTCCAGCACCCGACCTGCCGGTCGGGTCCGCCGGTTCGCGATTCGCCGGCCCGGGCAATCCCGAAGCCTCCCCGCGCGAACACGGGCGCGCCCCGCCGCGTTCGGATGAACATGCCTCACCTGGTCATCGCGGAACACCCCGACCCCACCGAGGCACACCCGCACACCAAGCGAAAAACGAGCAGTGCTTCCCCCTCCCCGAAGGACGGGGCATCCGCCCCAGATGTCCAGTGATCCCCCCGAGCCGCAGTCCCCCGAATCAGGCCCCGAAAGCAGCGCCCCGAGCGGTCCCCCACAACGGAAGGCGGGCTCGAGCCCTGCGCGACTCGAGCCCGCTGCCGCGTGCGGCCCTTGGCTCCGGCCCCCACCCCTCCGAGGGGACCTCGCCGTCTACCGGGACACGCGACGACCGCGACGTGCTCGACCGAGACGCCCGGGATGGTGTGGACCCGCCGTTCCGGACCGGAACTGTGACCGGCACGGTGCGGAAGGCTGGACGTCATCGGTCGAACACCAGGAAAACGTACGGCGGGCGGCGGCCCCGGAACATACTCCGGACTAGGTATCCCGAGATGTATCTTCACGCCCGCACATGTGTAGCCAGGAGTGTGTAGAGCCCGAGCGGCCGACCCGGTGACCGCGGATTCTCGCCGGCTCCGGGCCGGCCACCCCGCAGCCGAGCCCACGACCGGTGACCGCTCCCGGCCCGCGTGTCAGGAACGATTCTGCTCGACGACCCAGGTGGCGACCTGCGTGCGTGAGGAGAAGCCGAGCTTGGCCAGGATGTTGGCGACGTGCCTGGCCGCGGTGGCGGGGCTGATCACCAGCTCGTCGGCGATGGCCCTGTTGCTCATTCCCCTGGCGATCAGTTCGGCGATCTCCGCCTCCCTGCAGGTGAGCGTGGTCAGCGGGGCGATGACCGGAGGCCTGCCGAGCAGCACCGGCGTCTCGCACGGCTCGTCGAGCTGAAGTGCGTAGCGGACCGCCTGCTCCTGGGACATCTCCTGGCCGTGCGCCCACAGCTGGGCGACCAGCGCGTCACCGAGGCGTACCCGGGCGGGCTGGAGCAGCTCCTCCATCCGTGCCCCGAACCCGGGCGGCAGCACGGCGCCGCTCATCGCGCTCCTGATCGCGGCGGAGGCGCCGGCCAGGCGGACCGCCCTGCGGTCGTCCTCCTCGGCGAGGGCGAGCTGGGCGAGCGTCTCGATCCGGCGGGCCACGCCGAGCCGCTGGCCGGTCCCGGTGCAGAGCCGCAGGCTCTCGATCAGCCTGGCCCGCGCGGTGACGAGGTCTCCCTGGGCCAGGGCGATCCGGCCAAGACCTGACAGGCAGGTGATGGACTGCCAGTGGGCGGTGATGTCCTGGAGCATGTCGAGGGCGCGCTCGTAGTGGGCGCGGGCCTCCGCCAGGTCGCCGCGGAGCCAGGCGACCTGGGCCAGACCGATGAGGGCCACCGGCGCCGCCCAGTGATTGTCCAGCTCGTGGGCGATGGCCAGCGCGGCCTCGAAGGAGCGCTGCGACTCCTTCGCCCTGCCCTCCGACAGTGCGAAAGTGCCCTCCATGGAGCGGATGACCGTCTCGTGCCACGGGTCGTCGACGGTGTGCACGGCCTCCAGCGCCTCGTCCAGCAGGGACCTGGCCCGCTCCGGGCGGCGCTGGTAGATCGCCACCCAGGCGAGGATGGCCAGCGCGCCGCTGAGCGGGCCGGGCAGGCCCGTCTCGCGGCACAGTTCGACCGCCGCGGTGCAGGCGATCTGCGCGGTGTCCGGGTCGCCCTGCCCGAAGGCCACCTGCCCGCGCAGCGCGAGGGCGTCGCCGCGCACGTACGGCGCCAGTTCCTCGGGGGCGGTGTCGAGCAGGCGGTCCAGCCACTTGTCGGTCGGAGTGAACCTCCCCCCGGCGATGATCGGCCAGCGGAGCAGCACCAGGAGGCGGAGCGCGCTCTCCGGGTCGCTCGCGGCCTCGACCGACCAGCGCACCGCCGCCCAGACGTTGGCCTGGAGCTCGTCCAGCATGACCAGCATCGGGCAGATCTCGGCCCAGGTGGGCCGGGGCCGCCGGACTATCGTCTGGTGGATCCGGGCGGCGAGCTCGATCATGTGGTCGCGGTGCAGCCGCCGGAACTCGGGTTCCTCTCCGGAGGCTTCGAGCTGCTCCGCGGCGTACTCGCGGATCGTCTCCAGCATGCGGTAGCGCGTCTCACCCGCGACCTCGGCGTCGGCCAGGACCAGCGACTTGTCGACCAGGTCGCAGAGCACCCCCAGAACGTCCTCGGCCCACAGGGCGTTGCCCGCGCAGACCTGCTCGGCCATGTCGAGCGTCCAGCCGCCGGTGAAGACCGCCAGCCGCCGCAGCAGGATCCGCTCGGGCTCGTTGAGCAACTGGTAGCTCCAGTCGACCGTCGCCCTGAGCGTCCGCTGCCTGGCCGGGGCCGTTCTGTCGCCCGCCGACAGCAGCCGGAACCGGTCCCGGATCCTGGCGTTGATCTGCTCCACGGTCAGCACCCTGCACAGGGCGGCGGCGAGTTCGATGGCGAGCGGCATCCCGTCGAGCGCCTCGCAGAGCCCGGCGATGTCCGCCGCGTTCTGCTCGGTCATGGCGAAGCCCCGCGAGGCGGCGGTGGCGCGGTCGACGAAGAGTCGCACCGCCTCGCTGGCGCCGACGTCGTGGCCCTCGCTCCTGGGCAGGCTGAGCGGCGGCACCCGCCACACGGTCTCCCCTGCCACCCGCAGGGGCTCGCGACTGGTCGTGAGCACGCGTACGTCCGGGCAGACGGTGAGCACGGCGCGGCAGAACCTGGCGGACTCCTCGATGAGCGACTCGCAGTTGTCCATGACCAGCAGCAGCCGCCGTTCGCCGAGCGCGTCGATCAGGGTGTCGGCCAGCGCGCGGGACGGCTCGGCCTTGACCCCGAGCACGGCGGCCACCCGGGGCTCGATCAGGTCACCCGGCACCGCGTCGGCCAGCTCGACCAGCCAGACACCGCCGGGGAACTCCTCCGCCAGCTGGGTCGCGACCCGGATCGCCAGCCTGCTCTTGCCGATGCCGCCCGCCCCGCAGAGGGTCACCACCCGGGCGACGCCCAGTAGGTCTGCGAGTTCTTCCACGTCGGCTTCACGCCCCACGAAGCCGTTGGGTTCGAGAGGCAGGTTGCCTCCGGTGAGGGAAGCGTGTGCGGTTTCCTGGGTCATCGGCTCTTAAAGAGGTCGCGGGTAGAACCGTCACAGAAAGTGTGACATCAATTACCGAACCATGCCCAGTCTTAGACCATTTCCGGCCCACAGATCATCCCGTCCCGGCATGTTCCGCCTCCCCGCCACCCGGCCGCGACCGCTCGCACCGTCTCGGAGCGGCGATCCGTCGCGGATCATGACAGTCCGCGCGCGAGGCGCAGCCGACCGTAACCGGCCATCCGATGGCCATCGCCGGTGCGGCGGCTCACACTGCTCGCATGGCAGACTCTCCCACCGATCCGGCCCCCGAGCTTGGCGAGCTCAGCCTCTCCGACTGGTACGCGCACACCGACAAGATGGCGAAGGTCGGTTTCCTGACCATCGCCCGCAGGCTTCCCGCGCTGGTGTCGCAGGCCGTCAGGCTGGCGTGGCTGGCCAGTCCCCGCGACACCGCCGTCGCGATCACTCTGAACCTGTTCGGCGGAGTGTTCACCGCGTTCGGGCTGCTCGCCACGACCGGGGTGCTGTCGGCGCTGTTCGAGGCGGGCCCGACTCCCGAGCGGGTGCGGGCCGCCCTGCCGAGCCTGATCCTGGTGGGCGTGGCCGCGGCCCTGCGTACCCTCACCCAGGCGGGCGCGGGCTGGGCTCAGTCGCGGTTAGAGCCCCAGGTCGGCCGGATCGCCGAGGAGCGCCTGTACGGGCTGACCAGCCAGGTCGGCCTGGCGGCCTTCGACGACCCCGACTTCCACGACACGCTCCAGCGGGCCAGGGCTCGCGGGGTGTCCATGGCGGACGAGGTGGTGGTCACGGCCATCAACGCGCTGACCGCGATCATCGGCATCGCCGCCGCGGCGGGCGTGCTGGGGGTGCTCCACCCGGTCCTGCTGCCGCTGCTGGTGCTGGCGGTGCTGCCCGACGCCTGGGCGGCGGTCCGCTCCGCGCGCATGCGCTACACCACCATGTACGCACTGATCCCCGCCCGCCGCCGAAAATGGATCATCGCGGAGCTGCTCGCGGAGCGCGAACCGGCCGCCGAGGTGCGCTCGTTCACCATGCGCGGCTTCCTGATGCGGATGTACGACGCGGTGGCCACCGCCGAGCAGACGGTCATGCTCGGCCTGGCCCGGCGGCAGGTGCTCGCGAAGGTCGTCGGCGAGGCGCTGGGCGGGGTCGGCACCGCCGTGGTCTACGTGGCCCTGGGCGTGCTGCTCGCGATGGGCGCGGTCCCCCTGGCGGTGGCGGGCACCGCCGTGCTGGCGATCCGCTCGGGCCAGACCTACCTGGCCAACCTGATGTTCGCCACGAACCGGCTCTACGAGGAGGGGCTGTACTTCACCGACTTCCTCGACTTCTGCGCGGAGGCGGAGCGCAGGCTGCCCGCCGGGCGGCCGGCGCGGGCGCCGGAGAGCTTCGAGCGGATCATCGCCGAGGACGTCGTCTTCGCCTATCCGGGTTCCACCGTCCCCGCGCTCCAGGGACTCACGATGCGCATCGACAGGGGCGAGGTGATCGCCCTCGTCGGGGAGAACGGCTCGGGCAAGACCACGCTGGCCAAACTCCTCTCCGGGCTGTACGAACCGGACGGCGGCCGGGTCAGCTGGGACGACACCGATCTGGCCGGGGTCGATCCCGACGAGCTGCGCCACCGCATCGCGGTCATCGCCCAGGACCACACCCGCTGGCCGCTGACCGCCCGCTACAACATCAGCATGGGCACCGACAAGGGGGAACCCGCGCTCGTCGCGGCGGCCGAGGTCGCGGGCGCCGACCAGGTGGTCGCCGAGCTGCCACACGGTTACAGCACGCTGCTCGACCGGCGTTTCAAGGACGGCCAGGAGCTGTCCGGCGGTCAGTGGCAGCGGATCGCGGTGGCCCGCGGCTTTCACAGGGATGCCCCGCTGCTGATCTGCGACGAGCCCACCGCGGCCCTGGACGCCCGTGCCGAGCACGCCCTGTTCGAACGCATCCGGCAGCACGCCGACGGGCGCACCGTCCTGCTGATCACCCACCGGCTGGCCAGCGTCCGCTACGCCGACCGGATCTATGTCCTGGACCACGGCAAGGTCGTCGAGCACGGCACCCACGACGAGCTCATGGGCCTCGACGGCCTGTACGCCGACCTCTACGGCCTCCAGGCCAGGGCCTACTCCACCTGACCACCCAGAAACGCCGCCATGACGGCTTTGGCGATAACGGTTCCGGCAACAGAGACCGCCACCCGTCCCCCGAACCCACCACCTACTCCGCCTGACCACCCAAAAACGCCGCCATGACGGCTTTTGCTATGGGAGCCGCCACCCGTCCTCCGGATCCGCCGCCCTCGACCAGGACCCCCACGGCGATCCGGGGGGAGACGGCCGGGGCGAAGCCGGTGAAGAGCGCGTGGGCCCTGCCCTTGGCGGCGTTCTCCGCGGTACCGGTCTTGCCGGCGACCTTCACCCCCCGGATGGCCGCGGCGGAACCGGTCCCCCCCTTCCCGGTGGCGGCGACCATCATCACGGTGAGCCGTTCGGCCTCCTCCGTGTCGAGCACCCGGCGGTACGCCGACGGCTCGGTCTCGTCGATCATCGTGCCGTCGGCGAGACGTACGTCCTTCACGAGGTGGGGGCGCATCAGCGAGCCGTCGTTGGCCACCGCCGCCGCGATCATCGCGATCATGAGCGGGGTGGCCCGGACGTCGAACTGGCCAAGCGCCGACATCGCGGTCTGCGCGTCGTCCAGCACGGGAGGGTAGACGCTCCTGGCCACCGGCATGGGGACCTCCAGATCGTCCGTGTCGAACCCGAACGCCTCGGCCTGCTCGCGCAGCGCGTCCTGGCCGAGGTCGACCCCGATCTTCGCGAAGGGGGTGTTGCACGAGAGCTTGAACGCCTGGAGCAGCGGCGGGTTTCCGTTGCCGCAGGTATCACCGCCGAAGTTGCGCAGGTAGGTGCTGGTGCCGGGGAGGCGCAGGGACGCCGGGGCGCTGACGTGGGTGCCGAGGCCGTACCGCCCGGAGTGCAGCGCCGCCGCGCCGGTGACGACCTTGAAGGTGGATCCCGGCGGGTAGTTCCGCTGGATCGTCCGGTTCAGCAGCGGGTTCGCGGGGTCACCCCGCAGCCGCTTGTCCACCCTGTCCAGCCTGGCCGCGTCGAAGCTCGCGTACAGGTTGGGATCGTACGAGGGCAGCGAGACCATGGCCAGGATCGCGCCGGTGCGGGGGTTGATCGCGACAACGGCGCCGGGCTTTCCGGTGGCGCGCAGCCCGTTGTAGGCGGCCCGCTGGGCGCCGCGATCGACGGTGAGCCGGAGCGTGGCGCCGCCGCGGGTGCCCCCGACCAGCCCGCGTACCCTCACCCGGGGGTCGCCTCCCGAGAGCAGGGCCTCCTCCGCCTGCTCGATGCCCGCGCCGCCGTGGAGCGAGAAGTGCCCGGTGATCGCCGCGTAGAGCGGGCCATCGGGATAGAACCGCTGATACCGGTAGGTGGCGCTCCTGGCCTTCCGGCTGGTCGCGATGACCGTGCCGTCGTGGAGCAGGATCTGCCCCCTGGGGCTGTGAAAACGAGCGATCATCGTCCGCTGGTTGCGCGGGTCCTCGTTGAGCCGCTCGGAGTCCAGCCCCTGGAGGTAGGTCACGTTGGCGAGGAGGGCGAACAGCATCCCGCCGCACATCAGGGCGACGTGCCGCAGCGGAATGTTGATCCGGCGTGCGCGCGGTGCGACCATGACCCCTCCCCGATACCGGTTTAACAGCCGGACCGAAAAGGGCACCTCGACCAGCGGCAAAGCCGCCGTACGGGTTCTAGCCGACCATAAGCCGCGATGGTCCACGGCCGTGGCCTCCGCCCGGGCCGATCGCCCGTGGTGTCGGATCGGCGACGGCCGCCGACCGGCAACGATGCGGCAAGCGGGGCTAGTCGACCACCGAGTGGTAGAAAGCGATCTTGTTTCGGATCGCCACCTGCCGCTCGCGCAGGTTGTCGACCTGCTCCTGCACCCGCCGGTCGTGGGCTTCGAGCAGCGCGATCCGCTCGCGCACCGTGTGGTCGCCCGCCCTGGTCATCTCGGCGAAGCGGAGCATCTCCGCGATCGGCATCCCGGTGTCGCGCAGGCAGCGGATCATGCCGAGCCAGCCGACGTCCTTCTCGGTGAACCTGCGCTGTCCGGCCGCGTTGCGGTCGATCGACTCAAGCAGCCCGATCCGCTCGTAGTAGCGGAGCGTGTCGAGGCTGAAGCCGGTCTCCTCCACCACCTGTCCCGGTGTGTACACACTCACCTGGGCAGCATGCCACCTGGAGCCCACTCCAGGTCAAGCCCAAAAATTTCTGGATGAACCCGCTTGACCTGGAGCCCACTCCAGCATTCAAGGTCGTCCCCATGACACACATCCCCCTCGCCCTGGGCACCATGTACTTCGGCACCCTCCTCGACGACAAGACCGCCTTCGCGATCCTCGACCGGTTCACCGAGGCCGGTGGCACCCTGCTGGACACCTCGAACAACTACGCGTTCTGGAAGGAGGGTGCCACCGGCGACGAGAGCGAGCTGGCCCTCGGCCGCTGGCTGGCCGCCCGGGGCAACCGCGACCGGGTGGTGCTGAGCACCAAGTGCGGCGCCCGGCCGACCGTCCCCGGTGACCGGACCCTGGACTTCGCCGAGGGCCTGTCGGCCGCGACGATCGCCGCCGCCGCCGAGGGCAGCCTGCGGCGGCTGGGCACCGACCACGTCGACGTGTACTGGGCCCACATCGAGGACCGCTCCACACCCCTGGAGGAGACCCTGGGCGCCTTCGCCGAGCTGGTCGGAGCGGGCAAGGTCCGTGAGATCGGCGCGAGCAACGTGCGGGCCTGGAGTCTGGAGCGCGCCCGCGCCATCTCTCGGGCCACCGGCCGGCCGCTCTACACCCATGTGCAGCTCCGCCACACCTACCTGCACCCCCGGTACGGGACGCGGCTGCCCGATTCAGGTCACGTCCTGGTCGAGGACGACATGCTCGACTACCTGCGCTCGGAGCCCGGTCTGACCCTGTGGGCGTACAACACGCTCATGGCCGGCTCCTACACCCGCGCGGACCGGCCGATGCAGGACGCCTACGACCACCCGGGCACCACGCGCGGGCTCGCCGCGCTACGGGAGATCGCGGACGAGCTGGGCGCGACGGTCAACCAGGTGGTGCTGGCCTGGCTGACCGGCGGTGACGTCACGACGGTCCCGCTCGTCGGGGTGAGCTCGGTGGCCCAGCTGGAGGAGGTCCTGGGCGCCCTGGACCTCAAGCTCGACGGCGAGCACCGCGCCCGCCTGGACGCCGCCCGCTGAAGGAGCATCGGGATCCCGCCCCCGGTCACGGAGACCCGGGGCCGGCCCGCGACCACGCCGTACCCTGCCGTGAAGGCCGGGTACGGCGCCTCCCCCGGCAGGAACGCCTGCCAACGCGGGCGCCCGGGGTCATTCCTGCGGCAGGTGCGCCGACAGGTAGCGGCGGACCAGGTGCTTGCACTCGGCGATCAGCTCGGGGTCCCCGTCCGGCAGGGAGCGGAAGGCGAGCTTGAGCACCGCGTCGGCGGCCTCGACCGCGACGAAGAGCGCCCGATCCAGCTCGGGGCCGATCGGGGCGCCGAGCAGTTCGACGGTGATCGTACGGAGCCGGTCGGCCACGATGACGTTGTTCTCCAGCGCGGCGTCGAGCATCCGGTTGGTCCCCTTGACCACGGGCCCGCCGGGTGCGGCGAGCACCTCCCCGAAGTCGACGACGGCGAATCCCGGCGTGGCCCGCTTCATCGCGACGAACTCGTCGATCGCGAGGTCGACCATCTCCGTCCAGTTGGAGAGCCGCACCTCCGCGAGCCTGGCCGTGATCCGGCCGAGGAACGCCTCCAGGTTGCGCAGCGCCAGCGCCCGTACCAGCCCCTGCTTGTCGGGGAAGAACTGGTAGAAGGTGCCGATCGGCACCTCCGCGCGGCGCGCGACCTCCTTGGTGGTCAGCGCCTCGTAGCCGACCTCGTCCAGCAGCCGCGCGCACTCGTCCAGCATGCGCTCGACCCGTTCCAGGCTGCGGCGCTGGGCAGGGCGGCGGCGAAGCGTTCCCCCGGAGACGTTCGTCATCCCCCCATCATCCCCCACGAGCAGGCCCGGGGGTTAACATGAGCCAGACTCATGCATTGGAGGCCGGAATGTTCCTGTGGGGTACGGCGACCGCGTCCTACCAGATCGAGGGCGCCGTCGCCGAGGACGGGCGGGGCGTCTCGATCTGGGATACCTTCACCCACGAGCCCGGCCGCGTCCGCGGCGGCGACACCGGTGACGTGGCCTGCGACCATTACCACCGCTGGGATGAGGACGTCGAGCTGATGTCCGGCCTCGGCGTGAACTCCTACCGCTTCTCCATCGCCTGGCCGCGCGTCCAGCCGGCCGGCAAGGGCGCGATCAACCAGGCCGGCCTGGACTTCTACGACCGGCTGACCGACGCGCTCCGCGAGCGGGACATCATCCCGGCGGCCACGCTGTTCCACTGGGACCTGCCCCAGCCCCTGGAGGACGAGGGCGGCTGGCTGAACCGCGACACCGCCTACCGCTTCGCCGAGTACGCCGCGGCGGTGGCCGACCGGCTCGCCGACCGGATCCCGATGTGGATCACCCTGAACGAGCCCTTCGTCCACATGGTCTTCGGCTACGCGCTGGGCGCCCACGCCCCCGGCAGGACCCTGGTCCTGGACGCGCTCCCCGCCGCCCACCACCAGTTGCTCGGGCACGGCCTGGCCGTGCGGGAGCTGCGGGCGCGCGGCGCGGAGCAGGTCCTGATCACCAACAACTGCACCCCGGTCTGGCCCGCCTCCGCCGACCCCGCCGACCTGGCCGCCGCCGACGCCTACGACACCCTGCACAACCGCCTGTTCAACGACCCGGTGCTGCTCGGTTCCTATCCCGACCTGTCGGCGTACGGGGTGAGCCTGGACTGTGTCCGGGACGGCGACCTGGATCTGATCGGCGCGCCCCTCGACGGCATCGGTATCAACTACTACAACCCCACCAGGATCGCCGCGCCCACCGATGAGGGCCTCCCCTTCTCCGACGCGGGCGTCACCGGCTACCCCACCACCGCCTTCGGCTGGCCCGTCGTCCCCGACGGCCTGCGCGAGCTGCTGGTCGGCCTCCGGGCCCGGTACGGCGACGCCCTCCCGCCGGTCTACATCACCGAGAACGGCTGCTCCCAGCCCGACGAGCCGGCCCCTGACGGAACGGTCGACGACCAGGCCAGGATCGACTTCCTCGACGGCCACATCGGGGCCGTCGAGCGGGCGCGGGCGGAGGGGGTGGACGTGCGCGGCTACTACGTCTGGTCCCTGCTGGACAACTTCGAGTGGGCCGAGGGCTACAGCCAGCGCTTCGGACTCGTCCACGTCGACTTCCCCACCGGGAGGCGCACCCCCAAGGCCTCCTACGCGTGGCTGCGCCGGCGGATCTCACAGAGCTGACGTCACGTCTTTCCCGCCCGGCGCCGCGTGCTCGGACGCCCGCGTACACCGGGAGCCGGCATCGCGCCCCCGACGCGGGGTCCGTGCCGTGGCGGTGCGGCTCACCGCCACGGCACGGACACCGCACTCAGCGGTTGAAGGTGTCCGGGTCGGGGCCGATGCGGGTGCCGGCGTCCAGCTTGGCGATCTCGGCGATGTCCTCGTCCGTGAGGGCGAAGTCGAAGACGTCGAGATTCTCCCTGATCCGCGACGACGTCACCGACTTGGGGATGACGACGTTGCCCAGATCGAGGTGCCAGCGCAGGACCACCTGGGCCGGGGTCTTGCCGTACTTCTCGGCGATGTCGACGATCACCGGGTCGACGAGCACCGCCCCCTGCGCCAGCGGGCTCCACGCCTCGGTGACGATGCCGTGCCTGGCGTGGAACTTGCGCAACCCGACCTGCTGCAGTGCCGGGTGGAGCTCGACCTGGTTGACCGCCGGGACGATGTCGCACTCCTCGATGAGGCGGAGCAGGTGGGCGGACTGAAAGTTGGACACCCCGATGGCGCGGACCCGGTCCTCGGTGTACAGCTTCTCCAGCGCCCTCCAGGTCTCGACATACAGGTCCCTGGCCGGGGTGGGCCAGTGGATGAGATAGAGGTCGAGCTGCTCCAGGCCCAGCCGCTCCATGCTCGCGTCGAAGGCGGCGAGGGCTGCGTCGTAGCCGTGGTCGCTGTTCCACAGCTTGGTGGTGACGAAGACCTCGTCACGCGGCAGCCCCGAGGCGGCCAGCGCCTCGCCCACCCCCCGCTCGTTGCCGTACAGCTTCGCGGTGTCGATGCTCCGGTAACCCGCCTCCAGCGCGGCGCTCACCACCTGGGCGGTCTCCGGCGGCGGCACCTGGTACACGCCGAAGCCGAGCCGAGGCATGGAGACCCCGTTGTTCAAAGTGATCATCAGTGGTTCTCTCCTTGAGCGGTCGCGAACAACCTGCTGGCCATCACGAACACAGATCTCCGCATTATCGGCAAACGCCGGTTATCTGAGCACGCCGCCACGGCGAACACCAGAACAGATCCCCTCCGACGGAGCGGAAAATCCGTTGCGAGCCGGCGAGAGGGGCCCGTAGCGTCCAGAGCCATGTGCATGTACTTCGCCAACCTTCTGGTCGGCTACGTGATCCGTCCTCGCGGCAGCCGGGCTCTGGCCCGCTAGGGACGCGTCGACCTCCACTCCGTTCCGCACGCGTCCCCGATGCGCGCCCAGGGCCTTTCCGAGACCTTTTCACCTCGGACCCGAAAGGGCGACGGCTGTGGCGCACTCCTTCGCGCACGGAAACCATTCGCACACCCAGAGAAAGGTAAGGAACGGCGGCGGTCGCGATGACCGCGACCGGGCCAGACGCACCCTCTCGCAGAACTTCCTCGTCGATCCGCACGCCGTCCGGCAGATGGCCGCCGCGGCCGGATCGCACGGGCTGGTCCTGGAGCCGGGCGCGGGCGAGGGTGCTCTCACCCTCTCCCTCGCCGAGAGCTGCGCGAGGGTCGTGGCGTACGAGATCGACCCGCGACATGCGGGCAGGCTCGCCGCCCGCACCCGCGGCGACGACAGAATCGAGGTGATCAGGGGTGACTTCCTGACCGCGCGGGCCCCGCGCGAACCGTTCGCGGTCGCCGGGAACATCCCGTACTCGATCACCTCCAGGATCGTCGACTGGTGCCTGCGCGCCCCCGCGCTCACCTCGGCGACCCTGCTCACCCAGCTGGAGTACGCGCGCAAGCGGTCCGGCGACTTCGGCCGCTGGAGCAGGCTGACCGTACTGACCTGGCCGGGTCACTCCTGGGAGCTGGCCGGCCGCGTCGGCCGGATGAGCTTCCGGCCGGTGCCCGCCGTCGACTCGGCGATCCTGCGGATCGAGCCGCGCGGTGTCCGGCTGCTGCCCGCGGAGCGGGACGCGGCCTGGCGCGAGTTCGTCGAGTACGGCTTCACCGGTCTTGGCGGTTCGCTGCACGCCTCGCTGCGGATGCGGTACGCGGCCCACCGGGTCGACGCCGCGTTCGCGGAGGCGCGAGTGGGCCGCGACACGGTGGTGGCGTTCGTCCACCCCGACCGGTGGCTGACCCTCTTCGAGCTGCTCTGCTGACACTCCCGCACACCGCCCGGGTCCGGCCGACCTCATCGGCCGGACCCGGGCCCCTCCCGCCCGAGCCATCCGGTACCGCCCCGTCACAGAGCATGGGCAAGGGGCCGCAACAGGGCCAGGACCCTGTCCGCCGGGTACGACTCACGACGGCTCGTCGACAGCTCACCGTCCAGCGGGCCCAGCACCAGGTTGTGCACTCCGGGACGATGCTCTCCCAGCACAACGGTGGCGGTGCGGCCACGATGCCCGCTGCGGTGGTACTGCCCGGCCGCCAGGCGATAGACCCGTCCCTCCGGGACCTCTTCCAGCCGTTCGCGGACGGAGGTGACGAAGCGCTCGGTGAACCGGGCCTCGTCCACACCGTCCGAACTGTCCACCTGGTACAGGCGATGACCCCGGCGGGCGGCGTCGTCACGAATCTCGAATATCTCGTTGAACACCGTGCCGGACAGCACATAGCTGCACAGGTCCCAGCTGTGCGCGTGGACGACGGGATACACCTCCTCTCCCTCGCCTTCCCACAGGTGCAGGCAGAGTCCGGTCAATCCGTCCCGACGCAGGGGCAGGCACACGAACTCCAGGGGGTGCCGGACCGCCTTGATGGAACGGCGTCCCGAGCACAGTTCGGCGATGGTGTCCCGTGCCCACCGCCGCAGGCTCACCGTGTCGCCGTCACGCAGAGCTCGTACCGGGTCGACCTCACACATACGGGTTGTCGGCGTCGATGGCGTGCCTGACGACCGCTGCGACGTCCGAATCGGAGTAGGCATCTGGAAGCTGCATCTCCAGCTGGGTGAACAGTTCTCGTGCTTCCTCCACCGTAGGCGTATCGCTCAGCATCGGGGCGCGACGCAACGGCACGGCCCGCGCCTGGTTGAAACTCTCGTCCAGTTCATTGCGCCAGTAGTCGTAGTAGAAGCGACCTTCTTTGATCAGCATGGCGGGAAAGCGGGGGCCCCGCTCGGTGATGACCACGCACGCCTGCGTCATGTCCCAGCGGAAGATGGTCATGGTGGACGAGAGTCCCACAGCGATCTTGAGGCGCGGGTATCTCTGCTGCCACCAGCACGCCGCGAAGATCGTGGCGTACAACTCCACCTGCGTCTGCTTGGCCGTCCAGGATCTCTCGTCCTCGTTGGGGTCGTCGACCATGCGCCGGAAATAGTTCGCGTATCGCGCGCACAGCTCATAATTCATCGGATCGAGGATCTCCAGCCGGATACTCAACTCCCGGCGGTTCTGCCGCGCCCGCCGTACACATTCGGGAATCACCACCGCCCGTACGAAAGTCGCCGTGCCCCCCTTGAAAATCCATTCCTTGGCTTCGCTCCTGGCCTCGGCCAGGACCCGGGAGATCTCGCTTCCGGTCAGGACCCTGACCTTGGCCGCCTCGTCCAGCGCGACCCTGGCATCGGAGATCACGTCATCGACGGCGTTGATCCGCTCAAGCTGATCGGGCAACTGCTCCAAGGCGGCCCCGGCGGCCAGCAGGGCCTTGCGAGTATCCGGCTCGGACTCCCTTCCCCAACGCTCACGCAGCAACGCGAGCGAGAGCGCCGCGAGCGTGACCAGGATGGCGCTGTTGACATGCGCGACCGATGCCACACCGGTGAGCCCGAGCACACCCGCCACAACCGCGATCACCAGCGCGATCAGCGCTTCGGCATTGGCACCGAACCAGGCCAGAAGAACTTTTCCGCGCACGCCACCGCCCTCACCTGACCAGCCGGCTGATTCACCCAAGTTAACGGGGAAACGGAACGGATGGATCTACTTCTCCGACAGGAGATTTGATTTCTTCCGCGAAAACGACGTTCTACCTGCCGGGGAGAACGAGAGACCCGTCGGGATCGAATTTATCCATCGGCGATATCCCGGTTTGGTGCGTAGCCAAATGAGGAGCGGACATCGGACGCCCCGGGGTGCCGGCCGTCACGGATCCAGGCACGACCCCGCGCACCTCGTCGAGCAGGGCGCCGGCACCGCCATCCGGACCGTCAGGCCGAATCGGCCTCGCGCAACGCGTAGCGGCCGGGCGTGCATCCGTACTCCCTGGCGAAGGCCGTGATGAAGGCCGAGGGGGTCGCGTATCCGACGCGGCGGGCCACCTCGGCCACCGGCTGGCTCTCCAGCAGCACCCGCGAGGCACGCAGGCGCAGCTTGGTGCGCCACTGCGAGTAGGGCATGCCGAACTCGCGCACGAAGTCGCGTTGCAGCGTCTTGACGCTGACGTGCAACCGCTCGGCCCACTCCTCAAGGAGGACGGGGTCGCCCGGGTCGTGTGACAGCGCGCGGGCGACGGTCATCGCGAATCCGGTACCGGTGGCGTGGTGGCCGACGAAGTCACGGGTCGACGCGCCGAGTCCGGCCATGATGCGCTCGCGGGCGACGAGTGCCGCCTGCTCGTCGTACCCCGGGCGGGCGATCGCCTGGACGAGCCGGGCCGCCTCGTCGTCGATGGACACCGCGCCGGCGCGCAGCCCGCCGAGCACCTCGGGCACCTGGCGCAGGCAGACCCGGTACACGGTCTGCCGGTCCGCCGCCCGCACCTCGTGGCTCACCGCGCGGTGGGCCCAGAACGCCTCCCGCGCGCCCACGAACTGCGCGTCGGCACCGTGCCGGGTGGAGAGCACGCCGTCGGGCGACCAGTAGAGCTGGTGCAGGAAGTCCTGCCTGCTCTGGCCGAATTCGAGCACGGCCGCCGAACGGTACTTGAGCACGAGGATGCCGGTGAGCGTGCCCAGGCCGTAGCCGTACTCCTCGCACCAGAGCGGATCGGTCCCGAAGTGGCCGGCACCGGTCGCAGAGTGACTTCCCATCGACATCGGATGGCCTCCCGTCGATATCAGAAAGGTTTTGGTAAGGCTAACCTAAGTAGCGTCTGACCATGAGGTCGGGCCACCCTCCCGCTCTGAGACACCCCGAAGGAACACACCCATGTCCTCCCGACAGCCCCGGCGCCTTGCCGGCGCTCTGGCCCTCACACTCGCCCTGGTCGCCGGCTGCGGTTCCACCGATTCCGGCGAGGGGTCCGCCGCCGCGGCGCCCGAGACCCGCGTCTTCGCCGCCGACAACGGCGAGATCACCATCCCCGCCGACCCCAAGCGCGTCGTCGCGACCGGGTACGCGGTGCCGGCGCTCATCGAGGCCAACACCCCCCTGGTCGGCATCTCCGGCTGGAGACGTGGTCTGGCGATGATGACCGAGGAGGACCTCGCGACGTACAACGGCCTCGAAAAGGTCGCCGGAGAGACGGCCGCCGAGACCAACTACGAGGCCGTCGCCAAGGCCAAGCCCGACCTGATCGTCATCGGCGTCCCGAAGCCGGCCCTCGCCGATCTCGACATGAAGCGGCTGGAGTCCATCGCCCCGGTCGTCGTCCTCGGCCCGACCGTCCCCTCCGCCTGGCGCGAGCTGTCGCGACGCCAGTCCGACGCCGCGGGCCGTCTCGGCGACTTCGAGACCGCCAAGGCGGCGTACGAGAAGAAGGCCGCCGAGCTCACCGAGAAGTACCGGGGCGCTCTGGACGGCGTGAAGTTCGGCCACGTCGGCGCCTACGGCGACATCGCCAAGGGAACGTTCCATCGCGAGTTCGCCGGGTCGTGGGGCACCAACATCGCCTCCGACATCGGCGTGACCTACTACGGCGAGGTCAAGGAGAAGGGCGGCAACGCGCTCGACGTCAGCGAGCACCCCTCGATCGAGGAGCTGCCGGAGAGCCTCGCCGAGGCCGACGCCGTCACGTACACGCTGGAGAGCGACGGTTCGGTGAGCGAGCCGGTGCGCTACGTCCTCGACTCCAAGCTGTGGAAGAACCTGCCCGCGGTCAAGGCCGGCAACGTCTTCCCGCTGCGCTACACCGAGGCGGCGACGTACCGCTCGGCGCTCAAGGCGCTGGACTCCATCGACGAGGCGCTCGCGCCGCTGCTCAGCCGATGAGCATCGACCGCCTCGACCCGCAGGGCCGGGTCGCCTCCCACCACCGGTCCGGGACCGGCACCGCGCGTATCGGCTACCCGATCGGGGTCCGCACCGTCTCGGTGCTCGCGCGTGAGTACGTGACCCCGCGCCTGCTCCGGCTGACCGTCGGCGGCCCCGGGCTCGAAGGGTTCCACACCTACCAGGCCGACGACCACGTCAAGATCGTCTTCCCGGATCCGGACGGCACCCGCCGCGCCCCGGTCGCCAACGACCACCTGGAGCTCGACTGGCCGAGGCCGATACCCACGACGCGCAAGTACACGGTGCGGCGGTACGACGCCGAGGCCGGCGAGCTCGACCTGGACTTCGTGCTCCACCAGGGCGGGGTCGCGTCGGCGTGGGCGGTCGCCGCCGAGGTGGGCGACGAGCTCACGATCGCCGGTCCGCCGGGGGCCAAGGCGTTCCCCCACAACTACGGCCACTACGTCTTCGCGGTCGACGCCACCGCGCTGCCCGCGGTCGCGCGCTGGCTGGAGGAGTCCCCGGCCGACGTCTCGGCCCAGGTGGTGATCGAGACCGACGACGCCGCCGAGCACGCCTACCCGCTCGCGGCGCGCGAAGGGGTGCAGGTCGTCTGGCTGGTCCGCGAGGGCACCCGCTCCTCGCTCGCGGAGACGGTGCGCTCCCTGCCCCTGCCCGAGGAGCGGACCTTCCTGTTCGCGGCCGGGGAGGCGGGCGACATCAAGCCGCTGCGCTCGTGGAGCGCGGGACGGCTCGACTCGCTGTTCACCGGATACTGGAAGCGCGGAGTTGCCGGGCTTGAGGACTGATCTACCGGCGCGGGCCGCGATCCTCCTCGCGGCCCTCGCGCTGCTCGTTGTGGTGGCGGTGGCCGGCGTGAGTGTCGGAACGCGCGCGATCGCACCGGCCGAGATCTGGCGTGCCTTCGCCGACTACGCCGGCAGTGACGATCATCTGATCGTCCGCGATGTCCGGGTGCCGCGCACGATCCTCGGCATCCTCGTCGGCGCCGCCCTCGGCGCCTCGGGCACGCTGATCCAGACGCTGACCCGCAACCCGCTGGCCGAACCCGGCATCCTCGGGGTGACCGCCGGTGCCGGTTTCGCCATCAACCTGGGCGGCGCGCTCGGTCTCGCGGGGTCACAGTTCGCGCAGCTGATGCTCGCGTTCGCCGGCTCCGTGCTCGCGGTGCTCCTGGTCTACTCCGTCGGCCGGACCTCCCCGCTCCGGCTCGTGCTGGCCGGCGTCGCCCTCAGCTCGGTACTCGCGGGCCTCTCGCTCGGCATGCGCCTGATGCTTCCCGACGTCTTCGACCGGTTCCGCTTCTGGTCCGTCGGGGCGCTGGCCGGCCGCGAGCAGATGTCGCACACCATCCCGCTGCTGGCGATCGGCATCGCCCTGGTCTGTGCCATGGCGATGGCCAGGCCGCTGAACGCCATGGTCCTGGGCGACCAGGTCGCCCACACGCTCGGCGGTCACACCGCACGGACCAGGCTCGGCGTCCTCGTACTCGTCACCCTGCTCGCCGGCGCCGCCACGGCCGTGGCCGGACCGATCACCTTCGTGGGGCTCATGATTCCGCACCTGGCCCGCCGGCTGGCCGCCGGCTCGATTCCGTGGCTGATGGCCTACACGATGGTGCTCGGCCCGATCCTGCTGCTGGTCTCCGACATCGGATCGCGCGTGCTGCTGCCGACGGGCGAGGTCCCGGTGGCCGTCGTCACCGCCTTCCTCGGCGGCCCGGTGCTCATCTGGGTCGTCCGGCGCTACGGGGCGGCGTCGCTGTGAACGCCGTCGTGCTGCGCGCGGGCTCCCGCTCGGTCAGGATCGAACGCCGGACGATCCTGATGTCGCTCGTGCTCACCGGCGTCGCGCTGGCCCTGGCCTTCCTCGGCCTCAGCCACGGCCCCTCCTGGGCCGCGCCCTCGGAGGTGTTCGCGGCGCTCGCCGGTCATGGGGACGCGGCCCTGGTGATCCGGGAGTGGCGGCTGCCCCGGGTGGCCGCCGCGTTCGTCTTCGGCGCCGCCCTGGGGCTGGCCGGGGCGATCTTCCAGAACCTCACCCGCAACCCGCTCGGCAGCCCGGACGTCATCGGCCTGGACGCGGGCGCCTACACCGGCGCGCTGGCCGCGCTCACGCTGCTGAGCGGGACCTCCGCGCAGCTCGCCGTGAGTTCGGTGGCGGGCGGCCTGCTGACCGCGGCGGCCATCTACCTGCTGTCGCTGGACGCGGGGCTCAGTGGCCTGCGGCTGGTCGTCATCGGGATCGCGATGAACGCCATCCTGACCGCGGTCAACTCCTGGATCGTGCTCCGTGCCGAGCTCGATGTCGCGATCGCCGCGACCGGGTGGAGCGCGGGTTCGCTGAACGGCGTCGACTGGGACGAGGTACGCCTGCCGTTCCTGGTCATCGGCGTGCTCGCGCTGCTGCTCGTCACGCTGTCACAGGCGATGCACCAGGCCGCGCTCGGCGACGAGCTCGCCGTCACCTCGGGCGTGGGCCTGGGCCGCCTCCGGCTGCTGATCGTGCTGGTCGGCGTCGGTTGCACCGCCACCGTGACGGCGGTCGCCGGGCCGATCGTGTTCATCGCGCTCGCCGCCCCCCAGATCGGCCGCCGCCTCGCCGGCGAGGCCGGGGTGCCCCTGGTGCCCGCGGCGCTGACCGGCGCGGTGCTGCTACTGGCCGCCGATCTCATCGCGCAACTGCTGCTGGCGCCGGTCGCGCTGCCGGTCGGTGTCGTGACGACCGCGATCGGCGGGTGCTATCTCATCTGGCTGCTCTTCAAGGAAGTGAGGCGACCGTGGCAGCGCGCCTGACCGCCCAGGACATCACCCTCGGCTACGGCGAGCGGGTGGTGTCGGCGCACGTGAACCTCGACGTGCCCGACGGCGCGTTCACCGCCATCGTCGGCGCCAACGCCTGCGGGAAGTCGACGCTGCTGCGTTCCTTCGTCCGGCTGCTCAAGCCCTCGGCCGGTACGGTCGGCTTCGACGGCCGCGACGTGAACGGCTACCGGCCCAAGGCCATCGCCAGACAGATCGGGTTCCTGCCCCAGGGCCTGGTCGCCCCGGAGAACATCGTGGTGCGGCGGCTCGTCGCCCGGGGTCGCTACCCGCACCAGTCGATGCTGTCCACCTGGTCGGCCGAGGACGAGCGGGCCGTGCAGGAGGCCATGGCCGCGGCCGGCGTCGCGGAACTGGCCGAGCGGGGCGTCGAGGAGCTGTCCGGAGGCCAGCGCCAGCGCGTCTGGGTCGCGATGGTGCTGGCCCAGGAGACTCCCTACCTGCTGCTCGACGAGCCCACCACGTTCCTCGACATCACCCACCAGTACCAGCTGCTCAAGCTGTTCGCGCGGCTGCGCGACGAGGGGCGCACGGTCATCGCGGTACTGCACGACATCAACCAGGCCTGCCGGTTCGCCGACCACCTGGTGGCGATGAAGGCCGGCCGCGTCGTCGCGGAGGGAGCCCCCGCCGACATCGTCGACGCCGAACTCATCAAGGAGGTCTTCGACCTGCCCTGCGTCGTCGTACCCGACCCGGTCACCGGCACCCCCATGGTGGTACCGACCGCCTGACCTTCACCCGCCAGGCGGCCCGAACACGGAAACCGCGCGCCCCCATGCCCCTACCAGGTGGTTTCCAGCCTTACGTCCTGCCCTTGCGGCAGTTCGGGCGTCTTGATCCGGGTCACCCGCTGACCGTCCAGCCGAGCAGGAGCCCCACCTCGGACGATACCGAGCAGCACCCGCCCCGACGCGTCGAACGCCACCGGTTTGAACCACTCCTGGGGAACCCACGCGCGCACTCGCCTACCGGTGGTCACTGAGAATTCGACCAGGGAGGGAGCCCTCACATCTTTCCCTCCTTCCTGGGTGACGAAGCTCGATCCGCCCGGCCTGGCGGCGAAGAAGGTCGTGTCGCCGTCGACCGGCTTGGCGGACAACAGGTCGCGGCCCGCGACGGAGGTGTCGAGCAGCATCGCCTCCTGGCCGAACGGCCGATCGTTGTCCTGCCAGGAGAACACCAGTGTGCGGGCGCCTCCCACCCAGGCCATCCGGTAGATGGCGCCGGGTTTGGGCGTACGCCAGCGGCGCACCTCGCCGGTCACGACATCCGCCACTCGCACCTCGCGCAGGTCGGTCCACGGCTTGCTGACGCTGTACGCCAGCTTTCGCCCGTCCGGTGAGGCGGCCAGCACATCAAGCCTCTCGGTTCGCAGATCGGCGGGGAGCGACAGCGCGACCCGCTCACCGATCTCGCCGTCCGATGTCAGGGTGATCCGGTAGAACCGCAGCGGGGCGCCCTCCCGCTCTCTCCCGGCCATGAAGAAGGTACGGCCGTCACCAAGTCCGGCGACCTGGCTGTGGTCAAGCGCGGGCAACCACGCCGTACGTTCACCGGTCCTGCTGTCGTAGACGCCCAGCGGGCCTCGGGTCGAGCTGGTGTGCGTCGCATTCTTGGTCTTGACCGTGGAGGAGGTCACCACGGCCGCGACATAGAACGGCGGCGCGGGGGCTATCGCGGGCGCGAGCACCGGCGGTCGTCCGCTCTCCCCGCCCCGTACGGTCACCCCGATTCCGGCCATTACGGCAACGGTCGCCACCGCGACCGCGAGCGGCAACGTCCACCTCCCCCACAGGAGGCGGCGCGGTCCGGGGAGAGGCGGGGGTGGACCATCGTCCCGCACGGTCCTTGCCCTGGCGGCCATCGCGTCGCGCAGCCGGTCCTCGATGATCCTGCTCATGCGTTGCCTCCCAGCTCGCGGTGGAGTCTTGCCAGTGCCCTGGCGGTCGTGGACCGGACGGTGCTCGCCCTGACGCGCATGGTCCGGGCCGTCTCCGACTCGGACAGGTCCAGGTAGTAGCGGAGCACCAGAGTCTCTCGCTGCCGCTTCGGCAGCCTGCCCAGCGCGTCCAGCACCTCCCGGCGCGACTCCCCGAGCAGCACGTCCGTCTCCGACGAGTCGAGCGTCTCCTTGCCCCTCTCCGTCCAGCGCGACTCCACCATCCGTCGTCTGAGCACCGATCTGGAGCCGTTGAGCACACATGTTCTGACGTAGGCGAGCGTGAGGGTCTCAGGGCGGCGGCCGTGCAACCGGGCGAACACATCCTGAACGATGTCCTCGGCTGTCTCCCGATCGCCGACGAGAAGTACCGCGAGCCGTATCAGGTCGAGCCTGTGGCTGCGGTAGAGGGCCGTCAGCAGAACCTCAGCCGGGACCGCGGGCAGACCCCGTGCCTGGGACGCCCATTTCGCCAGCCGCGATATCTCAGCGTTCATACTCTAGGAACGCTTGCCCTCCCCGATCCGCTGCTTCCCGGGACCGCTCAGTTCGTCGTTCGTCACCCCCTCGATCCCGCTCCCCAGAGATGCCTACCCCGAGGTCTTCAGCGACTTCCTGATCATTGAACTCTTACGGCTATCGGCGGGGGGTGATCCACCTGGTTTCGCCCTGCGATGGTGTAGGCCCTGGCGGACAGCGCGGTTTTAAGGCATTGATCGGGCAGGGTGGTGTGAGCGGTGCGGATTATCGCCGCGGTTGGGGTCTGGTCAGGGGATAGCCTGATCGGAAGCGCACGACGTGGGCCGCGAGTTCCTCGGCGGTGTCGGCGGTGAAGGTGGTCGTGCGGCCTTGGAGGGCGACCCGGTCACCGGCACCCCATGGTGGTGCCGACCGCCTGAGTTCCCGGTCAGTTCCAGGGGTCCCAGAGGGCGTGGTCGACGATGGCCGCTGACGGTACGAGCTCCACCGGACGGTCGCCGTATCCGGCGGGAAGGACGCCCCGCAGCAGGGCCAGCAGTTCCCGGTGGGTGTGGTCCGCCGTCGTGGCCCGCCACAGGACGCGCCCTCCGCTCAGCCGTACGACCGGCCGCTCCCCCTCCAGGGTCAGCTCCAGCCGGAGCACGCCGTCCCCCGGGTGCTCCGGCAGCGCCGAGGCGAAGGACGCGCGTACCGCGTCGAGCCCGCCCCTGCGGACCGCGGCCTCGGCCCGTTCGCGATCGGCCAGTTCGGCGACCGCGGCCAGGACCCGTTCCAACGGCGGTACCCGTGCCGGAGCCAGCGGGATCAGCCCCGCGCATTCGAGCGATCTCTCGTGCCGCCCCTCGGCGTGCCGGTGGTCGTAGACGAAGTGGTGCGCGTACAGCGCGTCCCCCTCGACCCGGTACGCCGTCACGTACGACTCGTCCTCCAGCGAGAACACCCGGGTGTCGTACACCCGGTCCACCGCTCCCGAGGCGTCCAGCGCGTAGTGGGTGCGGACACCCGCACCGCCCGCGCCGGCGGGCTCACCGCCGAAGATCTCATCGAGGCCGGGAGGACCCGCGTCCCACGGTTCCACCGGCCCGGCGACCAGCGTCCGCCCGTCACGCATCCGCCAGCCGTCAGGACGGTCGACCATGACGCTCCCATTCAGTTCGTCTTCCAAAGGCATCGGACTCACCCACCGGGCAGTCTTCGACGTCCACCATAGGTCAGCCGACCGCCTTCAAGGCGATGCCCAGGGGCGGTTGCCGGGCGCGGATCTAACGAGTGCCGCCGGTTCCGAACGTGGACAACAGGCGGTCGAGTTGGTGCGGTGCCGCCGGGCGGACCAGTGGCATGGTGACGCCGGCCTGCCGGTATGCCGCGATCCTGGCCCGGACGTCCGCGACCGTTCCGGTCGCGGTGAGCGAGGTGACGTAGTGCTCCGGCAAAACCTCCTGGAGCGCCGCCTCACCACCCTGTTCGAAGGCGGCGGCGAACCGGGGCAGGTCGTCCGGGTTGATGGTCGGCTCACCCACCGACATCTTCGCCTTCGGTGTCGAGGCGTGCTTGAACTTTGTCGCCACCTCCCAGCGGATCGCG
Organism: Streptosporangium sp. NPDC002607; assembly: GCF_053592655.1. Taxonomy (NCBI): domain Bacteria; kingdom Bacillati; phylum Actinomycetota; class Actinomycetes; order Streptosporangiales; family Streptosporangiaceae; genus Streptosporangium; species Streptosporangium sp. NPDC002607. The sequence continues at coordinate 278,695 of NZ_JBSFWD010000008.1, forward strand.
GCGACCGCGGCGGCGCGATCGTCCTCGATGGAGGTGTTGATCAGCTGAGCCACGGCCAACTCGCCCGGGTCGCGGCCGATCTTCTCGCAGCTCTGACGGAGGAGTTCGACGGCGTTGGCCGAATACTCCGGAGAGGCGCCGGCGTCCAGCAGCACACCGTCGCCGAGTGCCGCCGCGTTGATGAGACCCCGGCGGCTCGCCGCCGCGATCCAGATCGGGATGTCGGCCCGGATCGGGGTGAAGTTCAGAGCCACGTTGTCGAGTTGTACGACCTCGCCACGGTAGGTGACCGGTTCCCCGCTGAGGAGCGCGCGGATGGATTCGACGTACTCCCGCAGGGTGGTGATCGGATCGGTCATCGGGCGGCCGTTGCGGGCGGCGTGTTTGGCGGTGAACGCGCCGACCACCAGCACGAGCCGCCCACCGCTGAGCTCGTCCAGGGTCGCCGCCGTCTGCGCCATCACCAGCGGGCTGCGCAACCGCACCACCTGGGTGGCGCCGAGGGTGACGCGCTGGGTGGCCAGTCCGAAGGCGGTGAGCGCGCTGACCGAGTCGCGGTTGGTGAACAGCGTCTCGGAGAAGAAGGCGGTGTCGAAACCGGCCCGTTCCGCGGCGGCGGCCGACGCCGCCATCTCGCGTACGGTGACTGCCGGGTCATACCCCAGCGCGAGCCCGATGCGGGTCGACGACGGGGGCGAGGCGGGTGCTGGCTGGATCACAGCGGCTCCGTGAGGTCGATGACAGGTGCGTCGTGGTGGGCTGATACGTCGAGGACGATCTTGCCGAGCAAGCCGCCGCGTTCGAGGCGGCCTAGCGCCGCTGCGATATCGGCAGCCGGATAAGCGGCGGCGATCACCGGCCGGACACCGTCCGGCCCAGCCCATGGGCGGGCACGTCGCAGGTCGGCGATGACAGCGGCCTTCTCGGCGGTGGGAAGAGCGCGCAGCGATCCACCGGTCAGGACGAGTCGGCGCCGGATCACTTCACGCAGGCTGAGCGGGACCTCGTCGCCGCCCAGGACGCCTACGCAGAGCCAGCGCCCGTTGGTACGAAGACCGGCGAGGGTGAGCCCGGCGACGGACGCGCCAACGAGGTCGAGCACGACGTCGAAGCCGTCCGGTGCCTGCCTGCGCAGGGCTTCCTCGGCGCCGGGCAAAGTGGAGACCACAACGGGGTCCACGCCCAGGGCACGCACACGTTCGGCCAGCGTGGGAGTGCGTACGGTGCCGGCGACTGTGGCTCCGAGCGATCGGGCCAGGCGTACGGCCATGGTGCCGACGCCGGAGTTCGCCGCGTGCACCAGCACCCGGTCGCCGGGACGGAGGTCGGCACGTGTCCGCAGATTCCACCACGCCGTGGCCAGCGCCTCGGGCAGCGCTGCGGCCTCGGCCAGGCTCCATCCGTCGGGTACCGGAAGCAGGAGGTCCTGCGGCACGAGCACGTGCGACGCGTAGCCTCCGCTGCCGAGCAACGCGCACACCAGGTCTCCGACCTGCCAGCCGGTGACGCCGGGACCCGATGCGGCGATCCGGCCGGCGCATTCCAGCCCCGGCACCGCGGACTCGCCCGCGGGCGGCTGATAGTCGGCGTCGCGTTGCAACAGGTCGGCGCGGTTCAGACCGGAGGCGTACACCTCGATCAGCACCTGACCGGCGCCGGGTGCCGGGGTGGGAGCGTCCCCCCAGACCGGCATCGGCGGACCGGCCGGTGATCCGCTCGCCGGATCGGTGAACAGCACTTGACGCATCAGCGTTCTCCAGCGGCCGATGGGGATTCGGGACGGAACGGTGTGGGCGCGGTCGCGCGTCCGTCCCGGACGACCTCCACGCCGTCCCGGAACACCCGGCGGACCCGCAGATCCATGTCGAGCACGGCGACGTCCGCCGGCCCGCCGGGCCGCAGCGTCCCGACGCCGTCGAGTCGCAGGGCCGTGGCCGGGTTGCGGGTCGCCAGGGCCAGGGCGTCCGGCAAGTCGAGGATGCCCGCCTCGGCCAGGGCCCGTACGGTCGGCAGCAACTCCACCCGGTGGGCAAAGCGTTCCCACGAGCCGTCGGGCAGCGTACGCGGCACCGACGCGTTGCCGTCGCTGCTGAGCGTGATCTGGTCGGCCGGCACGCCCCGGGCGAGCAGTTCCGCCACCGCCGCGGTCGGTGCCACGGCGCCGGCGATGCGGGCCGGGTTGATCAGTGGGTTGACGTCGACCCAGGACCCGGCCGAGCCGAGCCGGCCGGCGACGTCGAGCGTCGCGGGGCTGTAGTTGGCGTGGGTCACCTGAAGCCGTCGCGGGTTCGCGCCGGATCCGTCCAGCGCCCGCGCGAGCAGATCCGGATCCCCGACCGCGGTACCGAGGTGTACGTGCAGCAGGCAGGCCTTCCCGGTGGCACCGGCCGCCCACTCCAGTTCCCGGAGCAGGTGGGTCAGCTCGGCAAGGTCCGGGCAGGTCGCCTTGTGCTCATACAGAGCGATCTTGACACCCACCAGGTGCGGCAGCAGGTACAGGTCGCGTACCAGCGACCCGGTTACGGTCGGTGGTGGCCAGTGGAACCCGCCGGCCATCGCCCAAGCACGCGGACCGGTGACCGGAAGCGCGTACGCCCGGGCGAGCAGGGCTTCTGGGCTCTTGCTGATCGGGTCGACGCCGGGCATTCCGACGCAGGTGGTGGTGCCGGCCTCGACGATCACGTCAGCGGGCAGCTCCGGAATCCTGCTGTGGTACCCGGAACCGCCACCGCCGCCGAGGATGTGCAGGTGCCCGTCGACGACCCCCGGCGCCACGATCAGCCCCGCGCAGTCATGGACGACCGTGCCCGGCGGCCCGGTGGGGATCCCCACCGGGCCGCCGGGCGTACCCGCTCTGGATTCATCCACCGGTACGACGGCCAGAATGTCGCGCCCACCGATCACAACCTCGGCGATACCCGCCGACCGCGGGGTGAGCACGGTGCCGCCGTGCAGGATGGTGAGGGTCATGGTCAGCCCGCCGACTGACCGTTGATCGTCACGGCGGGGCGCAGGATGTCCGACAGTCCCCACTTCTCGCCGAGCTTCGCGTAGCTGCCGTCCTCCATGAGCGCCTTCAGCGCCGCCGCCACCGCGTCCCGGAGCTCGTTCTGCTTCTTGCTGACCGCGATGCCGACCGGGATCTCCGCGATCGGCTTGCCGATCAGCGCGTACTTTCCGGGTGACTGCTCCTTGACGACATACCGGATGGACTCCGCGCCACGGATACCGACATCCGCACGCCCCTGCTCAAGCTGCAGGAGGGCGTCGGCAGTGCCGTTGGTGGTCAGTTCCTGGATCGCCGGCTTGCCCGCCGCCGCGCAGACGTTCTTGCTGAAATCGCTGAGCGCGTTCCGGTAGCCGGTGTCGCCGCTGTCCACCGCCACCTTCTGCCCGCACACATCGGCCTCGGTGCTGAACCCGCCGACCTTGTCCGCCAGGCCGAACAGCTGCGGACCGGTCGTGTAGTAGTCGACGAAGTCGACCGTCTCCCGGCGCGACTCCAGGTCCTGCATGGCCGAGTGGACCAGGTCGATCCTCCCTGTTGCCAGCGACGGGATGTACTGCTCGTACTCCTGGGTCACCAATGCGACCTTCACCCCGAGCTTGTCGCCGATGGCCCGGGCCAGATCAACGTCGAAGCCCTGCCGCTTCTCCTTATCCTCCGTCCCCTCCGGGAGGTAGGACATCGGCGGATAGACCGGACTGTTCCCCACGTTCAGCCGGCCGGACGCGCGGATGGCGTCCGGCAGCATCGCGTTGAGCGGGTTGTCCGACGACGAGGGGGCCGCCGACTCGTCGGCATCGCTGCCACAACCGGCGAGGAGCGCGACGACGACCGCCGCGCCTACCCACATGGCTGACTTTCTCACTCTGTCTCCTCCGGGTTCGCGGGTGGGCCGCACCGCGGACCCCGCATGGCCGCCGGCGACCCCGGCGAGCGTGGCCCCCAGTTTTCAAGCGACGGCCATGTCATCGGAAGGGGACATCTTGTCCAGCTTGCCCAAATTAGACTGTACTTCAGGGCCAGGTCACGTCGACCGAGGCGGTGACCGAGAACCGAGAGAGTGGGTATCCGGTGGGAGTCACGATCGAACACGTCCTCGCGCTGCCCGACCTGAACCTGCGGGTGGTGGCCGGTGCGGCCGGACTCGGCAACGAGGTCCGATGGGTGCACGTCAGCGAGACCGCCGACCCGACACCCTGGCTGCGCGGCGGGGAGCTGCTGCTCACCACCGGCCTCAAGATCGAAGATATCGAACAGTTCGAACCATACCTGCACCGGCTCGCGGACGCGGGCCTGGCCGGCCTCGGGTTCGGCATCGGGCTGGGGCACCCGGAGGTACCCGAGCCCCTGCTCGTGGCCGCCGAGGAGCGCGGCCTTCCGGTGCTGGAGATCCCGGTCGACGCCCCGTACGTGGCCATCTCCGAGGGCGTGTCCAACCTGCTCGCCGCCGAGCGGCGGGACACCATCGCGCGGGCGTTCGACGCCCAGCAGGCGCTCACCGCCGCCGCCCTGGAGTCCGGCCGAGGGGGCGTCATCGCGGCGATCGCCAATGTCCTGGGCGGGTGGGCGATACTCACCGACACCTCCGCGGCCGTCGTACGGTCCTGGCCGCCGGAGGCGGCCGAGCGGCTGCCGACCCTGCTACCGGACATCATGCGTACCCGGGAGCGGGGCATCCGATCGAGCAGCTCGATGGTCAGCCCGCACGAGTCGATCGTGATCCACCCCCTCGAAGCCCGGGGCCGGATGCGCGGATTCCTCGTCGCCGCGGTACCGGGCGGGGTCGACGACTACAGCCGGATGGTCCTCGCCGGTGGGGTGGCCCTGCTGTCGCTGGAGATGGAGCGCTCGCACTCGGCCGGCCGTCAGCTACGCCGGCTCCGCGCCGACACCCTGGGCCATCTGCTGCGCGGCGCGGTCGCGCTCCCGGTCGCGAGGCAGCACCTGGCCGGCTGGGACCTGGATCCCGATGCGCTACGGGCCGCCGTCTACCTGTGCCCGGCCGGCCGCGGCGGCCAGCTGTACGACCAGGTCACCGAGCTGATGAGCGAGGCCGACCTCCCAGGTGCCGTGGTCGCTCAGACTTCCGGGCCGCACACCCGGGTGGTGGTGCTCACGAACGACTCCGAGCAGACCGGCACGACGCTGGCTCGGCTGGCCTCGGTGCGTCCGGCGGCGGTGCTCGGGCTGGGTGACGTGGTCTCGGCCGAGGGCATCGAGCAGTCGTACCGGGCCGCCGTCCACGCGGCCGAGGTCGGCCAGGCGGAGCGGCGGGCGGTGACCCGCTTCGACGACCTGGAGACCCTGCAGATGCTGCTGCGGGCCCAGTCGCCACAGGCCCTCGCCAGCTTCGTACGCCGGGTCCTGGGGCAGCTCCAGCAGCACGACCGTGGACGCGAAGGCCCGTTGAAGGCCACCCTGCGCGCGTTCCTGGCGCACAACGGCCACTGGAACGAGACCGCCACCGAACTGGGTGTGCACCGGCACACGCTGCGCGCCCGGATCGACCGGATCGAGCGGATCACCGGCCGCGACCTCAACTCGGCGTACGCCCGGATGGAGCTGTGGCTCGCACTGCTCGCCGACGGCGCGGCCGAATCGGGGGACGACGTCGCGGACGCCTCGGCGGCCGACCGCCCCGGCGACGGCGTCCAGATCGCCCCGGCACTGGACAAGTGGTAGTGGCCAGGGCCGGAAAAATCGACCTCCTGTCGGGTATCGCGTCCCTTGTCGCAGCGGCAAGACTCACCCCAACGCAGACGGGAGAGAGCAATGACGAGCACTGAGCGGACAACTGCCGCCGCTGTGCCCGGGCCGGGGCGACTTGCCGGGCTCGAACGTGTGCCGCTCCGGCACTACGGCCGGTGGATCTCAGCGGCGGTGGTGCTCGCCCTGATCGCCCTGGTGGGTGTGGCATTCGCCCAGGGCGGCATCGAGTGGTCGGTCGTCGGACGCTACCTCACCGCCGGGGCGATCCTGCACGGACTGGGCAACACCATCGTGATCACGTTGGCGTCGATGGCCCTCGCCATCGTCCTCGGCGTGGTGGTGGCCGTGATGCGGATGTCGGCCAACCCGGTCATGCGCTCGGTCGCCTTCGGGTACATCTGGCTGTTCCGCGGCATCCCGGTCCTGCTCCAGCTGCTCATCTGGTACAACCTGGCGCTGGTCTTCCCGACCATCGGCTTCGGCGGCCTCCAGGTGCGCATGATCGACGTGATGACGCCGTTCATGGCCGCGCTGCTCGGCCTCGGCCTCCACATGAGCGCCTACACCGCCGAACTCGTCCGGGCCGGCATCCTCTCGGTCGATCGGGGGCAGATCGAGGCCGCCCAGGCGATCAGCCTGACCCCGGGGCAGATCCGCCACCGGGTGGTGCTGCCGCAGGCCATGCGGGTCATCCTGCCTCCACTGGGCAACGAGTTCATCAGCACCCTGAAGACGTCCTCGCTGGCGGCGGTGATCTCGTACGGCGAGATCCTTGAGAGCGCCGAGTTCATCTACTACGCCAACAACCGGGTCATCGAACTGCTCGTCGTCGCAGCGATCTGGTACCTCGTCGTCGTCTCGGTGCTCAGCGTGGCCCAGCACTTCGTGGAGCAGCGCGTCGGGCGCGGCTTCCAGCCCTCGGCGAGACGTACCGGTCGCTCGGCCGGACGCACCGGGAAGGGAGACGCGGCATGAGTGGGACGCCCATCGTCCGGGCCATCGAGGTGCACAAGTCCTATGGGCCGGTCCACGTACTGCGCGGCGTGTCCCTCGAGGTGCACGCCGGGGAGGTGCTGTGCCTGATGGGGCCGTCCGGCTCCGGCAAGAGCACGTTCCTGCGGTGCATCAACCAGCTCGAACGCGTCGACGACGGCGAGTTGTGGGTCCGCGACGAGCTGGTCGGCTACCGGCTGCACCGGGACAGACTGTACGAGCTGACCGAGCGGGAGATCGCGCGCCAGCGCCGCGGCATCGGCATGGTCTTCCAACGGTTCAACCTGTTTCCGCACATGACCGCGCTCGGCAACGTGATCGAGGGGCCGCTGCGCGCCCTGAGACACAACCGCGCCGACGCGCTCACCGCCGCCCGCAAGCTGCTCGACCGGGTCGGGCTGAGCGACAAGTACGACGCCTACCCGGCCCAGCTCAGCGGCGGGCAGCAGCAGCGGGTCGCGATCGCCCGAGCCCTGGCGATGCAGCCCCATCTGATGCTCTTCGACGAGCCCACATCCGCGCTCGACCCGGAACTGGTCGGCGAGGTGCTCGACGTGATGAAGGGGCTGGCCGCCGAGGGCATGCCCATGGTCGTCGTCACCCACGAGGTCGGCTTCGCCCGCGAGGTCGGCGACACGCTCGTCTTCATGGACGACGGCGTCGTCGTCGAGAGCGGGCCACCGGTCGAGGTGCTCAACACACCGCAACACCCGAGAACCCGGGAGTTCCTCTCCCGCGTCCTCGGCTGAACCACACACCAGACACCTTGAGGCCTAGCGAAAGGTCAGGAATGCCACGTCGTCAGGAGACGCGGAAGTTCGACGTGTGGGGAGTCCCGTTCGACGGGGGCTCGACGTTGGGCTGGCCGGGTTCGCGATACGCACCCGCTCGGGTCCGCGACGCGCTGCGTTGGATCACCCAGCGCATTGAGAACGGCGCCATCTACTCCTTGGAGAGCGACTCGGTGCACGAGGTCGGCGACGACCTGCTCCGTGACCGGGGTGACGTCGAGGTGGTCGGGCACGACATCCTGGCCACCCTCGACGCCTGCTCCACCGCGGTCGCCGACTCGCTGGGAGCCGGCCGCACACCGATCGTCATCGGCGGCGACGACTCCGTCCTCTTCCCCTGCGCCCGAGGGGTGCACGAGGCGTTGCCCGGCCGGGTGGGCATCGTGCACTTCGACGCGCACCTCGACCTGCTCGACCACAACCGCCACCAGGGCCGGGTCAGCCAGTCCAGTGGCATGCGGCGCAGCCTGGAACTGGAGCGAGTCAATGCCAGCGACTGTATCCAGGTCGCCGTGCGCCACTTCAACTTCCCGTCCTCGGCCGAGTTCAAGCGCAAGTCCGGGCTGACCCACATCACCGCCCGGGAGTTCCAGGCACTCGGCCCGGTTTCCGCGGTCGAGCAGATCCTCGACCGGGTCTCCGGCGCCGACCACCTCTTCCTGTCCTTCGACATCGACGCGATCGACCCGGCGTTCGCCCCTGGGGCCGGCGCGCACGAACCCGGCGGTCTCACCTCAGGCGAAGCACTGGAGGCGGTCCGCCTGCTGGCGCCCTACTGCGACGCGTTCGCCGTCACCGAGGTCAACCCGATGACCGACCATGCCACGGCGACGACCGCGACACTCACCGCGTATCTGCTGTTCCACTTCGCCGTCTCGGGCTCGGGCGCGGTGCGTCGATGAGCGCCGACCAGAGCCACGGCTACCAAGGCTTCCGAGGGACCGGCATCCGGCTGACCGAGGAGCAGCTGCCACACCTGCAGAGCCACCGTACGGAACTGCTCGGCGACTCCCTGCCCGCGATCCACGCCTTCGACAAGGCACACACGGTGATGCTCACCGAGCAGGGCCTGCTCGACCCCGCCGACGGCCAGGCGATCCTCAAAGCACTGCGCGGCATGGAGGCCCGTGGTGTCGCGGAGGCCCGGATCGAGGCCGGAGGCGGGATGCACTCCGGCGAGCAGTATCTGATCACCGTGCTCGGCGCCGAGACCGGCGGGCGGATCCACCTCGGACGCAGCTCCGGAGACCTGATCGAGGTGGCCCGGAGGATGACCATCCGCCGGCACCTCCACGCCCTGCTACCGGCCCTCACGGACGTGCGGGCCGTACTCCTCAGCCTGGCCGAGGCACACCGTGACACGATCATGCCCGGTTACACCCACGGCCAGCACGCCCAGCCGACCACCCTGGCGCACTGGGCCACCATGTTCGAACAGGCCTTCGCGCGCGACGCCGAGCGGTTCCTCGGCTTCCACGGCCGGCTCAACGTCTCGCCCGCCGGCGCGGCCATCCTGACCGGCAGCGACCTGCCGATCGACCGGCACCGGGTCGCCGGCCTCCTCGGGTTCGACGCCCCGCTGCCGCACACCATGGACGCGATCCTCAGCCATGACCTGGAGATGGAGGCGGCGGCACTGCTCGCCACCACCGGTGCCACGCTGGCCCGGATGGCCGACGACCTCTACCTCTGGTCGACGTCCGAGTTCGCGTACATCGAACTGCCCGACCGGTACTGCGGCACGAGCAGCATCATGCCGCAGAAGAAGAACCCGGACGCGCTGGAGGACATCAAGTCGGTTGCCGCTCAGGCGCTCGCCGCGCTGGTGGGAGTGATCACCGCCGAGCGCGGGCCGACCGGCTTCCCGATCCTGGAACGACGCTATTCACAGCAAGCGCTGTGGTCGATGGCGGCGGCGATCACCGGCAAACTGGGGGACACCGTCGGGATCCTCGCCGATCTTCGCGTCGACCGGGACCGGATGGCCAGACAGGCGGGCGCGCACTGGGCGCAGGTGACCGACGTCGCCACCGCGCTGGTCAGGCACACCGGGCTCGACTGGCGTCATGCGCACCAGATCGTCGGCGTCTTCGTCCGGCTCGCCGTCGAGCGCGGCCTGGGCACCTCAGCGGTGGCCCTGGATCTGCTCGACGAGGCGGCAGGGCAGGTCATCGGGCGGAGAAGCGGCCTGACCGAAGAGCAGTTCGCGGAGGCCATGGACCCGCGCGCCTTCGTCGCTCGGCGAACCATCTACGGCGGCCCGTCGCCCGATGCGGTCCGGCGGGAGTCCGCCCTGTTCGCCGAACGGCTGGCCGCCGATCGGCGCCGGGTCGAGGAGCTGCGGCAGCAGGTGGCCGGTGCCGAGGCGGCGCTGGAGGCGGCCATCGACGCCCTTGTTTCGGAGGACGCCCGCTGATGATCTGTACGGCCACTCGGCGTGAGTATCTTTCGCCGTGACCTATTCGATCGATCCCTGGACGGATCCGGCCGTACCAGAGGAAGACACTTCTCGGTGATGGGAGCCGGCCAGAACTGGAAGAGCGACTCCTCTCCCGGATCCGCCTCGTCGTCGGTGCGAGTATGGGCCCGCACGTGCCGGCACGTGCCGCTTCAGGCGTAGGGGACGACGAGTCCCGACTCGTAGGCGTAGACGATGGCCTGGGCGCGGTCGCGCAGGCCTAGTTTGGCCAGCAGCCGGGCGACGTGCGTCTTGACGGTGTGCTCGGTGACGACCAGCTCTCCGGCGATCTCGGCGTTGGACTGCCCCTTCGCGATCAGCCGCAGCACCTCGAGCTCGCGAGGGGTGAGGTCGGCGGGAGGGCACGAGCGGGGCCGCTGCCTGGCGAACTCGGCGATCAGCCGCCTGGTCACCTGGGGAGCGAGTAACGCGTCCCCGCGCGCGATCACCCGGACCGACTCCACCAGATCCTTCACCCTGACGTCCTTGAGCAGGAACCCGCTCGCCCCCGCGGAGAGCGCGTCGTACACGTAGTCGTCCAGATCGAAAGTGGTGATCATGAGTGCCCGGGTGGGCAGCTCGGCGACGATCTGACGGACCGCCTCGATGCCGTTCAGCTCCGGCATCCTGATGTCCATCAGCGCCACGTCGGGCCGGGACTCCCTGGCCAGCCGTACCGCCTCGGCCCCGTCCGCGGCGGTGCCCACGACGGTGATGTCCGGCTGGGCGTTCAGCGCCGCGGCGAAACCGTGCCTGACGCTCTTCTGGTCGTCGGCGACCAGAACACTGATCACGCCGCCGCCTCCGCCTGCGTCAGCGGAAGGCCCGCCTCGATGAGGAAACCGCCCTCGGGCGCCGTACCGGTGTTGAGCCAGCCCCCCAGCATGACCACCCGCTCCCGCATCCCGATCAGGCCGTGGCCGCCCGCGTTCGGGGAAGGGCCGGGGCCGTCGTCGCTCACCCTGATGGCCAGCGTGTCCTGCAGGTAGGCGAGCTCGATGCGCACGTTCGCGTCCGGCGCGTGGGAGCGGGCGTTGGTCAGCGCCTCCTGCAGGATGCGGTACGCCGACAGGTCGACGGCCGCGGGCAGCGGGACGGCATCGCCGATGACGTCGAGATCGACCGTCCCCCCTGCCCTGCGGTGCTCTTCCAGCAGCTCGGGTACGCGTGCCAGGCCCGGTTGCGGCGAGGTGCCGCCCGCCCCGCCGTCGGTGCGCAGCACGCCGAGCAGTCGCCGCATCTCCACCAGCGTCTCGCGGGCGGTGGTCGCGATCTGTTCGAAGCCCTCGCGTGCCGGATCGCTGAGATCCTTGACCGTGTACGGGGCGGTCTCGGCCTCCACCGCGATCCTGGAGATGGAGTGCGCCACGATGTCGTGCATCTCCCGCGCGATCCTGGCCCGCTCGGCCATGGCGGCCTGCTCGCACTGTGCGGCGATCATCTGCTCCATGCTCTCCTGCCGGACCTCCTTGACCTCGCCCCGGGCGCGGGCGAGGTCGGCCAGCAGCGCGATACCGCCGACACAGAACGCGATCATGGCCCCGTAGACCACGGCGGTGGCGAGCCCACCCCTGCCTTCCCAGCTCAGCAACACGCCCAGTACGAACAGCCCGGTCAGGGCCAGCACGGTCACCCCCCAGGCCTGCTGCCGCGTCAGCAACCTGAGCAGCGTGTAGAGGGCGACGGCGGCGGATGTGGCGACCGCGAGATTGGACATGGGATAGATCCCGGTGAAGAGCAGCCCGACGCCGCCGACGAATGTCGCGGCCAGTGCCGCGGGCGGATTCACCCGGCGGAAGGCCAGGGGCAGGGTCGCCAGCAGCAGGAAAGGCGTCATCATCCCGTCACGGCTCCAGGCCAGCCCGACGGCCCAGACCGCCAGCCCGATCCCGATCGCCGCGTCGAGGACGTGGACCGGGCCGATCTTTCTTTCCTGTAGAACGCTCATCGGAGTCATGCGCAGAATTGTGCGGGCAGGCGAGGAGTGTCCGCGTCACTCGAAGGAATGACGTTCAGCCGAGCACCGGAGCCACCGATCAGCGTCTCCGCTCCCCCGGCGACCCGGGCGCGCGGATCCGACGCCAGGCGCCCCCTGACACCGCGGTCTGCTACCGGGCCTCCTGCCGGCTACCCGGACCGAACTCACACCGGCAGCTTACGAACCCAGGGATCCGCCGCTAGGTCACGACGCTGCTGGGCGCACGAAAGACCGAGGTTAACGGCCGGGGAACCGGCCCTACGAGGCAAGACGCATCGCCGCCCGCAGCAGGGTCAGCAGGTGGCGCACGGGCCCCGTGGCGGGCCGTACGGAGTCGAGCACGGGGAGGTCGGCCGGGCGGAGGGTGGCTGGGGGGCGCTCGGCCAGGGTGGCGACGGCTCCGGCCGCCGGGTCGCGTACCACGTAGACCGCGCTTTCCGTGGCCAGCGCGTGGCGGGAGCCGTCGGGGGTGCGCCACAGTTCGATGCCGATCGAGTCGGACAGCTCACGCGATCCTGTGACGTCGGCCAGGGTCTCGGTGTCGAGGTAGCGGACCTCGCCGCCCTTATTGGGGTCAGGGGTTCCGTCCAGGATCATGATCTCGTGGCGCTGCGGGATCAGGATCGGGCAGTGTCCCCTACGGCGCGGGCGCAGGCCGATGCTTCGTACCCGTTCCAGGGTCGCGCCGGTCGCCTGCCAGATCTCCAGGCACTCGTTGCCCGCCGCGGCCAGGCGGTCCGGGGAGAGGAAACACAGTTCGCGATAGTGCTCCTGTTCCGGTGAGCGAGCCAGGACATGGCAGGGCGGCTCGATGATGCGCAGCGTACGGCCGTCCACGGCGAGCCGGCCGGAGGACAGGTCGGCGGCCATGTGCGACGGCAGGATGTCCAGCCCCTGCTCGCCCCAGACCAGGTCCTCCTCCATGGTGACCTTTTCGATGCGCCCGCCGTCGCCGGTGTAGTAGGTCAGGTGGCAGTCGGCGGGCTCCAGATCGCGGCCGAGGTGGGGGTAGTGCCGGGCCAGCACCGCGAAACGGTCGTGGTCCAGCCAGGTCAGCGCCGCGATCAGGGAGAACTCCTCGGGCTGCGACATCGTCCTCTCCGCGGCGTTGCGCACGAGACCGAGGAAGGGGTTCGGTGGGATCCAGTCCATGCTGAAGATGGACGTGCCCTTGTTCAGCATCACCCCGGAGTCGGCGTCGCCCGCCCGGCAGGCGACCTGGCGTCCGTCGTCGAGGTCGAACACCTGGAGTTCGTGGCGGCGAATGGACGTCCAGCCTCTTGTGCAGACCGCCAGCCATCGGCCGTCCGGGGACAGCGAGCCGGTGGTGATCCAGCCGTCGACGGGGATTTCGAGCAAGGGGTCGGCTGTCAGGGTGGCGCACGCCTCCTCCACGGTTCCAGCCGGGGTCGCGGCGAGCAGGTCGAACAGGGGACGTGCCGGGCCGTCCGGCCGCCACCGCTCGTCGAACAGCGGCAGGACGCGGTCCGCCTCGACGAGGGGGACCCGCTGCTGGACCAGGTCCCACAGGTCCCCCCAGCGCCGCTCCTCCGCCAGCTTCGCCGCCGCGTCCTGCCAACCGTGTCTCATGTGTCCCCTCCTGGCTTCGTGATCAGGCTAGGGACACGGGCAGACGCGAGGCATCCGCCGGGCGGGGGACTCCGGGGGGCGGTTCGGCGCAGGCGGGATCCAAGGGGCTGGTGCGCGCTGGTCGGTCATGAGGCGGACAAGACCATCGTCTCGGTTGAGCGCGACGGTGAGGATCTCGGTCTTGCTGGAGAAGTGTTTGTACAGCGTGGGGCCGGTCACGCCCCCGCCCTCCTGATGTTCGCGCTCGCGGTCATCCTGGTGCCGGACGACGCCGTCCCCCCGGGCATGATCCTCCTGATGTGCGGGGCTGTCGTGGCAGTCCTGGGGGTCGCACTCGTCGCACTCGTGCTGCGGATGCTGCTCGCTCCTCGCCGCGCTCTGCGAGGCGCTCGAATGCCAGCCGGGAGACCTGCTGCGCTGGGAGGCCGTGGGCGCCGCGGACTGGTGACGTCAACCGTCGGCGACGGTGGCCCTGGCCGACGCGTCGCGGGTCTCGGCGTTCACAGGTTCCGACAGGTCGATGCGCGCCCTCGCCCCCCTGCGAAGCAGCGGTCACACCCGCGTCGTTCCGTACCGCCGCCTTCGGGTAGGCCCCACTCACTCCAGGCGGGTGACCAGGCGCTTGGGCGCGACGGTCCGGTAGGCGTCCCCGACGATCTCGGCGATCTCGGCCCAGTCCTGGGGAACGTCGAGACGGACGCCGAGCCAGCCGCGGTGGCCTACGTACGGCGGACGGAAGAAGCGCTCGGGAGCCTCGGCGACCAGGGCCTCCTGGACGCCGGGCGAGGCGGCGCACCAGAAGGCGAGCCGGTCGTCGTGGTGGTGGTCGGCGTACATCACGAACGTCTTCCTGCCGCGGACGAACCAGGTCGGCTCGCCGTGGCTGAGTCGTTCGGTGGTCTCGGGGAGCGCGAGGCAGAGCCGGCGCAGCGACTCCAGCGGATCATCGGCCATGGCCAGACGATACTTCGCCCAACGCCACGTCGGGCCGGGACTCCCTGGCCGGCCGTACCGCCTCGGCCCCGTCCGCGGCGGTGCCCACGACGGTGATGTCCGGCTGGGCGTTCAGCGCCGCGGCGAAACCGTGCCCGACGCTCTTCTGGTCGTCGGCGACCAGAACACTGATCACGCCGCCGCCTCCGCAATGAGACGGCCCACGAGCTGGTCACCTACCCAGCAGCCGGAGCCGGCGGTATCGGCCGCGAAGGAGCCGCGTGCGACGAGTGCGGGAGCCTGGTGAACCTTCATGAATTCCTCCTCTCGGCTACCGGAGTCCAACGACATGGCAATCATTTCGTCAGACCGGCGGACCGACAATTCTCATTGGCGACGATATTCGCGCTTCGCCGGCTCGCCATCCGGGCGGCTTAGGCGGTGTGTGTAGGACGCCATGCACGCCTGCAGGCGGTTGGCGAACTGGAGCTTTGACATGATCTGCGCCAGGTGGGCGCGTACCGTCCGTTCGCTCACGATGAGCCTGTCCGCGATCTCCTGGTTCGACCCGCCGTCGGCCAGCAGGAGGAACACCTCCAGTTCCCGCGGCGTCAGTCGGTCAAGGAACCCCAACGCGTTTACCCACCCTGGTTCCGGCACGCTAAGCATGGTCTCCACGCGTCTCCCTGTTCCGAAGTATCGGCCGTATCTTGCACAGGATTTAGATCAGAGGATCGGATTGCTGATCACGGCGAGCGAAGTTGCCGTGTCCCATGAGGAGCGCGTGGCATGCGGGAGGATCCCTGCCACCGGCACGTAGGGATGAACCGGGCGCTAAGCGGCCGGCTCGATGAGGAGCGGGAACCGCCCGCCTCGCCCGACGGCCCCCCTCGCCATCGTCGCTCATAGGTGACCGCGACTGGCAACAGGAAAACGGTGAGGACTGCGCCGACCTGACCGCCGCCATCCGCGGTCGTGGGCGACGTCTGAAAGCGGACGAGGACCCACCACTGCCGCGGTGTCGAGAGTCGCGGTTGTCTGCCACGGGCGACTGCGGTGAGCCGGACCCGCTCAAGATGATCCCGCCACGCCAGGCATACCACACCGTATCTGGAAGCTGCCTGTGGACCAGGCAGACAAGGATCAGGACCCACGCCAGGCCAAGGGCGATGACCACCTGACCGAGCCGCGCGTCGGTGCGCGAGCCCACCCTGGGAGGCGGGTCGCAACGGTGCCGATTAGGCGCTCGTAATCGATCGCGCCCTCGGATTCTCGCTCCCTGGAGCAAATCCGCTGGCGATTCCCATATCACGCTGGCCGTCCACACTCGATTGGGGGCGACAGAGATGTTCCGGCGAACCACGGAGAAGACGAAGATCCCCGTCTCGCGAAGGCGCCGGCCTGTCCGGCGAAGTCGGCTATGGAGACCCATGGGCTCTGTACGGATCGCACCGAGTGGTCGATGCGCATCCGGCTACCGCCAAGGACCCACAGGAAGGAGGGAAGAAGCCATGCTCTACCGCCAGTGTCGTCTCAATCAGCCGCTCCACCGCAGCGTCGACCGGCTCCCCCCTCGGTTCGGAGAACTCCTCGGCGACCGCCCCTTGGCCCAGGACGAGTCCGCGGTCCTCCCTCCCCGGTCATGGACGGCCGGTTCGCTCACGCTTTTCCGAATGGCCCGGCCAGGCTTGGAGGGGCGCGTGAAAGTTCCCAGGACTCCTGGCAAGCACCGCCAGATACCATAATGAATGCGTCATAACTCCCTAGCCCCCTGCATAGGTGTGATACAGACATGCGGGAGACTAACATCCTTCTATAAGACTTGTAGTGATTGCTGATATTTTTCGCGATCAGGTGACGTGACGGAGTTCCAGCCGCCACGGGTCGTGGAGCGCGATCCGCCTGTGTCCGGAACTCCTGGCACGGATGCTCACGATTCAGCTTGGAGGGCGTTTGATTTGAGTAGATTGCACCTTATATTCTAGTGACGTTTTCTCAGCGGAATCGATTCGGATAGCAGGATTTTCCGTAGCTCAGGCATGCCGTTCGAGTAGACACGCAGACAGATCGCCACGCCCCGAAATAGGCGTGGAGCCTCCGGTGGAAGAGGTCTCACCATAAGATCTCTCCACTACCAGAAGGCTCCACGTGATCGCCTGTCCTGCCATGCTCGACGTCTCCCGTGAACCGATCAGTTCGTCGTCGGCCTACTACGCACCGAACGCCAGAGTCGCGGCACCAGGACGGACTCCGGGGCGCCGACCTGCCGGGTTCAGGCTCTGTTCGCGATCGCGTGGTTCCGGGACAGGCCCGATCTCGCCCGGCACGGCAAGGCCTTCGGCATCTCCCCGGCAAGATCACGTGAAAGTCAGCGAGAAGATGTCAGTAGGCGCCTTGCCAGGTTGGGGTGGTCTCGTCTGTTATGCGGTTGGCGAGGTTGTTGATCGGGACAGTGTGGATCATGGCTTGGGAACCGGCGGGGAGGGTTTCACAGTCGCGGGCCAGGCGGCGGTATAACGTGAGCCGGCCCGGACTTCGCTCGACGACCCAGCGGCGTTCGACGACGTGAACACCTCGAGTCCGGATGTTTCCGGAGACGACTTCGACGCCGATGCCGAGCTTGGCGCCGTGTTCGGTCGCGATGTTTTCGAAGCCGGTGCCGGTCGGCTTTGGATATCGTCGGGTAGCTGTTTTAGGCCTGGTCGAGCAGTCGTATTCCGATGACGTTGTCGGACAGGCTTGCGGCAGTGGCCATCACGGCGAGGATGATGCCGAGCGCGTCGGTGACGATCTTCTTGTTCTTATCCCGGTGCCGGGATAAGGACAATTATCGGGGGTGGCCTGTTATGCCAGGGGTGAGGCGGCCACCTTCACCCCGAGCACGAGTAGTTCGCCGTGCACGCGCCGGTACCCCCACCCGGGGTTCTCCCGGGCCAGGCGGAGCATCGGGGCGCGGATGGAACGCACGGCCGCTTCGGTCTTGACCGGTGCGCGTGCAGTGCCGTGATCAACCGGCGCGAAGCCGGCAATAGCCTTCAAGGTCGTTCCGTCCATGATCGTGTCCCGCTGGCGGGACAGCACAATGGCAGCGGCACATCCCCTGGCCCGGAACTGCGCACTTCGAGTGGCGCTTTTGGCGGCCGGGACGGATGAGGACGGGTTTCTGAGGATTCTAGCGGGCATTTTACGGACGTTTCCACGCTCAGCGGGAGGCCGGTGGACACGACGCCCGCGTGCCACCGGGGAGAAGCACTATTGTGGCCCTCGAATTGATGCGACGGCCCATGACGAAGGAAGCAGAATGCCCCTCGGCACCGATGGCGAGAAGGATGACGAGAAGGATGGCGAGAACCCCCAAGATTGGAAGACCGGCGTCGGTGAGATGGTCGCCGACCTGTTCTCCTATTGGATGTTCGGCCTGGGCGCCTACACCGCCGGAGAGTCCGACCGCCAATACGGTCCCGTCAAGCTCGTGATCTGGACCGTGTTCGCGATCGGCATCGCGGCGGCTGTGTCCGCACTGCGGATCGCCTTGTTCGGCGAGCCTCGGGCCGGCTGGGGGATCGCCCTGGTCCCCCTGATCCTGCCGATGGTCGGCGCCCTCGCGTACCGGCCCAGGCACTACGTTCCCGGCCTGGTCCTGGGCGTGATCGCCGGCCTGCTCACCACGGTCGGCCTGGGCCTCGACCTCGGTGCGACGACGAGCTCCTTCTGGGGCGGGCTGGCCGTGGTGTCGGCGGGCTTCCTGGTCTGCTCCGTGGTGTTCGCCGCGGTCACCTGGCCACGCCGGTGACCCCCGCGTAGCGCTCGGCCAGGCGTCCCCGGCCGGGCGGTACGCGTACTCAGGCCCTGGCCTCGACGGGCTGGTCGAGGTAGCCGGCCGCCTGGAGCCTGAACAGCTTGGCGTAGACGCCGTCCCGGTCCATCAACTCCGCGTGGGTGCCCTCTTCGAGCACCTTGCCGTGGTCGATGACCACGATGTGGTCGGCCACCCGCACCGTGGAGAACCGATGGGCGATCATGAGCGTGGTCGACCGGTCGGTCAGGCGGGTCATCTGGCCGAAGATCTCGGCCTCCGCCTCGGCGTCGATCGCGGCGGTCGGCTCGTCGAGGACCACAATCGGCGCGTTCCGCAGGAAGGCGCGGGCCAGCGCGACCTTCTGCCACTCCCCTCCCGACAGCTGCCTGCCGCCCTCGAACCACCGTCCCAGCTGGGTGTCGAGCCCCTTGGGCAGCTCGTCGATGAACGGCAGGGCGCCCGCCTGGCCGGCGGCCCGCCGGACGGCCTCGTTGTCGTCCAGCGCCGCCACCCTGCCGAAGCCGATGTTCTCCCTGGCCGACGCCTCGTACTGCACGAAGTCCTGGAAGATCACGCCGACGTTGCGGCGCAGTTCCTCCAGGTCGTACTCCTCGATCGGGTGGCCGTCGATCAGTATCTCGCCGCCGGTCGGCGCGTAGAACCTGGCCAGGAGCTTGACCAGGGTGGTCTTGCCGGCGCCGTTCTGGCCGACCAGGGCCACGCACTGGCCGGCGGGCAGGAACAGGTTCAGGTTCGACAGCACGGGGGTGTCGGTACCGGGGTAGGCGAAGGTGACGTTCCTGAACTGCACGCCCTTGGTCAGGGTGGCGGGGAACGGCCTGCTGCCGCTGGGGAGCGCGTCCTCCGGGATGTCCAGGAAGGAGAACAGGTTGCCCAGGAACAGGTTGTGCTCGTACAGCTGGGCGATGCCGCCGAACAGCGATCCCAGCGCGCCCTGCACCAACGTGATCGCCGCGATGTACCCCGCGAACTGACCCACCTGGCCGGTGCCGACCGTGGTGGACACCGCGAACAGCACCGCCCCGCCGGCCGCGGCCACGCTCAGCAGGCCGAGCAGCGCCGACGCCACGGCCTGCCGGCCCTCCAGTTGGCGGTCCACCGCGTAGAACCGGCCCACCATCGCCCGGAACCGCTCCAGGAAGAGCGGGCCGAGGTCGAACAGGCGGGTCTCCTTGAATGTTCGGTCGGTCGTCACGAGGTACTGCAGGTACGTCGTACGGCGCCGGTCCGCGGAACGGTCGTGCTCGATCTTCCAGCCGAGCCTGCCGAAGAACAGGTTGGCCACCATGGTCGGCACCGGGGCGAGCAGCACCACCAGCGCGACCCGCACGTCCCAGGACAGCAGCACCACGGTCACCGACACCAGGGAGACGGCGTTGGAGGTGACCGCGATCAGGTCGGCGAAGATCTGGTACGGCCGGAACCCGGCCTCACGGGTCGCCCGCTGGAGACCGTCGTAGGTCGTGGGGTCCTCGAAGTGGCGCAACTGGAGGCGGATGGCCTTGGCCATGATGCGCTCGTTGACCTGGTTGGCCATCCGGTACTGCAGGAGCGTCTCAAGGTAGTTGCGGCCGACCGCGAAGAAGTGCGCGAGCGCCATGAGGCCGGCCAGCGCGCCACCGGCCCACAGCGCCGTGCGCAACCCGTCGCCATCGGTCACCGCGTCCGCCACGGCCTGCACGGCCATCGCCGTGAGGTACACGTTGACGGCCGGGATGACCGAGGTCACCGCCGTCAGCATGAGGACCCCCACCACGTGCCGCGGGTTGACCTCCCACAGCAGCCGCAGGGCGCGCGCCCAGTATTTTCCCTGCCGGCCAGATTGCGTGTCCGACACCATCATCTTCTCCTCACCGAACCTCTTCCACCCGCCACCGTGGAGACGGCGACCGCGTCTCCAGATCCGTTACCCAGAAACGTCTGACAAAGGTTCACTGCCGGGGCCGTCCCCGCACGGCCCGGATGGCGAGCAGCCACAGCGCATGGGCGGCCCGCTCGCGGTCCTGGTCCATTCCGAGTAGCCGGTTGATCTGCATGTGGGCCAGGCTCGCCAGGATGCGCCGCTCGTCGCCGACCAGGCGGCCCTCGTCCGCCAGGTTCCGTACCCGTGTGCCTGCGGCGGCCAGCGTGTCCCGCTGGAGCGCGAAGACCTGGCGGAGCGTGCCCAGGTGTGCCCGGGCGACCGGATCGGGGTGCCGGTCCCAGGGTTCGACCAGGTCGCACAGGGTGCGCTGGATCTGCCGGAAGCGCTTGCGGATCGGATCGGCGATGTCCATCTCCTGGTCGCCGGCGATCCGCAGCGGGTCCAGGCCCCAGTCGCGGTACAGGTGGTGCACGGCCATGACGGCGAGGACGTCGGGCTCCAGCCCCTGGAGGCCGCCCCGCGGCAGGGCCACCAGTTCGGCCGACACGTCGCTGTTGGCGGTGAAGACCTCCTCCAGGGTGCCGATCGCCAGTGGGCCGCCGTACCGCTCGATCTCCCTGTCGTAGCCCACCAGGGCGAGGTCCGCGGCGAGGCCGGCCCTGACGCACTCCCGCGCCCAGGCGATGCACCGGGTGGTCACCTGCGCGATGTCTGCCGGGTCCGTGCCCCGCACCCGCACCCGCACCCGCAGGTGCGGGCCGGGGTCGCAGTAGCGGATGTAGAACCAGCGGTCGATCAGGCCGTCCGCGCGCAGCCCCGCGACCAGTTCCCGCAGCGGCCCGGCGATGACGTCGTCGTGCTGGTTGAGCGCGGAGTACAGCTTGAGGTAGACCCACTCGTCGCCCACCAGGCGGCGGCGGGGCACGGCGGGCAGGGCCCCGGCGGGGGGCACCTGCGAGATCGGGGGGCGGCGCACCCGCGCCGGATCCCTGGCGAGCATGGGCACCACGATCTCGCTCAGGTACCGCCCGCCGACGTCGTCGCCGAGCCACGCCTCCGGCACGCCGGGAAGCATCTCCTGGAGCACCAGAGGGCTCCCCGCGCCGCCACGCTCGGCCCTGCGCAGCTCCTCCTCAAGCTCGGCCGCGCACAGCGGGTGTTCCAGGTCCAGGAGCAGCCGGTTGTCCATCCAGGACAGGTAGACGTACCTGGGCACCCGCCAGGTCTCCCGCCACCGCGCCAGCCCGGCGCCGAAGTCGCCCTCGCCCAGCATTCGGGAGGTGAGCGTCCACTGCGCCGGGTGCAGCACCGCCCGGCCGCGGACCACCCTGGGCAGGTACGGCGCGGCCACGGCGGGGCCCCAGTCGAAGCCCACGTGCGGCATGAAGCCGTCCTGGGACAGCTCGATCAGCAGGCGGCAGACGTTCGGCGCGTTCTGCGCGGAGAGCATGTGGCCCTGGGTGACATAGACCTCCTGGCCGAGCCGGGCCGAGCGCAGGTAGAAGCGGTCGGCGGTGGCGCCCACCAGGATGTCGCCCAGCGCGATCCGGTGCTCGGGGACCACCGAGGGCGAGGTGTTGATGCAGATCTCGTAGCGGCGCAGCGGCGGATGGAAGGTGACGTTCCCGCCCCTGCCATGCGGCGGCACGTAGCTCAACTCGGCGAAGATCGCATCGGGGTACAGTTCCTCCTCCGCGCGCGCGAACTCCTGCAGCCGGGCCACCGACTCCTCGTCCAACAGGTCGAAGAACCGCCCGAAGGTACGACCGCCGTCGGTCATCGCGCCCGGCGAGACGACGAACCGCCACTCCCCTGCGTCGATCGCGGCCGGCGACTCGGCCGCGATCTGCCCGTAGATGTCCAGCGACGGCCGCAGCGCGGTCCGCTCCCCCGGGGGCCGCCAGGCGGTCAGCCGGGCGAGCAGGTCATCGGTGATCTCGATCTCGGCGAGCCCGCGGTGCAGCGCGTCGGCCGCCAGGGAGGCGAACACCAGGTCCCTGCGCCGGCTGTCCTCCTCGGGGACCGCGGCGAGCGGGACCGCACGGGGCGGCATGGTGTACGTCGGCGGGGCGTCGAGGCCGGTCTCCGGGCTGAGCACCTCCAGCAGCGGCACCTCGGCGTCCACGCCGTACCGCTCCAGGAAGGCGCTGTGGTACTCGACGATGTGGTGCGGGCGGCGCCGGGTGACGCCGAGGCGCAGCAGCACGTCGGTGGCCTCCGCCGCCACGGTGGCGACCTGCCGGGACAGCTCGCCGCGTGCCGCGAGGGCGGCGTCGACCTGGTAGGTCTCCCGGGTGTTGCCGGGCGTCATGGCGCGCTGCCGGGCGGACAGCCGGTCCAGCGCCGCGGTCCCCGCCGTACCGTGCGCGTCGTCGATCGCGTCGGCGAGTTCTCTGACCTCGGTGAGGCCGGCCCGCACCGCCTCCGTGCCCGCGACGCCGTCCAGCCGCTTGAGCAGATCCAGCTCGGACAGCGGCGCGGTCATCGCCGGCCGCAGATCGCTGATCAGCACGTGCAGGTCCCACAGCTGGGCCAGCAGGGCGCGGGCCTTGTCCGGGGTGGCACCCGGCACGTCGGTGGCGATCCGCTCGGCAATCTCGGCGTACGTGGTGCCCGGCACGGCGGCCATGCCGAGCGCCAGCTCGACCGGCGCCGTGACCCGGAACCCCACGTGCCGGTTGTCGGCCGTGCCGTGCACGTCGGCGAACGACAGCACCGCACGGTCCCCGACCCGGTACAGCATCGGGTTGACGCCCACGTGCAGACCGTCGCGCAGTGTGTCGTCCTCTTCCAGTTCCTTGATGAGGGACAGCAGCCAGCCGGCGTCCGCCCGGGTACGGGTGCGGGCCAGCGGGTCACGTGCCAGGTGGAGGGAGGTGGTCCCGGCGAACCGGCCCCCGCCCACGCCGGAGAACAGGCCGTAGGGCGTCGGCCTGGTCGCCATCCTGGTCCCGTACCGCAGCAGCGTCGAGTAGGCCCGGGCCACGCGCTTCTCGTCGGTGCCGGACAGGTGCGCGAGGCCCGCGGTCATGCTCGGGCTGGCCACGTGCAGCGCCTGCACAAAGCGGGGGTGCTCGCTGAGCGACCTGAGGCGTTCCCTGGCGCCGTCCGCGCCACCGTCACCGGAGAGCAGGCCGGTGAACGTCTGGACGGGCATGATGGGGGCGCGCAGCAGGAAGAATCCGGCCGGGGTGTACAGCCGGGATGCAGGGGTGTTCGTCATCGTTTGCCCTCTCCGTCGCTCTCGTCGCTCTGTCGCCGGGTTCGGTCAGCTGATGAGCAGCGCCCGTTCCCATCGGGTGGACGCCGGCGCGGACACCGACCACAGGGCGAGCGCCACCCCCGCGGCACCGGTGAGCAGGCCGGGACTGTCCAGCAGGACGCCCGGCTGTTCGAGGTCCTGGACGCCGAGCGGCAGGTCGGGGTCGCAGTGCTCCAGCACGGCCTCGGTGAGGACGGGGAGCGTCCGGCGCGCCACGGCGCTGTCGGTGTCCCTGGCGAAGCGCGCGCAGATCGCCAGCAGGCCGGCCGCTCCGTGGCACAGGGTGGCCGAGCCGAAGTGGCCCTCGCCGGCGAACCTGTGCAGCACGCCTTCCAGCGCGGAGATCGCGAACCGGCGCAGGGCGTGGTCGTCCAGCGCGTCGGCGGCGTGCAGCAGGGCGCAGGCCACTCCGGGGGAGCCGTAGCACCAGGCGACCCGGGCCGGGGCAAGACCGTGCCGGTGCTCCGCGCCAGAGGCGTCGAGCGGGATCCCCATGGCCCAGCTGGGGCCGTGCTCGTCGGCGATGGCGGCGTCCACGAGGTAGTCGGCCACCTGTCGGATCGTGGTGCGCACCGGCTCACCGCCGTGCCTGGCGCGCCCGGCAAGGGCCAGCGCGGCCAGCGGGCCGGGGATCCCGTGGGCCAGGCCGAGGTTGACGTACCCGTGCGGATAGGTCTCGTGGTAGTCCTCCGCGGGGAAGAACTCCGGCGGTATGGACCACGGCCGGCGTTCCCCCGTCCCGTCGCACAGCCACAGCAGATCGTCGATCAGTCGGCGGACGGCCTCCGCGGCGACGGGCTCGGCCGAGTCCGCGTCGGCCATCCTGGTGAGGCTGCCCGTGGCGCCCACGATCACGTCGTAGTCGTGGTCGGCCACTCCCCCGGCGCGCCGCCAGGACGGGGCGGTGAGCACCTGGTCGGCCAGCTTGCGGTCCAGACCGCGGGCGGCGGCCTCGTACCGCGGGTCGTCACTCGCCGCGTCGGCCAGGACGAGCGCCAGACCGGCCGTGCCCGCGGCCATACCGGCGTCGGCCAGCGGCTCCTCGTGAGTGCTGCGCACGGCGGTGACCACCTGTTCGTGGGCGAGGTCCCGCCAGTGCTCGGCGTCGTCAGGCAGCGCCCTGGCGGCCTGGCGGAACAGCAGCGCGCTGCTCCCGTGTCCCGAGTACAGGGAGGCGCCGCCCCAGCCGAAGGGGTACCGGGCGGTCTGCTCGGACCTGGCCACGGCCAACCGCACCACCTCGGGGTCGGCGAGCCTGCGCGCGATGAGCTCGGCGGTCTTCCTGGCCGCTTCGGACAGCGCCTCGGTGACGTGCCCGGATTCGACAAGTGTGCTCACGGATCTCCCTATGGGTCGCGCAACCGGCGGCCTGGTGAGGGGCGGAGCCGGGACGCCGGTCGGCGGACTCCTGATCGCCACCTCGGGCGACAGGGCCGGTGGAAAAAGGTTTAATGAGAGGTGGCTGCCGTACCCGCGGCGTGAGGCGTTGGCGGGGCACGGCGGCTTCGACGGTGGGCCCGCCGTGATTCCAGCGCGGCGGATCCATCCACACCCCCGGACACGGCTTTCCGACGCGACGATCGGAAAACGCTTCCTTATTCCTGGCTCGCGGGCCGGACGGCATATTGTGGGACGTGATTCCGGAGGCCGTCATTCGTGACGCAGCCGACGGCTCGCCGGGCGTATGGCCGTTTTCGGATGGCACGGCTTTCCGAAATCTCGACCCGTCTTACCTGAGCCGTTCCCGCGGTGTGCGGCCGCCGTGCCCGCGAGTTTTCTGCACGGACACGGCGGCTCGGGCGGGGCCGCCGAGATTCCAGCGCGGCGGACCCTTTCAGCGGACTACCAGCAGCCGAGCGGGCACTGCGTGATGCAGCTCACGCAGGTGCAGCTGCGGCAGGTCACACGGGTGCAGACCAGACGGGTCACCACGCTGATCGAGTCGGGCTCGGCGATGTCCCCGGGCTTGGCGACGCGGACGTCCAGGTCGAACTGGTCCTTGACAGCAGACATGTGTCTCCACCTTTTCATTTCTGGCCGTGAGGCCAAATGGGCTGGCACATGTGACGAGCGGAAATCCGGGGCGGTCTTTCCGGCGTTCAACCGTCGGGGCCCACCCGGCTTTCCTCTTCCGGCGCCGGACTCTGTCACACACATTCATCCTGACATTTCAGGACCACATGGCTCTATTGTCGATTACGCCGATTTACTCGAGGGCCGCCAGCACATCGGCCAGGTCGGCCAGCGCCGCGCCGGGACCCTCGGTGGCCAGCACGCCGCAGGAGTTGAGCACGACCTCGTCCGCGCCGGCCTCGTGGAACCGGCGCAGTTCGGCCGCGATCTCGTCGGGCTTGCCCGCCACGAACGCCCCGGCGTCCAGCAGTGCCCTGGAGACATCCGCCGGGCCGAGACCCGCCAGTTCAACCCCCGCCCGGCGCAGCATGTCGGCGTAGTGCCCGGCCTCCAGGTGCGCACCGGTCGCCACCCGGACGAGCCGCCCGATGTCCCGCCCCGACCGCTCGACCGCGACGTGCACGACGGACACCACCCGGGGCGGCCGGGGACGACCCTGCGCCCCGGCCCGCAGCGCCGGGGACAGGACGCCGCCCAGATATCCGGCGGGCACCAGCCAGGTGATTGCGACGTCCGCGACCGCCCCCGCCGTACGCGCCATCATGGGCTGCAGCACGCCCGCGCCCACCTCGACCCCAGGATGCTCGGCGGGCAGCAACATACCGTGCACCGTGAAGTGCTCGCCCTCGTGCTCGACGGCCCGGCCGTCGAGCAGGGCGCGTACCGCCGACAGGTACTCCTCGACCGCCCGCCGGGGGCTGCGGTACGGCCGGCCGGCCAGGTTCGCCGTGAACTCCGGGTCACCGGCGCCGAAGCCCGCGACGTACGGCCGGCCGGTGAGCACGGCCAGCGACCTGGCCTCGACTGCGGCCTGGTAGGGATGGCGCAGCGGCAGCAGCGTGACGCTGGAGCCCATCGGCACGCGCAGCCCGCGCCCGGCCAGGTAGGCGGCCGCCAGGTGGGTGTCCACGTTCAGTGACTGGCCCAGCCACAGGCGTTCAGCCCCCGAACGGAGCGCGAACTCGGCGAACGGCACGACCACCTCCGGATGGCGGATCTGCAACGGGTAGACGACCGAGACGGCGAGGGCGTTCGAAGACATGTGAACCTCTCACATCGGGCGGATGGCACGGGGTGCCCATCGTGGGGCGCGGTGTCCCGATCCCTCAATTGGCGGTCCTGACGATTTCCGGCCGTCCGCCGGAGTAAGGGCATCCGGCTCGGTCCGGTGGAACCTGCCGGTTGAGTCGGG
>NZ_JBSFWD010000009.1:0-74534 GCF_053592655.1 Streptosporangium sp. NPDC002607
ACCCCCGGGCCACCCCCGCACCGGCCGCGTACAACTCCCCCACCACACCCGGCGGCACCGGACGAAGCCGCTCATCCAGCACATACACCCGGGTGCCGCGCACCGGACGACCGATCGGCACCCCACCACCCGGCTTCAGCGGCACCGACATCGACACGCACACCGTCGACTCCGTCGGCCCGTAGGCGTTCACCATCCGCCGGCCCGGCGCCCACCGCTCCACCAACTCCGGACCGCACGCCTCACCCGCGACCACCAACGTCACCAGATCCGCCGACTCCACCACCGGAACCGTCGCCAGCACCGCCGGCGGCAACGTCGCATGACTGACCCGCTCCCGCACCAGTAGATCGGCCAGCTCCGCACCCGCCAACCGACCCGGCGGCACCACCAGCACCGCCCCGGAGGCCAGCGCCATGACCTCCCACACCCACGCGTCGAAGCTCGGAGACGAGAACTGCAACACCCGCGCCCCCCTGCCCACACCCAGCCGCTGCGCCTGCGCCAACGCCAACGCCGCCAGACCCTGATGCGAGACCGCCACGCCCTTGGGTGTGCCGGTCGACCCGGAGGTGTAGATCACGTACGCCGCCCGGGTCAGCGGCCCGCCGGCCGCGCGCGGCACCGCCGGATGTGCCGACACGTCCGGAAGGGTGTCCCGCAGCACCAGCGCCGGGGCGGCGTCGGCCAGCATGAACTCCTGCCTTCGTAGCGGATAGGCCGGATCCACCGGCACGAACACGCCGCAGGCCTTGGTCACGGCCAGCACCGCGACCACCAGTTCCACCGAACGTGGCAGCACCAGCGCCACCCGCGACTCCGGCCGCACCCCCCGCTCGCTCAGCCACTGCCCGAGCCGGTCCGACCACTCGTCAAGCTCCCGGTACGACACCGAGCGGCCGTCGGAGACGATGGCCACCGCATCAGGGTTCCGAGCCACCGAGGCCGCGAACAACTCCCCCAGCGACGCGCCCGCCAGGAGATCCCCGGTGGGCATGTCGTCGATCGAGACCCTTGTCATGGCAGCTGCCCTTCGTCTCGTCGGCACAGCCCGGTGCGGGTGGTCCTGTCCGCCTGGATGCTCTGGACGACCAGATGGCCGTACTCGGCAGCATGGGCGGGTCCCGGTAACGGCGTGGCCGGCGGGCCGAGAACGAGCAGGGGCATGACGCACCTCACAAGCACCTTCGTTTCATGGTCGGCGAAATACCATGAATGGCGGCGGTCCTCGCCGTCGCACGTGCGCACCACGGTGCCGGACGGAGCTGGGAACCGGCTTGCAACCGATTGGGAAAGCCACCGGGGCCGGGGGGGAAGTGGTGGCGCGGGCCCCGGATGTGCTGGAGCGGCTACACGTGCCGGTGGCGGCGCTGGGCGGATTCGTCTCCCAGGAGACTGATCAGCTGGTCTCGCGAGGTGAGCCCGAGAGCGGTCCTCCTACCCGCCGACCGACCACCGCTACCCGCACATGGGCTGACCTTCCAGACAGCGGCCCTGTCCCGGAAGATCGTGCCCGCCCCTCAGACGTTCACCCCGATGATGGTTACCCGTACCCGCCGGCCACCTCCCTGCCTTCGTTGAACGGAACAACCGGCCCGCGTCGCCGCCGGCGGGGGCACCGGGAACCGGTCCCGGTGCCCCCGCCGGTGTGCCGGTCATCGGTACGCGGGCATCCCGGTGATCGCCTCACCGAGTACCAGGGTGTGGATCTCGTGCGTGCCCTCGTAGGTGGAGACCGACTCCAGGTTGGTCATGTGCCGGATCACCGGGTACTCCAGCGTGATCCCGTTCGCGCCGAGACAGCCGCGCGCCTCGCGCGCGACGTCGAGGGCCTGCCGGACGTTGTCCAGCTTGCCGAAGCTCACCTGAGCCGGCACCAGCCTCCCCGCGTCCTTGAGCCGCCCCAGGTGAATCGCCAGCAGGCTCGACCGGTTGACGCTGACCGCCATCTCGGCCAGCTTCCGCTGCACCAGCTGGAAACCGGCCACCGGCTTGCCGAACTGCGTGCGGGAGACGCTGTACTCCACCGCCGCCTCGTAGCACGCCCGTGCCGCGCCGACCGCGCCGAACAGGATCCCGAACCTCGCCTCGTTCAGGCAGGACAGCGGGCCCTTCAGCCCCACGACGCCGGGCAGCACCGCGTCCTGCGGCAGCCGCACGTCCTCCAGCACCAGTTCGGAGGTCACCGAGGCCCGCATGGAGAGCTTCCCGTGAACGTCCCTGGTGCTGAACCCCGGCGTGTCGGTGGGGACCACGAAGCCCCGCACGCCTTCCTCGGCTCGGGCCCACACCACGGCCACATCCGCGATGCCACCGTTGGTGATCCACATCTTGGTCCCGTTGAGAACCCAGTCGGAACCGTCCCGGCGGGCCGTCGTCCGCATGCTGCCGGGGTCGCTGCCGGAGTCCGGCTCGGTCAGCCCGAAGCACCCGATCGCCTCCCCCGCCGCCATCCGCGGCAGCCAGGTCTCCCGCTGCTCCTCCGATCCGTAGGCGCGAATCGGGAACATCGCCAGGGAACCCTGCACGGACACGAAACTGCGCAGGCCGCTGTCACCCGCCTCCACCTCCAGGCAGGCCAGGCCGTAGGAGACCGCGTTGGTACCGGCACAGCCGTAGCCGTCCAGGTGCATGCCGAGCAGTCCCAGGGAGCCGAGTTCCTTGGCGATCTCACGCGGGAACACCCCCCTCTCGTACCAGTCGCCGATCTCCGGCAACACCCGCTCCCTGACGAAACGGCGGACCGTGTCGCGGATCTCCCTCTCCTCGGTGCCGAGCAGCGAGTCGATGTCGAGGAAGTCGTACGGATCAAGTCCGGCGGAACGTTTGTTCACTTCGTGCCTCACATATTGCCAAGTCGGGAGGTGTCATCTACCAGGAGCGACGGGACGCGTCGATCCGCGCGACACCTCGGTCGATCACCACGGTCCCGTCCGCCCGGACGGTCTGGAACAGCACGTCGGCCCCGTCCAGCCACAGGCGGACCTCCAGAGCCTCCCCGGGGACGACGATGCCGCGGAACCGGCCGCCGATGGCGGTGAGCAGATCCGGATCGCCGCCGCAGGCGGCCGCCACGACGGCCCTGCCGGTGAAGCCGTACGTGCACATCCCGTGCAGGATCGGCCGGTCGAACCCGCCACGGGCCGCGAACGCGGGATCCGAGTGCAGGGGGTTGCGGTCACCGGTCAGGCGGTAGAGCAGCGCCTGTTCCGGACGGGTCTGGTAGCGCACGATCTCGTCCGGAGAACGCGCCGGCCGCTTCCAGTCGTCGGCGGCCCCCCGGGGGCCGCCGAAGCCTCCCGCACCCCGGATGAAGGCGGCCGACCGGGTGGAGAACATCGGCGCGCCGGAGATGGGATCGACCGCGCGGACGCCGGTCCACACGATCGCCCCGCTGCCCTTGTCATGGATCGCCAGCACTTCGGCGGTCAGTCTCGCCCGGCCGGAGACCGCCGGCGGGGCCGCCAGCTCCAGGTGCTGCTCGGCGTGGAGCAGCCGGCTCCTGTCGTACGAACCGATGTCCGGCCTGGACACCCGCTGGCTGAGCAGCGCGCCGAAGGTCGGCAGCACCCGCTGGCGCAGGTTCTCGCTGTTCTCCGTGGTCACCGACAGCTCGGCGCCCGGATCCTGCCCGGCGCCGACCGAGACGGCGTAGAGCAGCGCCTCGTCGGATCCCCACGAGATGTCCACCGGCTCGCTGATCCGGCCGACCGCGTCGAGGTCGAGGGCCATGTCAGGCTCCGTCCAGCTGGGGCAGCCGGGGGTTTTGCACGGACTGGGCCAGCAGCTTGCGGACCGCTCCGTCGATCTCCTCGGCGCGCCACAGCCGAGGCAGCTCCGCGGTGGGGCCGACGTTCCAGCCCTCGTACACGCTGAGCAGTCCTCCGCTGGACCCGAAGACCTGTCCGGTGACGCCGGCGGACCGCTCGCTGCCCAGCCAGGCGACCAGCGGCGAGATGGCGGCCGGGTCGTAGGGGTCGAAGTCCCCCTCGGGCTCGGCCATCAGCCCCTCGGTCATCCGGGTTCGCGCTCCGGGAGCGACCGCGTTGACGGTGATCCCGTACGGAGCGAGTTCCATGGCCGCGATCACGGTGAAGCCGGCGATGCCCGCCTTGGCCGCCCCGTAGTTGGTCTGGCCGATGTTACCGAGCAGGCCGGACGAGGACGAGGTGTTGACCAGGCGCGCGGACAGCTTCTCGCCCGCCTTGGCACGCGCCTTCCAGTACCGGGCGGCGGCGCGGGACGGCGCGAAGGTTCCCTTCAGGTGGACCCTGATGACGTCGTCCCACTCCTCCTCCGTCATGTTGGTCAGCGTGCGGTCACGCACGATGCCGGCGTTGTTCACCAGCACGTCCAGGGTGCCGAACCGGTCGACGGCGGTCTGCACCATGGCCTCGGCCGAGGCCATGTCGGCGATGTCGCCGTGGTCGGCGACGGCCTCGCCTCCCATCGCCTCGATCTCCGCGACGACCGCGTCGGCCGGCGTGCGCGAGCCACCCGCGCCGCCACGCTCGACACCCCGGTCGTTGACGACCACCTTGGCCCCCTGGCGGGCGAACTCCAGCGCGTGGAAGCGGCCGATGCCGTTTCCCGCACCGGTCACGATCACCACGCGTCCCTCACACAACCGCGACATCCGTCCTCCTGTTCACATGTTTCGACAATGGGGTGGCGCCTCAGGCGGCGGCGACCTCTTCCGCGCCGAGCACCAGGACGCCCGCGCTCATGAACGAGCCGCCGTTCCCCAGCACGACGCTGGTCCGCACCCCGTCCACCTGGGCCGCGGCCTCCCCGCGTACCTGGCGTACGGACTCGCAGATGGCGAACATGCCGTACATCCCGGTGTGCGTGTACGCCAGACCGCCGCCGTTGGTGTTCATCGGAAGTCGCCCGCCGGGGGCCGTGTGCCCCTCCCCGACGAATCCGAAGGACTCCCCGCGGCCCACGAAGCCCAGATCCTCCAGCCCGTACAGCGGGACGTGCGCGAAGGCGTCGTAGATCATCAGGTGGTCCACCTCGGAGTGCGAGACCCCGGCCTCCGCGAACGCCGCGCGGCCGGCATCCCGGAACGCGCGGGACGACGTCAGGTCCGCCATCTGCGAGATGGCCGACGACTCTCCCGCCTCACCGGCCCCCAGCAGGTACACGGGAGGTTTCGGCCCGTCGGCGGCCCGCCGGGCGGAGGTGACCACCACCGCGGCGCCGCCATCGGTGACCAGGCAGCACTCCAGCAGGTGGAGCGGGTAGGAGATCATCTTGGAGGACAGCACGTCGTCGACGGTGATCTCGTCCCGCAGCTTCGCCCGCGGGTTGAGGGCGGCCCACTTCCGCTGGACGACCGGCACCATCGCCAGCTGTTCCGGCGTCATGCCGTACTGCTTCATGTAGCGCAGTACCCCGATGGGGAACGTCGACGGCGCGAAGACCCCGCCGTAGGGCACCTCGAACTGCCCGCGCATCGACTGCGGCGCGGGGGCCCACGGCTGCATGCCGACCCGGGACCTGCCGGACTCGCCGTGGGTGATCAGGACCGTCTCGCAGAGCCCGGCCATGATCGCGGCGGCGGCGTGCCGGACGTGCAGCATGAACGACGTCCCGCCGACCATCGTCCCGTCCAGGTAGGAGGGGTTGATACCCAGGTAGTTGGCGACGTCCAGCGGGCTCTCCCCCGCGCAGGCCACCCCGTCGACGTCCGCGACGGTGAGCCCCGCGTCGCGCAGCGCGGCCAGCCCGGACTCGGCGTGCAGCTGCAGCGCGGACTTGTCGGGGATGCGCCCGAGCTGCTCGGACTCGGCGGCTCCGACGATCGCGACCCTGCCTCGGATGCTCATCGGCCACCGCCCGCCGGCTGGAACTTCGGAACGGCGACGTCACCGTGTTTGTCGAAGACGACCTCGAGATCCATGTCGAGGACAAGGTGCTCCGGGTCGTTGGGAACCCCGACGATGTTGGACATGAGTCTTGGACCCTCCTCAAGCTCCACCACCGCCACGGCGTACGGTCCCTCGTTCTCGAAGCCGGGCGACGGCCGGTGGGCGATCAGGTAGGAGTGCAGCTTTCCCCTGCCGGTGGCGGTGAACCACTCGATGTCCGACGACGAGCAGAAGGGGCAGACCGAGCGCGGGTAGAGGAACGCCCTGCCGCACGGGACGCACCGCGGCAGCCGCAGCTCACCGGCCGCGGCGCCGTCCCAGTAGGGCCGGGTGTCGGGGGTGGGCTTCGGCGCCTGCTTCCCCTCGTTGCGGGCCACGTCAGACCCCCACCCGGACGGCGAGCTGCTCGCGGTGCAGGTCGGAGTCTCCGAAAAGGTGCTGGGAGGCCTTCGCCCTCTTGAAGTAGAGGTGGGCGTCGTGCTCCCAGGTGTAGCCGATCCCGCCGAGTACCTGGATCATCTCTCCGGTGATGGCCGTGTAGGCGTCCGAGCAGACCGCCTTCGCCACGGAGGTCGCGATGGACAGGTCCTCCGCGTCGTCGGCGACCGCGGCCGCCGCGTAGTACGCCGCGGAGCGCGCCGCCTCCAGGTCGAGCAGCATGTCGGCGCACTTGAACTTGATGGCCTGGAAGCTGCCGATGGGGACGCCGAACTGCTCGCGGACCTTGGCGTACTCCACGGCCACCTCCAGGGACCGTGCGGCACCGCCCACCTGCTCGCACGCCAGGCCGGCGGCCGCGATGCCGAGGGTCGCGTCCAGCACCCGCCGGGCGCGGGCTCCCAGGGCGACCGCCCGGCCGCGGGCGTCGGCGAACGTCACCGTCGCCAGCCGCCGTGTCATGTCCAGCACGGGTACGTCCTCGGCGACGACGCCCGCCTCGCGGGTGTCCACGGCGAGCAGCACGGTCTCGCCCTCCTCGCCGCCCGCGACCGAGGCCAGGACGAGGAGCAGGTCTGCCTGGACGCCGTCCATCACGAACGACTTGGTCCCGGTGACGCGCCAGCCCTCGCCGTCGCGTACCGCTCTCACCCGGGGGCGGGTGGCCCGCCAGTCCCCGTCCGCCTCGACGTGGGCCAGGCTCGCGATCGCGTCGCCGGCGGCGATGCGGGGCAGCCACTCGCGGCGCACTTCCTCGTCGTCGCCGAGCAGCAGGGCGTTGGCCGCCACGACCACGGTGGACAGGTAGGGCGAGCGCAGCAGCACCCGGCCCATCTCCTCCAGCACCACCGACTGCTCGCGGAAGCCGTAGCCCGCGCCGCCGTACTCCTCGGGAATCGCCATCGCGTGCAGTCCGAGGCTCTCCGCCATCAGCTTCCAGAGCCCCGCGTCGTAGGGCTCCTCGGACTCCAACTCCGCCCGCAGCCTGTCGGTGCTCGCGTGCTCGGTGAGCAGGCGGCGCACGCCGGTGCGCAGTTCCTCCTGCTCAGCCGTGAATCCAAGCCTCATTGCCGTCTCCTTACGCTTCCTGGTGAATGTCACGCCGACTTACCGACCACGAGGGCGTCGAGGGCCTCGACCACCGTCCCGTCGACCCGCATCGGGTTGACCTCCACTGAATCCCAGCCGTCACCCCAGCCGAGTGCCGCGTCCGCCAATGCCAGGACCGCCGCGACCACGGCGTCGACATCGCCGGCCGCACGGCCTCGTGCTCCCCGTAGGAGCGCCGCCCCCCGGAGCCCGTCGAGCATCTCGGTGACGTCTCGCGCGCTGACCGGCAGCGGCCGTATCGCCACGTCCGCCAGTACCTCCACCAGCACACCGCCGAACCCGAG
This sequence comes from Streptosporangium sp. NPDC002607, assembly GCF_053592655.1. Taxonomy (NCBI): domain Bacteria; kingdom Bacillati; phylum Actinomycetota; class Actinomycetes; order Streptosporangiales; family Streptosporangiaceae; genus Streptosporangium; species Streptosporangium sp. NPDC002607. Next base: position 7,706 of record NZ_JBSFWD010000009.1, read on the forward strand.
GACGAGAACGGGCCCCCAGACGGGGTCGCGGTTGATGCCGACGATCAGCTCGACGCCACCGGGGCGGAAGGGCGCGACGAGCACGCCGTCCAGGCGCGCCTCCGGTACCCGGGCGGTGACCGTGGCCATCAGGCCGGTGTACGCCTCGGCCACCGCGTCGTCACCCTCGACGTCGAGGACGACGCCACCGACATCGGACTTGTGGGCGATGTCCGGCGAGCAGATCTTCAACACCACCCGGCCACCGAGCAGCCGTGCGGCCTCCACCGCGCCCGCCGCGTCCGAGACGAGGCGGTGGGGCATCACCGGGACGCCGTGGCCACCCAGCAACTCCAGCGCCCGCGCCTCCGACAGCGGGCCCTCCGGCAGAGGTGCGGACGACGTCGGCCGGGCGGCGCCGGTCCGCTCCGCCCCGCGCAGCCGCTCTCTGCTGCCCGTGTAGCGCATCGCGTTGGCGACGGCGCGCAACCCGACCTCGACTCCCGGCAGCCTGACGAGGCCGAGTTCCGCGAACAGCTCCCGGGCGAAGTCGCTGAGCCCGACACCCACCTCGTCCTGCAGCAGCACCGGGACGTCGAGCCCCTTGACGGTGTCCGCGATCGCCGCGAAGTGGGCGCGGGTGAAGTCGGGGTCGGCGGGTCGCCCGGGGGGCGCGACGAACGCCTGGAACAGCAGCAGGTCGTAGTGCTCCGCCCCGGTCCTGCCCATGATGGCGGCCGCGTCCACCGGCAGTCTCGGGTTCACCGTCGCGTAACCGGTGACATCGAGAGGGTTCTGCACGTGGGAGAAGGCCGGCAGCAGGGAGCGGAGCTCCTCCAGCGCCGCGGGTGGCAGCCGCGGCAGGGTCATCCCCTCGTCGGCGGCCTTGTCCGCCACCAGCTCACAGCTTCCGCCGGACGCCGAGACCACGCCGAGGCGGCCACCGCGCGGCCGCACCCCGCGAGAGAGCAGCTCGGTCGTCGCGACGAACTCCTCCATCGAGGAGACCTCGACCACGCCGAGCTCCCGCAGCACCGCGGACGTCACCGCGGCGTCTCCCGCCAGTGCCCCGGTGTGCGACATCGCCGTTCGCCGGGCCACCTCACTGCGCCCGACCGGGAGCACCACGACCGGCCGGTCGAGTTCGAGCGCGCGCTCCGCCAGCGACCGGAAGCCCTCGGCGTCCCTGAACGCCTCGAGGAACAGGCCGATCGCCCCGGTCTCCTCGCTCTCGATGAGATACCGCGCCACATCGGTGGACGAGAGCGTGGCCTCGTTCCCGGTGCCCGCCAGCATGCCGACCCCCACACCCCAGGCTCTGGCGAGGGAGAGCAACGGCTTCATCAGGCCGCCCGACTGCAGGACGAACGAGGCACCGCCGGGGTCGGGCAGGTCCGGCAGCGCGAGGCCGAACGGTACGACCTGGTGCCGCACGTCCACGTACCCGCTGCCGTTCGGCCCCAGCAGGTGGATGCCGGTCTCCTCCACCGCCGCGACGAGCTCGCGCTGTAGCGCTCGGCCGTCGTCCGTCTCCCCGAATCCCGCGGTGAGCACGATGGCACCGCCGATCCCGTTCGCGGCCGCCTCACGCAGGATGTCGGGAACGGTGTCGCGCGGGGACATGATGTAGGCCAGGTCGACCGCCTCTCCCAGCGCGCTGAGGGAGGCCGCCGCCGTGACACCGTGCACGGTCGCCCGCGAAGGGCTGACGCAGTGCACCGCGATCCGCGGCGAGTAGCGACGCAGGTTCTCGAAGGCGTTGACCGACCACATGGAACGTTCCGTCGCGCCGACGAGGGCGACCGAGCGCGGCCGGAAGAGCGTGCTCAGGTCCGACGTCGCCCGCGCCGCCTCCGACCGCGCGCCACCGGTCACTTTGTCGAGGATCGCCACGCTAGGACGACCTCGGCAGGCCGAGTACCCGTTCGGCGACGATCCGGCGCTGGACCTCGCTCGTTCCCGCGAAGATCGTCTCAGCGCGGCTGGTGAGGAACGTCTTCTGCCAGCGCCCCACCCGGTAGCCGTCGCCCGAGGGACGCACCAGCGCCTCCGCGCCCTCGATGTCGATGGCGATCTCGCCCAGTTTCCGGTGGTACTCGCTCCAGACCAGCTTGGTCAGCGACGCCTCGGCGCCCAGTTCCCCTCCGGAGGCGAGGGTGGCGAGAACCCGCTGGCCGGTGGCCTTCATGACGTGCACCTGGCAGTAGGCCCAGGCCAGCTTCTGGCGGATGAGCGGATCGGCGTCCCTGCCGAGTTCCCTGGCCCGCTCGACCAGGGCCTCCCACTCCTTCTCGTACTCCAGGTGCTGGACGGCGGCCACCGCGCCACGCTCGCTGCCGAGGGTGGTCATCGCGGACCGCCACCCGTTGTTGAGGCCCCCGATGACGTTGAACAGGGGAGCTCGGGCGCCGTCGATGTACTCCTGGGAGAACGCGTCCTCACCCGACATGGTGATCAGCGGCCGCACCGTGATCCCGTTGTCCTTCATGGGGACGAGCACGTAGGAGATGCCCTTGTGCTTGGGGGCGTGCGGGTCGGTCCGGCACAGCAGGAACAGCGTGTCGGCGAGATGCGCCCGGGATGTCCAGATCTTCTGCCCGGTGATGACGATCTCGTCACCCTCCACGACCCCCTGGGTGGCGACGGCGGCCAGGTCCGAGCCGGCATCGGGCTCGGAGAAACCCTGGCAGTACCTGTCCTCGCCGCTGACGACACGCGGCAGGAAGTACGCCTTCTGCTCGGGGGTGCCGTGCGCGAGGATGGCCGGACCGGCGAGGCGCTCCCCCATCCCCCGGGTCACTCGCGGCATGTCCGCGCGTGCGAACTCCTCGGCGAGGACGGCCATCTCCAGGTCGTCCAGTCCACGGCCGCCGTACTCCACGGGCCAGTGCGGACAGACCAACCCGGCTTCCAGCGACGCCTTCTCCCAGGCGAGGAAGTCCTCGTAGAGCGGCGACTCAGGGTTCCGCCAGGCTTCGCGCTCCAGCTCGTACTCGCCCTTCGACGCGAGTGCCGGCCGCCGATGCTCGCTCAACCACTGTCGCAGTTCAGCGCGAAAGTCCTCGAGCCGTTTATCGCCGAAGTCGGTCGTCATCCAATCCTCCTCAGCACAGACGCTCACACAACGATGGTGTGGAATCCCTCGAACATTCGAGGCGTTGAATATCCAGAATCGTACCGGCCAGTTGGTATGATGTCGAGAACTTTCTCCTCGACCGCCCAGGGAGCCCCCGATGCTCGCCGCATTCGCGCACGCCACGTCGGCCGACGACCCCGTCAGTGCCCTGTCCGTCGGAGAGCGCCCCGAACCGGTACCGCCGGACGGCTGGGTGCCGATCACGGTGCGGGCCGCCTCGCTCAACCACCACGACGTGTGGACGCTGCGCGGTGCCGTCACTCCGGCAGGCGGCCTTCCCTGCGTGCTGGGCACCGACGCGGCCGGGGTGGACGACGACGGCAACGAGTACGTGATCCACTCAGTCCTCGGCGACCCCGCGCGCGGCCGTGGTGACGAGACCCTCGACCCGGAACGGTCCGTGCTCTCGGACGCGGGGCACGGGACCCTGGCCGCGCGGATCGTCGTCCCGCGCCGCAACCTTGTCCCGAAACCCGCCGCGCTCTCCTGGGCCGAGGCGGCCTGCCTGCCCACCGCGTGGCTGACCGCCTACCGCATGCTGTTCACCAAGGCTCGGGCGCGGCCCGGTGACCGGGTGCTGGTGCAGGGCGCCGGAGGCGGGGTGGCCACGGCCGCGATCCTGCTGGCCCGCGCCGCGGGACTGTGGGTGCGCGTGGTCACGCGGGACCCCGCCAAGGCGGGACGAGCCGCCGAGCTCGGCGCGCACGAGGTCGTCATGTCCGGGGCGCGGCTGCCGTCCGACTGCGACGTCGTCCTCGACACCGTGGGGCAGGCCACCTGGAAGTCCTCTCTCGCCGCGGTACGCCCGGGCGGCACCGTGGTGCTCTCCGGCGCGACCACCGGCTTCGACGCGCCGACCAACCTGGCCCGGCTCTTCTCCCGGCAGATCAACGTGCTCGGCTCGACGATGGGCACCCGGACCGAACTCGAGGACCTCATCGGGTTCCTCGTCGCCGGCGGCGTCCGGCCGCTGGTGGACTCGGTGGCGCCGCTCGACTCGGCTCGTGAGCAGTTCTCCCGGCTGCTCTCCGGCCAGGTGTTCGGCAAGGTCGTGGTCGAGCCATGAGCTACGTTCAGGTCAGCCGCCGGGGTTCGGCGCTGTGGGCACGCCTGGACCGGCCGGAGCGGGCGAACGCCCTCGGCCCTGAGATCGTCGCCGGGCTGACCCGGTGGCTCGCCGACGGAGCGGCCGACCCGGCGGTGCGGACCCTGGTCGTCACCGGAACCGGCAGGGCGTTCTGCCCCGGGGCCGACGTCCGGGCCTCCGCCGCCCTGCGGGACGCGGACTCCCGCCTGGCCTTCCTGGAGAGCGGACGCGATCTGATGGCGGCGATCGAGGAGTCACCGCTGCCGGTGATCGCCGCGGTGAACGGGGCCGCGTTCGCCGGCGGGCTGGAGTTGGTCCTCGCGTGCGACCTCGTGATCGCGTCACAGGACGCGGTCTTCGGGGACCTGCACCTGCCACACGGGCGAATCCCGGCCTGGGGCGGCTCCGCGCGGCTGGTCCGCGCGGTGGGGGCCGCGCGCGCGACCCGGATGCTGCTCCTCGGCGAACGGTTCAGCGCCGCCGAGATGACCGAGTTCGGCCTGGTGAGCCGGACGGTTCAGGGAAGCCTGCTGGTGCAGACCGTCGACGAGGCGGCACGGGTGCTGGCCGGATACGACCGGACCGCCGTGGCGGAGATGACCGCGCTCATCCGGTCGGTCCGCCGGCAGACACCGCCGGAGGCGCTCCAAACCGAGTGGGCGCACTTCCAGCGGCACTTCACCGGCCACGGCGACCCCGGAGCCGTAACGATCCGTCGCTGAGCGGCCGAGGCGCGGTCACTCCCGGTGCTGCTCGCGCGTCACGGCGCGGCCGGTCAGAAAGGACAGCGCGAGCAGCCCGACCACGGCAAGGCAGACGAGTCCGGAGACACCCAGGGCCTGCCGTGCCCCGACCAGGTTGGCGAACCAGCCGAAGATCGGCGCCCCCACCGGGACCCAGACGAAGAAGGCGATCACGTACAGCGCCATCATGCGCCCCTGGACGTTCGCGGGTGAGCGCAGTTGCAGCGCCGAGATGGCCGAGGTGCCGAACACCTGCATCGTCGCACCCGCGACGAACAGCCCGGCGGCCAGGATGAGCCCTGACGGGAGCGTGGACACCAGCACCGTCACCGCGGCGAAGACCGCCGACCAGGCGAGCAGGATCCGGTTGGTCGGCTCGGACCTCAGCGACGCCGCCAGCCCCGCCCCCACGATGCCGCCGGCCCCGATCATCGCCGTCAACGCGCCGAAGCTCCCCGCCGCGTCCTTCTCCGTGGAGTCCACCAGCAGCGGGATGGCCAGTTGCAGGTGGGTCATGCCGATGCCGAGCATCAGCCCGCCCAGCAGCGGCACGAGATAGGCCGGCGCGCGCAGGTCCGCGAGACCCCGGCGACCGACCGCGGGCTCCTCCGCCTCCGCCTTCTCGCCGCCGGGCAGCGGACGCACTCTCACCAGCGCGAGGCAGGAGATCAGGCCGAACAGCGCGACGACGGCGAACACCGCGGCGGTGCCGGAGAAGGCGATGACACCGCCGGCCAGGGCGGGCCCGGCGACGCGCGCGAGCTGGAAGACGGCGCCGTTCAGCCCGACCGCCGCGGCCAGGAACCGGTACGGGACGAGCTGCCGGGGGTAGGCCAGCCGCACGGGCGCGTCCAGCGCTCCCGGGACGCCCAGCAGGACGGCGAAGAGGTAGGCGATCGGCAGCGTCACGGCGTCACCGGCGATCAGCACCGCGAGGACGACACTGGCCAGCACGACGACGCTCTGCGTCATCAGCATGATCCGGCGCTTGTCGAACCGGTCGCCGAGCGCGCCGCCGCTCAGCCCCAGCAGGATCATCGAGATGTACTGCAGGCCGGTCACCACGCCGACCGCCACGCCGTCACCACCGGAGATCTGGACGACGAGCCACACGTGGGCGGTGCGGTGCATCCACATCGCGCCGTTGCCCAGCACCTGGGCGAGGGCGAACCAGCGATAGCTCACCACGGCGAGTGCCTGGAAAGGGGACCTGCGTTCGGCCATCACGACGCCCGGCGCCACGGCGGCACGCACCGTACCGCGCCGTCAGGGTCGCCGGCGAGCCAGGTGACCACCGGCGAGACCTGCTCGGGCGCCGGCTCGCCGACCGCGCGCGGGTCCGTCACCAGATCCGAGGTCATCCGCGTGCAGGCGACCGGCGCGACGGCGTGGCACCTTCCCAGGCCTCGTCCGGCACCGCTGATGATGGCCACCCGGCCCGCGCACATGCTCACTGACGCACCGTCCTCTTCTCCGCTGATCCCCACCACAGATGCCGGTCCTGGAGACCGCGGGCGATGATGCCGAGCTGGATCTCCGACGTCCCCTCCACCACGGTCAGGTTCCGCGCGTCGCGGTAGAACCGTTCCGCCGGGTGTCCGGCGACGCTTCCCGCGGCACCGAAGATCTGCGTGGCCAACCCGGACACCCGTACCGCGCACTCGGTGGCGTGCAGTTTCGCCACGGCCAGTTGCCCGGCCGAATCCGGCCCGCTGTCGCCGCTCTCCACCAGGGCCGCGGCCCGGTAGGTCAGCAGCCTGGCCGCCTCGACATCGGCGGCCGCCCGGGCCAGTTCCCACTGGATCCCCTGTTGCCGGATCAGCGCCACCCCGTTGACCTGGCGCGTTTCCGCGTAGCGCACCGCGTGCATCAGGGCCGCCTCGGCGAGGCCGAGCCCGCGCGCGGCGACGACGGGGCGCATGGTCGCCAGCGAGCGCAGCAAAGGGCCGAGCCCGGTGATACCCGGCAGCATGGCGTCGCCGGGGACGCGCACGCGGTCGAGTCCGATGTCCCCCAGGCTCATTCCCCGGACCGACGAGCGGGGATGGAGCCGGAGGCTCAGCCCCGGGACGTCCCGGTCCACGATGAAGGCGCGCAGCGCGTCCGGCCGTCGTTCGGCGGGGTCGGCCGTGGTCGCGACCACCACGTACCAGTCGGCCTCGTCCGCGCCGGAGACCCAGCTCTTGTGACCCGAGAGCAGCCAGCCGTCGCCGTCCGGCTCGGCGCGGGTGGACACACCAAGCACATCGCTACCGGCCTGCGGCTCGGACATGCAGAACGAGCCTCTGCTCCGGCCCCGCCCCAGGGGGATCAACCGCTCCCGTCGCTGCTCCGGCGTCCCCCCAAGGAGCAGGGGCGCCGCGGGCAACCGGGACAGCAGCAGCATCAGGCCCGCCGCGCTCGAGTACTGCGCCATCACCTCGGTGGCGTGAGTGAGCGCGGCGACCCCCCGGGGGGCATGGCCGTCGGGACCGCCGAGCTCGGGCGGCAGGCTGAGAGCCAGCAGCCCTTCCGCGGCGAATCTCCGGTAGACGTCCTCGGGGTAAAGGCCGTCGGCGTCGATCTCGGCGGCCCGTGGTCGGACCGCGTCCACGGCGATCTCATGAAGGCGGTCACGGAAGGAGCCGAAGTCTTGGAACATCATCACCTGTCCTTAGATACCGACCAGATGGTATGATCGGGTGCACATCCCCGTCAACGTCCGGGTCGTGAGCGGCCGGGCGGCCGTCAGGCCGAGAAGGAGACCATCATGACCGTGGCCCCCCAGCAGAGTGGCGTGCTCCGCGGCATCGCCGTCGCGGTCCAGGACACCGCCGCCGCCGAGAGGCTGCTGGGCCGCGTGACGGACCTCCCGGTCACCGTCAGGGACGGCGCCCGCTGGACCGCACTGGACGCGGGTGGGGTCACCGTGGCCCTGACCGTGGCCGAGGAGTTGCCCGGCGGCGCGACGGTGAGCCTCAACGTCAAGGTCGCCGATGTCGCGGCCGCGCACGACCTGCTGATCACCGCCGGCGCGCTGTCCGTCATGGCGCCGGCCCTGACCGCGCACGAGGAACGGGCCGCGGTCCGGCTCGGTGACTCCGTGGTGCTCTCGATCTACCGGTCGCTCCCCCGGCAGGCCTGACCGGCGGGCCCGGGGCCGGGTCGCTCCCGGCCCGCGACGGCCTCGACCTCAGGAGTCCCGAGGCACCCAGCTCTCGGTGGACACCCCGTTCCGGTCGAGTCGCGCCAGGCGGCCGAGCGTCTCGAGATGGACGAGGTGCGACATGGTCTCCGCGACGGCGGCCCGGACCATCGCGGAACCGAACCGCTCCAGGGGCCGTGACCAGCCGATACGCCGCGTCACCTGCCAACCGGACACCCCGGGGTCCGCGCGGACCACCGACTCCACCTCGTCGAGGCGCAGGTCGTGGTGGCCGGCCAGGAAGTCGGTCCGCTCGCGCAGTCCGGAGAACCGGTTCTCGTGCCCCGGCAGCACCTCCTCGACGTCGAGCGCGGCCACCTTTCGCAGGGAGGCCAGGAAGTCCCCCAGGACGTCCGACTCCTCGGCCGGGTGCACACCGACACCCGGCGTGATCCGCGGCAGCACGTGATCACCGGAGAACAGCAGCCGGTGCCCGGTGTCGTACAGGCAGAGATGCCCCTGCGTGTGACCGGGGGTCCACACCGCCCGCACCGACCACCCGGGCAGATCCAGCATCGCCCCGTCGGGCACCCCCGTGACCGGAGCGGTCCAGGACTCCTCGGATGAGGGGGCGCTGGCGGCCAGCATCTCCTCGACCCGCGCCGAAGGCACGCCCCAGCGGGGATAGGTGGCCTCGAGCGCTCGCCGGAAGTTCAGCGGGCCGCTCCTGCCGCCCCGCAGCCGTCCCGCCTCCAGTTCGTGCACCAGCACGCCGGCCCCCGACGCGCCCGCCACCCGGTAGGCGAGGCCGAGATGGTCGGGATGGGCATGGGTGACGACCACCTTGCGCACCTCGTCAAGACGCCGTCCCAGGAAGGCCAGTCCGTCTCGCAGGCTCCGCCAGGACTCCTCGCTGTCCCAGCCCGCGTCCACGAGCGCGATGCCACCGCCCGCCAGTTCGAGGACATAGACGTTGACCGCCTGGAGCGAGGCGATCGGTATCGCGACCGGTATCGACCACAGGCCGGGACGGATCTCAACCGGTCGCCAGTCGATCGGCCGCCGAGCCGCCGAGGCCAGATCGGCCTCAGTCGACACTGAGGTACCGCCCGCCGAGAAAGACCAGCGGCATCTCCCCGGTCCCCGTCTCAAGGTGCGTCACCCTGCCGACGGCGATGCTGTGGTCGCCCGCCTGGTACTCGGCCTCCAGATCGCATTCCACCCAGGCGACCACGTTCTCCAACCGCGGCGCGCCGTTGCCCGCCGCCGCCCAGGAGAGTCCGCGGAACTTGTCGGGCTGCTTGCTCGCGAAGGCCGCGCAGACGTCCTCCTGGCCGGCCGCGAGGACGTTCACGCAGAAACGCCTCGCCATTCGGATCTTGGGCCAGCTCGTGGAGCTCTCACCGGGGCAGAAGGCTATCAGCGGGGGATTCATGGACACGGAGGTGAACGTGCCGATCGCCAGTCCGACCGGCTGCCCGTCCGGCCCGATACCGGCGACCACCGCGACACTGGTCGGCACGTTTCCCAGCACCCGCCGGAAGTGCGCTCCCGGGATCGTCGCGGACGCGCCGGAGGATCCGGCCTGGCGCGACGATCCGGTCATCGGAACAGTCGTCATGCCGACTCCTTGATGTCGTTCGCCCCGGAGGACCGGGACGCGTCCGAGGCGACAAGCGCCGCGCGCTGGACCTTTCCTGCCTCGCTCCGGGGCAGCGCGTCCACGAAGGCCACCTGCCGCACGCTCTTGAAGTGAGCGAGCCGCTCACGGCACCAGGCGATCAGCTCGTCGGCCACCGCCGTTCCCACCGCCGTTCCCGCCGTGGGAACGACGAACGCCTTGGGCACCTCGCCGAGGCGATCGTCCGCCACGCCGACCACCGCGACGTCGGCCACCGCGGGATGCCGGCGTAGGACCGCCTCCAGTTCCCCCGGCCACACCTGGAAACCTCCGGTCTTGATGACCTCCCTGCTACGCCCCACGAGATACAGCACCCGGTCGGCGTCGACATAGCCGATGTCGCCGGACCGGACCCAGCCGTTCTCCACGAGCGAGGCCCCGTCACCGTCCGCGTCGACGTAGCCCTTGGTGCGCGTGGACTTGACCCAGATCTCGCCCTGTTCCCCGGCCTCCCGGGAGGCGCCGCCCTCGTCCCGGATCTCAAGCTCGACACCGTCGTAGATCCGGCCGACCGACCCCGGCTTCCAGCGCCCCTCACGAACGTCCCGGGCATTCCACCCCGCGACGTGGCCGAGCTCGGCCGAACCGTAGTTGGACATCACGATGACGCCGAACCTCTGCTCGAACAGGGCCTTCAGCTCGGGGTCCAGCCGCTGCCCCGCGACGAGCACCTTGCGTACCGAGGAGATGTCCAGCTGCTCGGCGGTGTGCGTCAGGTCGTACACCATGGTCGGCAGCAGGAACAGATTGTCGACGCGGTAGCGCGGCACCAGCCGCGCGATCCGGTCGACGGAGAATCGCTCGACCAGCAGCACCGCCCTGCCGACGTGCCAGCCGAACAGCAGGGACTGGATGCCGCCGCCGTGGAAGAGCGGCAGCAGCACCAGGTTCGGCGGCACGGACTCGTCCGCCGGCGCGTACAGCCCCTCCTCCGGCTGCCGCCCCCCCTTCTGCGCCCGGGCGAGGGTCGACATCGAGGCGTACGTGCCGGAGTGGGTGACGGCCACGGCCTTCGGCATTCCGGTGGAACCACCGGTGAACAGCAGCAGCCCCTCGTCCTCGTCGGCCGGCTCGGGGGCCCTGACCGGCGGCGAGTCGCTCTCGGCGGAACCACGAGCCGTCTCCCCCGCCGTCCGGACCACGTCAAGGGAGAGCACCGGGACGCCGACGCCGTCTTCGGGGAGCCTCGCCGGGTCGGCGACCACCATGCCGGGCCCGGTCTTGGCGATGCACGATCGGACCTCGTCGGAGTTGTAGAGCCCGCTCATCGGGACCGGAACGAGACCGGCCTTCCAGCAGCCGGCGAGACCGAAGACCAGCTCGGGGCTGTTGGCGAGGTAGAGGCCCACCCGGCTGCCCGGCGTCGAGCCATGCTCGACGAGGGCGCGGGCGACCGCCGAGGCGGCCTGGTCGATCTGCCGGTACGTCCAGGTCCGGCCATCCTCATGGATGAGTCCGATGCGGTGTGGCGACCTGCTCGCCCGCGCCTCCAGGTCGTGTACGAGGTTACGCCTCAACTGTCCTCCTCGGCTGTTGGCACGGTGGCCGAACATCGTGATTCCGTTCTCCCGGCGGATCGGCCGCGCCCATCGCGCCTGCCCTCGGGGCCCCTCCGGCGCTTCGGGTGAGCCGCGGTCCACTTCCGGCGCCCATTATTTTGATACCGACTAGTCGGAATATTACTGCGTGCCGGACTGGCTGTCCACCTTCTCCGCCTCCGGCCGAGGGGCCCACTCGACCAACAGGTCCAGCGCCTCCACCCGGTCTCCGCGGACCCACAGCGGGTTCACCTCGACAGCCCGCAGCTCGGGGCCGAGGGCGGTCGCGAGCCGCTGCACTCCGTGCACGGCGGCCGCCACCCTTGCCAGGTCGGCGGGCGCCGAACCGCGAAAGCCGCCGAGCAGCCGCGAGACGCGCAGCTCCGACAGCAGGCCCGGGATGTCCCGCTCAGGCACTGGAAGCGGCCTGACCACGACGTCCTCCAGCAACTCGGTCAGCACCCCACCGGACCCCACGGTCAGCAGCGGACCCCAGGTCGGATCGTTGATCACGCTGACCAGCAGTTCCACGCCCGCCGGACGCATCGGGGCGACCAGCGCTCCGTCCAGCACCGCGCCCGGTAGCCGGCTCGCCACCTCGGCCAGCATCTTCTCGAAGGCGGACCGCACGGCATCGGAATCGCGGAGATCGAGCACCACACCCCCCACATCGGACTTGTGGGGCACGTCCTCACTGATCACCTTGAGCACCACGGGGAAGCCCAGCTCGGCGGCCGCCTCCGCGGCCTCGTCGGCCGTGCGGGCCAGGCGGCTGGGGGGTACCGGCACTCCGTACTCGACCAGAAGCCTCTCCGGCTCGAAAGCGGCGGCGCCCGCGGTGCCGCCGGTCACCGGCGCGGCGGGGCTCCGGTCCCGCAGCGCGCGCGGCAGCAGCTCCGCGTACCTGGCGGACCTGTCGAGCGCGGTCATCCCCGCCGCGATCCCCGGCAGGATGACCAGGTCGTTCTCACGGACGATCTCCAGCGCGAACGGGCTCAACGCGAAGACCGCACCGGTCTGGAGCACCACCGGTACCGGACTGTCCCGGATCGCCTGGGCGAGCCGCCCGAACCGGGCCCGAACCACGTCCTCGTCAGGTCCAGGCGCCGCCGGCAGCACCACGGACTGCAGGATCGTCACGTCGTAGTCGTCGGCGCCGTGCTCCGCCACCAGTCGTGTCGCGGTGAAGGGAAGGTCGGCCGCCTTGACCACGAACCCCGTCACATCCAGGGGGTTCTGGACGTCGGCGAAGGCGGGCATCTCCTCGACCAGCGCCTTGGCCAGGGGACCGGCGAAGGGAGGCAGCGTGAAGTCCAGCGGCTCGGCCGCGTCGGCGATCAGTTCGCACGCTCCCCCCGACGCGGCGACGACGGCGAGCCGGCGTCCACGCAGGCCCCGGGGGTGGCGGCCGAGCAGTGCCGCCGTCGCCACCAGGTCCTCTATCGAACGCACCGGGACGACACCAAGGTCCTCCAGGGCCGCCACCGTGGAGGCGTGGTCGCCCACCAGGGCACCGGTGTGCGACAGGGCCGCCTCGCGTCCCAGTGACGAGCTGCCGACATGCAGTGCGACGATCGGCTTGCCCCGCTCCGCCGCCCGCAGCGCGGTCGCCCTGAACGCCGCGGGGTCGCGCACCGACTCCAGGAACACCGCGATGACATCCGTGGCCTCGTCGTCGACGAGGTGGTCGATCACGTCGGTGGCGGTGATCACCGCCTCGTTCCCGGTGGTGGCGAGCAGGCTCAGACCCGTGCCCCAGCTCCGCGCCAGGCTGAGCACGTGGGTGGCCAACCCTCCGGACTGCATGACGACCCCCACGCGGCCGGTCGGCAGACCGTCCGGAACCGGCAGGCCGAACAGCCGCACCCCGTCCGTGGCGTTCACGAACCCGCTGACGTTCGGGCCGAGCAACCGGGCGCCCCCGGCCGCGCAGAGCTCCACCAGACGTCGCTGTCGTTCCGCACCCTTGGGGCCCGCCTCACCGAGACCGGCCGAGAGCACGACGAAGTCCCTGGTACCGGCCGCCAGCGCCTGCTCGACGAGGTCCGCCACGTGGTCCGGTCCGACCATGACGAAGGCGAGGTCGACCGGCTCGTCCAGCGCGTCCAGGCCCGGCACGGTCCGTCGCCCGTGCACCGTGCCGCGTCGCGGGTTCACCAGGACGACGTCGAGTCCCGCCGAGAGGTCCGTGCCCGCGAGAACGAGCCGGGTCCAGCCGGAGGACTCGCTCGCACCGATCAACGCCACCCGCCGTGGCGCGAAGAAACCGCCGAGGTCACGCGTCGGCGCCGCGGTCGGTACATCCTTGGTAGCGCTCATTCCGCTCTTCCTTCGAATCAGTGGATTCCCCATTTTAATACCGTCCGGTCGGTATGCTCTTCCGGCCGAAGAGGGCGTCCGGGAGAGGTTCCCCGCTCGCCGGGGCTGACCGGGTCGCGCGGCTCCGTCGCTCCGCAGGCGGGAAACTCAGGGGAACGAGAGCCGCACCGACCAGGTGGGCAGCCATGGCGAACGTGGTCTCCGTGCTGCGAGGCACCGTCCGCCCTCAGACGCTGGCCAGACCGGCGAACCGCGGCATGACCTCTTTCGCGAACAGCTTGACGGACTCGACTGTTCGTTCGTGCGACGTCCCGAGCCAGTACGGCCGGGCGATGATGTGGTTCACACCGGTCTCCTCCAGGCGCGCGATGCGCTCGGCCACGAAGTCGGGGTCACCCACCATGAACAGGTTCTCCCACATGTACTCGAACTTTTCCTTCTGGAAGGCGAGCTGCGGGTACTCGGCGTAGTTGAAGTACTCCCGCTCGACGTTCGATCGCACGGTGTCCCTGGCCAGCTGTGTGGTGGGGGCGCAGAACACGTTCACGATCATCGGGTACTCGCGGCCCTCACGCGACTTGCCGGCCTTGGCCAATGCGTCGTCGTGATTGGCCATGGCCTTCACGTGCCAGCCGGGCTTCGGCGAGTTACCCGGAATGATCCAGGCGTCGCCCAGCTCCGCGGCCTTCCGCACCGAGATCGGGCCTCCGGCCCCGACCCAGATCGGCGGACCTCCCTGCTGGAACGGCTTCACGCAGATGCTGTCGTGGACGCTGTAGAACTCGCCGTCGAAGTCCACCCTTTCGCCGGTCCACAGCGCGCGGATCAACCGGATCTGCTCATGCATCTTCCGGAAACGGTTGGGCTTGTCGATGTTCATGGCGGCGAACTCGTTGTTCCGGTAGCCCGCCCCCACCCCCAGGACCAGCCTTCCCCCGGCCATGTGGTCGAGGGTCGCGAACTCCTCCGCGATGTGAACGGCGTGGTAGGCGGGCAGGATCACCAGGCTGGTCCCGACGGTCATGTTGCCGGAGTGCTGGATCAGTTTCGCGACGACCGAGATGGTCTGCGGTGTCTGCAGGTTCGCGAGAAAGTGGTTGATGGCGAAGATCGAGTCAAACCCCTGCTCGGCGGCCAGCTCGGTCAGGTCCCACAGCTCGTAGAGCCGCTGGCGCAGGTCGTCCTCCGGCAGGTACTGATGCGACGCCAAGATGCCGAACTTCATTATCGCTCCTGTTCCGGCGTACCCGCTGACGCCGTTTCCGCTCGCTGCGCGGCCCTGAAGGCACGGACCTGCTCCGGGGTGGGCAGGCTGACGAACTCGACCTGGATCTGATCCGGGTCCTCGCACATGAACATGGTGATCGGACCGTAGTTGTCCAGGACGCTGGTCGCCGGGGGGTGGTAGCAGTCCACCCCCATGCCGACCAGACGGTCGTACACGTCCTGGATCTCGTCGGCCGGTACCGGGAAACATATGGAGAAGACGCCCGGGTCTCCCGGCCGCTTGGGGTGGGAGTCCTCCGGCACCGGCAGGTCCCACTGGATCAGCTCCAGCTGCCCGATCTTCGTCGGCCCCTGGAAGTACACCGCCCTGCCACCGGCGCCCGGAGGTGTCCGCAGCCGCTTGTGCATCGTCTCGTTGCCCACCCGCATGTCCAAGGTCATGCGCAGTCCGAGCCCGTCGCGATAGAACGGGATGGACTTCTCAAGATCGCGAACACTGACCGCGATGTGGTGGATCTCGCCGACCATCGGCAACTCTCCCTCGATAGTGGACGTCAGCCGAGCTTTCCTCCGAGCCGGAATCTCGGCGCGACCGCGGCGTCCCGGTCCCTGAGCGCCTGGGCAAGGCCCTTGTCCCGCCGCTCCTTGACGAAGTTGTACTCGCCCTCCGCCAGCGAAAGGTTCGTGGCCCAAGCGTGCCCGATCCAGTTGCCCACCTCGCCGACGCCCTTGCCGCGAGCCTCCATGGCGATGCGCATCATCGACTTGCCGATCATCAGGCCGTCCAGCGGCATGAACGAGATGGCCGTGACGTACTCGTCGACGGCGGCGTCCAGCTCCTCTCTGGGCACCACCTGGTTGACGAAGCCGATGCGCTCCCCCTCCTCCGCGGTGAGGGGCCGCATCGTCAGCATGATCTCCTTCATCTTCTTCAGCCCCAGGTTCTCGATCCACAGGTACATGTCCTGCGGAGCGGAGCCGAGGTAGCGGAAGGCCGGATGGGTGAACTGGGCGTCCGGCGAGGCGACGATCATGTCGGCACCCAGCGCGATCTTCATGTGGCCGCCGTAGCAGTAACCGTGCACCTGGCAGATCGTCGCCTTCAGGCAGTTCGTGACCTTGTTTCCAAGGCTCTCGGAAAGGAGGTTCCTATCCGGGAGGATGCGCTGGCGCTGCGCCGGACGCCCCGCCCGCTCGCCCTTCTTGTTCTTGCCGTAGCCGATGTAGTAGCCCAGCTCGGCGGCGTCCGCACCGGAGCCGAAGCAGTCGCCGTTGCCCTTGAAGACGATCGTCTTCACGTCGTCGTCCACCTCGGCCTCCCGGATCAGGTCGCCGACCCTCTCGAAAGCCGCCACCGGGATGCCGTTCAGCTTCTCCGGGACATTGAAGATGATGTAGGCGACCGCCTTCTCCGGGTCCTTCTCGTACAGCACCGAGTTCTCGATGGCCTTCTCGTCGATCGCCATGCCTTCGGCGTCCCACTGAGAGGCCAGGAGTTCGTACTCGCTCTTCTTCATCAAACTCTCCAGGAACTGGGATTGGGCCGACCGTCAGACCGAGGTGAGCTGGGGAATCACCTTCGCGGCGAAGGTCTCCATCGACTCGATGGCACGCTTGCGGTCAAGTGAGGGAATGTGGAACCAGCCGATGTAGTGGGTGACACCCAGTTCGTCCCGGATCCGGCCGAGGGTGTCGACCACCCGGTCCACCGACCCGAAGGTGCCGCCGTGGGTCAGGGTCTTCTCCACGGTGAGCAGACCGATGTTCCGCTGAACCTTGTCGTAGTACGCCCGCTCCGACTCGATCGCCTCGTCGGAGCCGGGAATCACCTTGCCGACGCTGCGGTAGTAGTTCAGCGCGGCCCCTGCCGCCGCCTGCAGACCGTCCGCACTCCCGCCGACCCACACCTGCTGCATGAAGGGGAGGTCGAAACCGCCGCTCTCGTGCCCGCCTTCGACGAGCGCCTCACGGTAGGAGTCGTAGTTCTCCTTGATCCGCTGCATGGGCGTGAAGCTGGACGACACGATGATGTGGTCGCCGGCCAGCCCGCGCTGCCGGAAGGTCTCCGGTGACGACGTGCCGTGCAGGATCGGCGGCCCTCCCGGAGTCACCGGCTTCGGGAAGACGTTCATGTCGCTGTACTGGAAGTGCTTGCCCTCGTACGACCAGTTCTCCTGAGTCCACGCCAGCTTCAGGATGTCGACGATCTCCGCGTACAGCTCCTTGTTGGCGTTGCGGTCCTTGCCGAAACCTCGGAACTCGCTCGGCTGGTAGCCGCGTCCGATGCCGAGCACGAGACGGCCGCCGGACAGGATGTCAAGCAGCGCGGCGTCCTCGGCGATGCGAAGCGGGTCGTGCAGTGGGACGACGACCACTGCGGTGCCAATGGTGATGTTGCGCGTCCGCTCGGCGATCGCCGTGCCCAGCATCAGCGGATTACCGAGGATCCCGTAGCGCGAGAAATGGTGCTCCGCCAGCCAGCACGAGTCGAATCCCAGTTCGTCGGCGATCTGGATTTCCTCGATGGTGTCTCGCAGCACCTGCGCGTCGTCTCCGTCACCCTCGGCCGGAAACAGATTCATCACGCCAAATTTCATGCTTCAACCCCCTCGTTACATTCCGACCAGTAGGTATGGTACGGGTATCAAACTGAGATCGTCAAGGTGCCGGATGTCTGGACTCCCGGTACTTCCCCGGCGGACGCGTCAGCGTTCGCGGGCCGTTCCACGGCCTCCACCGAACGGCGTCAACGCCGAGGTCAGCAGCATCACAGGGCATCCTCAGAGGCGCGGTCGTCCGAGCGCGCCCCCAGGTTCTCCGCCTACGACGGACACCCCGGGCCCGGTGAGTAACCGGGCACGCGACGGTGCCCGTTTTCTCACACCGACCGGTCGGGACGTTACCGGCTGGAAGAAGCCCCGCTCGTCGGCGAGATCAGTCCTCCGAGGACCAGCTCGGAGAGCTGGTCGGCCACTTCGGAGACGGCCAGCAGGCCGTCAGGGCGGTACCAGTTGTACGCCGAGGTCAGCATGCCAAGGACTCCGAAGCTGGCGATACGTGGCTGCAGGGCCGAGTTGAAAACCCCTTCTTCGATACCTTGACGGATCACCGACTCGTACATCGCGTCGAGCTCGTCGCGCTTTTTCTTTATCGCGGCGAAGCGTTCCTCGGTAAGGAAGCGACGCTCCTGAGTAAACACGGTGACATGGGCGCGGAACTGGTCGATGGCGACCAATGACTCAAGGATGAGCTGCCGCAACCGTTCGACCGGGGTCTCGAATGACTCAAGAATGCGACGGCAGTTCCGGAGCCGGTCGTCGATGTATTCCTCCTGTATCTGCTGAAGGATCTCCTCCTTACCGGAGAAGTGATGATACAAGGCCCCCTTGGTCAGGTTGGCCTCCTTCACGATGTCCTCCACGGACGTCGCGTGGTAACCGCCGACCTCGAACAGCTTCAGTGCACTTGCCAGCAGCGCCCGCCGCGTCTCCGCGGGAGAATAGGTGCCCCGGGGGCCACCTCGTGATGCGGTACGTGCCATGGTTCTCGTCCCCCTTACCTAGAACGGTTTTTCAGTGGTTATCTGCCACACAGGGTAGGGCGTCCGCCGTCACAGTGCGCGAGGTCAGGAGAGGAGCATCGAATCGGTTTTCTCCGAGGATTCCCGTAGCACCCGCTTGAGCACCTTTCCCGAGGGATTGCGGGGGAGCTTGTCCACGAAAGCCACGGATTTCGGCGTTTTGAAGGACGCGAGACGTTCACGGCAGTAACCGAGCAGATCGTCCTCCGCCAGCGTCGCGCCGGCCTTCAGCACGACGTACGCCTTCGGCACCTCCTGCCAGCGCGGATGCGGCACACCGATCACCGCCGTCTCGGACACGAGAGGATGAGTGTAGATCACCCGCTCGATCTCCTGGCTCGCGACGTTCTCCCCGCCGGAACGGATCATGTCCTTGAGCCGATCCGTGATGTAGAGGAAACCGTCCTCGTCCACCATTCCGACGTCACCCGTGTGGAACCAGCCACCCCGCCACGCCTGAGCGGTCAGCTCCTCGTCACCCCAGTAGCCGGGCGTCACCTTCGGGCCGCGGAGCACCACCTCACCCTGAACACCCGGACCGGCGTCGTTCTCGTTCTCATCGACCACCCGATACTCCACGAAGGGCACGGCCGTGCCGACGGAACCACGCTTCGACACGACGTGTGCGACGTCCATGTAGGCGATGGAGCTGCACGCCTCCGTCATGCCGTAGGCCTGGACCAGGCGGGTCGTCGGCAACATCTCCCGGACCTCGCGGTACAGCTCTCCGGCGGCCGCGCCGAAGACGATCCACTTGAGCGAGGAGAGATCCCGCGAGCCGTCCGAGGCCGACCGCAGGCTGTGCAGAATCGCCTGCACGAAGATACCACCGGTGACCTGGTGCTCCTCGATGAGCCTGAGTGCCAGTGGCGCGTCGAACTTTCGCATTATCACCAGCGCCCCGCCATTGAAGAGCGCGCCGACGCCGGGTGAGTCCCAGGCCGCGACGTGGTACAGCGGGGACGAGATGAGGAGCCGGTCGGCCGAGGAGAGCCCGAGCTCGCTCGTCTGGGCGATGACGTTCAGCGCGGCCATGCCGTGCGTGATGATCACGCCCTTTGGACGGCTGGTGGTTCCAGAGGTGTACATGATCCGTTGCGGGTCGTCGAAGGCGACCTCCGCCGACGGGACCTCCCGGCCCGAGTAGTCCGCCAGCACCTGGGAGAAGAGCGACCATCCGGGAGAACCGCAACCGTCACCGTCGAGCTGCACCGACGCCCGCAGACGCAGGTCCTCGCAGATCTCGTGCATGACCTCCACGAACTCGGTCTCACAGATCACCGCGACCGCTCCCGAGTCGCGAACCAGGAACTCGAGCTCCACCCGCTGGAGCCGGTAGTTCAGCGGGACCGCGATGGCCCCGAGCCGGTAAACGGCCAGCACCGCGCAGACGTACTCCGGCGAGTTCATGCCGAGTACGGCGACCCGGTCACCCTTCCCGACACCGCGTTCGGCGAGGAACGCGGCGGTGGCGTGGACCGAGTCGGCGAGACGCCCGTACGTCCAGACGTCCTCATCGGTGATGAGCGCGGGCTCCGTCTCCCTGCGTACCCTCTGAAGATCGACCAGTCGCCCAAAGTTCATCGCGGTCATTAAATTCGGACCTCTCCTATCGATTTCCGGAGGACTTCAGAAGTTTCGCCAACCGGCACCTCCGCCAGCGCGGGGATGACCTCCTCGCCGAGCAGCCGGATCGAGCGCAGCACGTCGGCCTGGGGCATCCCGGTCCACTGCAGCCGGAGCACCACGTCGGTGTAGCCGATCTCCGCGTAGCGGCTCAGCCTCTCGATGACGTCCTCGGGTGAGCCGATCACGGCATGGCCGCTGATCAGGTCGTCCAGCGAGGCACCGTGCTTCCAGCCGCGGTAGTTCTCGTACTGCTCCGCGAGGAAGGCTCCGGCCGCGTCGACGGCGGCCTGTCGTGTCGGGGCGACACAACCCTCTCGCAGCAGCGGGTAGTCACGGTCGAGGGAGCGCCCGTGCTGGACCAGGGCCTCCCGGAACACCGCCATCCGCTCGGCCACCTCCTCGACCGTTCCGTTGGGGGCGACGGCCCAGGCGGCGTCGAGTCTGGCCACCCGGCGCATGCCCACCGGGCCGAAGGCCCCCAGCCAGAGCGGCGGCCCCGAGGGCTCGACCGGCTTCAGCAGCACCCGGGCGCCGTCCAGTTCGCCGAAGGAGCCCGACCTGGTGACCGGCTCCCCCGACCACAGGGCTCGGAGGACCTCGACGTACTCCTCCATCCGTTTGAACCGCTCCTCCAGGGGGATCCCGAACGCGCGGAACTCCACGCTGCGGTAGCCCGCGCCGAGTCCGAGGATCAGACGACCTCCGGAGAGCTGGTCGATGGTCGCGAACTCCTCGGCGAGCGCCAGCGGGTTGTGCAGCGGCAGCAGGTAGACGCCGAATCCCAGCCGGATCCGCTCGGTGCGCGCGGCCAGGTAGGCCACCGTCGACAGTGGTTGCAGGAACTGCGAGCGGGTCAGGTAATGGTGCCCGAGCAGGATGGTGTCGAGGCCCATCTCCTCGGCCAGCGCCACCTGCTCCATCGTGTCGCGCAGCCCCTCGCGGACCGATGCCTCGGGCGTGTAGTGCGCGGAGAGTGACATCCCGACCCGGATGCGACGGGTGGGTCTCGTCTCGGTCATCGTCGTTCCTCCTCGTCGGTCCGTGCCGTTCGCACGGCCGCGTCTGCCTGTGTCATGCGGGCGCCTGGCCGGCGAAACGGCGCAGAGCCGATTCGACCCCGAGCGCCACCCGCTCCCCCTCGTCGGCCGCGGCGAGCCGCCCCACGAGTTCCTTGGTGGCGCGTACCGCCCCGTCCGGATGACCGGAGAGCAGGCCGGCGACCCGCACCGTCTCCTCGTCGTGCTCCGAGGCCGGGACGACCGAGGTCACCAGCCCGTCCGCCATCGCCCGGCGCGCGTCGAACCGCTCCCCGGTCACCGCCCACTCCAGCGCCGCGCGGCGCGTCATGACGGAGAGCAGTTCCGGGATCACGGTGGCGGGCGGCATGCCGAGCCTGATCTCCGGAAGCCCGAAACGGCTGTCGTCCGCCGCTATCACCAGGTCGCAGCGGGTCAGCAGGGCGCAGCCGAATCCGAGAACCAGGCCCGCCGGAGCGGCCACGGTCACCTGTGGCAGTGCGCTGATCGCCGCGAGCAGCCGTCGGCCATGCCGGAAGAACGACGCCAGCACCTCGGGATCGGCACCGGCCAGCCGCTCGAAGTCGGTGACGTCCCATCCGGCGCAGAACGGCCGGCCGGCGGCCCGAAGTACCACGACGCCGATCTCCGGCCGGGATGCCAGCCATTCGAGGGCGGCGACCAGTTCGTCGCAGACCTCCTGTCCGATGGCGTTGCGCCGCTCGGGCCGGGACCAGGTCACCGTCGCCACCGGGCCGTCGGCCACCGAGGCGACGAACCTGCTCTCGGGCCGGCCCTCGGGCGCGGTCAGGGCGCTCATGCCTGGGACGAGGCGGGCAGGAACGCCTCGCCCCGGTCGTTCTCCAGCGCGAAGTGACATCGCGCGTGGTCACCACCCGGGACCTCGACCCACGGGACCTGACCGGTCGTGCAGATCTGCTCGGCGCGGGGGCAGCGCGGGGCGAATCGGCACCCCGTCCAGTCCTCGGTGATCCTGGGAGCGGCCCCGTCGATCGCCTTGATCTCGCCGCCGTCCCAGCTCGGGATGGCCGCCAGCAGGGCCCGTGTGTAGGGGTGCCGGGGACGGTGGACGACGTCCTTCGCCGTGCCCATCTCCACGATCTGACCGGCGTACATCACCGCTATCCGGTTACAGATCTCGCTCGCCAGCATGAGGTCGTGGGTCACGAACACCGTGCCCATCCCGGATCCGGCCGTCAGCGAGCCGAGCAGGTCGACGACCTCCGCCTGGGTGGTCACATCCAGCGCCGAGGTGCACTCGTCGGTGATCAGCACCTCCGGCTCCGTGACCACCGCGAGTGCGATGGCGATCCGCTGGCGCATTCCCCCGGAGAGCTGATGGGGGAAGGAGTCGAGCACCCGATCCACCTCGGTGAAGCCCATCCGGCTGATCACATGAGCGATCCGCGCGTCCCGTTCCTCGGGAGAGAGTTTCGGCAGGTGGGTGCGGACCACCTCACGCAGCTGGCGCCGTACCCTCATCAGGGGGTTGAGCGAGGACGACGCCCCCTGGAAGACCATTCCGACATGACGTCCGCGGACCTTGTCGACGTTCTGCCTTCCCGGCGCCTGGACCTGCTCACCCAGCACGACGACCTCGCCTGAGGCCACCGAGACATTGCGGTCCAGCAAGCCCAGGACGCTCCGCACCGTGGTCGTCTTGCCGCTGCCCGACTCCCCGATGAGACCGAGGATCTCTCCCCCTTCGAGGGTCAGGTCCACGGCGTCCACCAGCACCTGCGTGCCTCGGGCGGTCGCCGCCTCAATGGTGAGATCACGGAGTTCGAGAACCGTACCCATGTCAGTACCTCCGCTTCTTCGGGTCGAGCCAGGAGCGCATGGCGTCACCGAGCAGGTTCACCAGCAGTACGACGATCGTGATCGCCAGGCCGGGGAAGGCCGCGACCCACCAGGCGTGCGAGAGCTGGTCGCGCCCGTCCGCGAGCATCGCGCCCCAGCTGATCTGCGGTGACACCACGCCCAGGCCCAGGAAGCTGAGCGCGCTCTCCGCCAGGATCACCGTTCCTATCTGCAGGGTGGTGAGGACGAGAACGGTGCCGGCGAGGTTGGGCAGCATGTGCCGGAGCAGGATCCGCAGGGTCGGCACACCGGCGCAGCGCAGGCCGAGTACGAACGGACGCTCCCGTAGCGACAGCGTCTCGGCGCGGACCACCCGGGCGTACTGCGCCCAGCCGATCAGAGCCAGTACGAGGATCAGAACGGCGAGAGAACGTCCGCGGCTGGCGATGATCGCGATGGCCAGCAGGATGAACGGCAGGGCGAGCTGCGCCTCGACGAACCGGGAGATCACCGCGTCGGCCGCTCCCCGGTAGAACCCGCTCACCAGTCCGGCCAGCGTGCCGGGGATGGCCCCGGCCAGCATGCCGACGATCGCGATGACGAAGGTGAGCTGGCCGCCGTGGACGATCCTGGACAGGACGTCACGCCCGAGGTGATCGGTGCCCAGCGGATGCGACCAGTTGCCGCCGTCCATCCAGACCGGTGGCTGGAGCGCGTCTCCGAGTGTCTGCAGCGCCGGGTCCGGCAGCGGCAGCAGCGGTGCGGCGAGGCAGATGAGACCGATCACCGCCAACGGCAGCCCAAAGGCCAGCACGGAGCCCGTACCGCGGGCCCGCACCGCCGAGGGCTTCCGCGCGGTCCGCGGGGACTTCTGGATCGTGTTGATCATGGTCATGCGACACCGTCCCGAATTCGCGGGTCCAGGACTCCGTAGAGGAGGTCGACGATCAGGTTCACGACCACGAACACCGCGGCTCCGAAGACCACGATCGCCTGGATCAGGGAGAAGTCCCTCGTCTGAACCGCCTGGGTGGCAAGGGTGCCGAGCCCAGGCCAGGCGAAGACGAACTCGACCGTGATCGCCCCGGAGAGCAGGGTTCCCGCCTGAAGGGCGATGATCGTGATCACCGGGAGCGAGGCGTTCTGGAGAGCGTGGATCAGCACGATCCGCCACCGGGGAATGCCACGGGCCTGGGCGGCGGAGAGAAACGCCTCGCCCAGTACCTCGGACATGCTCGATCTGGTGAGCCGCGCGATCTGTGCCATCGGTAACGTGGACAGTGTCACGGCGGGCAGGATCAGCGAACTGAACCCGGTGGACTGCCCGGCGGGTAGCCAGCCGAGGCTCACCGCGAACAGCAGGATCAGCATCAGACCGAGCCAGAACAGCGGGATCGACTGGCCTATCAGCGCCACGGCCGAGGCCAGCCGGTCCGCCAGCCGGCCTTCCCGCAGCGCGGCCCAGATACCCAGGGGCACGCCGAAAAGCACTGCGATGAACATCGCGGCCGCCGCCAGCTGGATCGACGCCGGCAGCCGGCTCTGGATGAGCTCCAGGTTGCTGGAACCGTATCGGAGCGAGTCGCCCAGGTTCCCGGTCACGAGGTCCCCCAGAAAGTGGAGGTACTGGACGGAGAGCGGCCGGTCAAGACCGAGCTGGGCGTTGAGCTGGGCGACCTGCTCGGCGCTGGCGAGATCACCGAGCATCTCCCTCACCGGGTTGCCGGTACCACGGGCGAGGAAGAAGGCGACGGACACCGCGATGATCAGGGTGGCGATACCCTGCACCGCCTTGCCCGCGAGGAACCTAATCACGTCGGCCTCTCAAAGAACGGGGGTGGGAGATCGATGACCGTCACCGGGGATCGAGTCGTCTGACACATGGGCCTGCTCCGCCGGGTTCACCGTCTGCCTGCCGGGAATCGCCGCCAGTAGCCTGCGGGTGTACTCGTGCACGGGATGGTCGAAGACCTCCGCGGTGACTCCGTGCTCGACGACCTGGCCGCGCAGCATCACGTGCACCTGATCGCAGACGGCGCGCACCACGGCGAGGTCGTGACTGATGAACAGGATCGCCAGTCCCTCGGTGCGACGCAGTTCCAGGAGCAGCCGGAGGATCTGCGCCTGGACCGACACGTCGAGAGCCGACGTCGGTTCGTCGGCGAGCAGCAGGCTCGGGCGGAGCAGCAGAGCGCGGGCGATCGAGACTCGCTGCGCCTGGCCACCACTCATCTGATGAGGCAGCCTGTCGAGCAGGTCGGCGGTCAGCCCGACCTTGGCGAGCAGTTCCTCGTCCGTCACCCAGGCGGTCCGCGCGGAATGAATGCCGCGCAGCTCCCGCAGCCCACGACGCACGCTCTGGCGGGGGTCGAGAGAGCCGTGCGGATCCTGCAGGATCACCTGGATCTCCGCCCTGGCGCTCCGCGAGAGCCGCTTGCCGACCTCGATGCCGGAGACCGTGACCTTACCGGTGGAGATCTTCCCCAGGCCGGCGACCGCCATCGCCAGCGAGGTCTTCCCCGATCCCGACTCGCCGACGACTCCGACGATCTCGCCGGCGCCGACACCGAGTGAGACGTCGTCGACCGCGACGACGGGATGGCCTCTGCGGCCCCGAGCGCGGTGCACGACGGACAGGCGGTCGACGTCGAGTATGCGTCGTTCCTCAGTCATCCGGACCTCCCTTGACGGACAGCGCCTGTGACAGAAAACGGTTCCCCGAGGAGGTGAGAACCCGATGGTGAGCGCGGGCACCGACTCCCGACGGCCATGGAATCGCCACTCCGGCTCAGGTCGGTGATCTCAAACTCACGGTATGGATAACGGCCGGTCGGTATGTTCACCGTAGTGAAGCCGATCTGGACGGTCAAGACATTCCTTATACAAGAAGACATATGTCCCATCAATCACTTACCTATCAGTCGATCGTGGGACGAAGTCGTACAGTGGATCGTCTGCGACTGGGCGCCCGAACGGGAGTTTGCCAATCTCCTTCCCGGTAGGCGCGGTGGCCGGATCCACTCTCGACCGGTCAAAGACCAGGGTTCGAGCCAGAATCCCCCACCGGCCGCTCCGTCACGCGAAGGTGGGGGTCCTCCGCCGTTTCGGCGGAAGACCCCCGGTGCCCCGAATCAGCTGTCAAGCGTGACCTCGTACATCGAGGGGACCGCGTCGAGCGCGGACTTGAACCCCTTGACCTTGTCGGTCATGCCGTAGGAGATCACCTGGTCGTAGAGCACCGCGTTGCAGGCGTCGGAGTCCAGGACCTTCTTCTCGACCCGGTCGTAGACCTGGTCACTCGCCTCCTGCTCCTTCGCCGAGAGCGCCTCCGCGGTGAGAGCGTCGTAGCCCGCCGGGTCGGTGCAGTACTTCACCGCCGCGTTCTTCCCGGTGAAGAAGGCGATGAACGAGTCCGGGTGGGCGAAGACGGGGAAGTTCTGCACCATGTACATCGAGTAGTTCCCGGTGTTGCGCTCCTTGCGGAGCGCGGCGTTCTCCATCGGAACCTGCTCGACCTGGAAGCCCACCGCCTCCAGCATCGCCGAGACCGCCTCGCCGACCTGCTTGTCCTTCGGGTAGAAACCCGTCGTGTACAGATACCGGAGCCTGGGCGTCCCGCCACTGGCGCCGACCAGTGCCTTCGCCTTGGCCTGGTCGTACTTCTGGTAGCCGATCTCGGGCTTCTCCGGAAGCAGGTCGCCGATGAAGTAGGGCGACTTCCGTGCCCCGACGTCTCCGAAGAGCGTCTTGACGATGGCGTCGTAGTCGATCGCCGCCTGCACGGCCTTCCGAAGGTTCGGATCCTTCAGCGTGCCGTCATTCGAGTTCATGCTGAGCGCCATCTTGTAAAGGGACGGCGCGGAGAGAACATTGGTGCCGGGTGCGCTGTCGACTTCCTCGATGAGCTCGTTCGGGAGGTCGGAGACCAGGTCGGCGCCACCGCTCTGCAGCAGTGCGGCGCGGGTGGACGCGTCCGCGGCCCACGAGTAGGTGATTCCCTCCAGCTTGGGCGCACCCCGCCAGTAATCCTTGAACGCCTTGACCGAGAATTTCTGGCCGGCCTGGAGCGAATCGAACTCAAAGGGCCCGGTACCGATCGGCTTGTTCCCGAAATTGTCCCCGGTCACCTCCGCGTAGTACTTCGGCGGCAGGCCCATCGCGGTGGTCAGCACCTTCGGCATCGCGATGTAGGGAACGTTCGTCGTCACCAGCAGCGAGCCATCCGATTCGGCCTTCACGTCCGCGACTCGCGCGTAGTACGGGGCGAAACCGCTTTTCGGCTCGTCCCGATACTTTTCGATGGTGAAAGCGGCCGCTGTAGCGTTCCACTCCTCGCCATTGTGGAACTTCACCCCCTCCCGGACCTTGAATCGCCACTCGGTCGGCGAGACCCGTTCCCAGGAGGTGAGCAGACCGGAGTCGTTCGGCTCCAGCGTCTCCTTGTCGAAACCGACCAACGGGTCGAATACCGGCCCCACGATGCGCAGGGTGCTGTAGAGCGCGAGTGCCGGGTTGAAAGTAGCCGGCTCCGCCGGGAGCACCACTCTCAGTGGGTGCGCGCCGGAGGCGGAACCGCCGGCCGCCTGACCAGAGCTGGTCCCCGCTGAACTCGAACACGCGGTCAACATGATGACCGCCATGGACAGGACTGACAGTAGACGTACCTGCCGTGTACAACGCCGAAGAGATCGCATGGCGCTCCTGTAGAACGACTCGCTGGGGGGAGGGAGAAGGACGTGTGCGTCTACCGCGTGATTCGCGGAGACGTTGGGTCGCGGAGCGTTCTCCACTACGCGACTTCAGTTCCAACCGGTCGGGATGTAACCGTAGCCGCGTGATCTAGATCATGTCAACGACAAGGGATTGTTACCCACCGTTAACGTTGCCGGAAGAATGAACCGGTGTACGGCCCGGGGCGAAGAGCCGTCGCGACCTGGCCGCCACCGGAGAATCGCCGGAGATCTCCGGCCGGAGGCGTGAGCGCCCGGCCCGGTCGGGCGCGCTCAGCCGCATCGGCTGAGCGCGCCCGGTACCACGGACCCGGCGGAGCCGGAACGGCCGGCCGGTCCGATCTCATCTGGCGAGTTCGACAGCGAATGCTCAGGGGGTCGGGGTCGGGCTGGGGGGCACGGTGTCCGTCACCGTGGGAGTCGGCTCGGGCGTGGGCACGGCCGGGGTCTCCGTCGGCACCGTCGGGGCGTCCGTGGGCGTCGGGAGTGGCGGAGCGGTGGGAGTCTCGACGGGCGGGGTGGGACAGGGGGTGGGGGTGGGGGTGCGCCACCTGCCATCCGGCCGCCACTGCCTGGGGAGCCACCAGCCGTCACCGCGCCAGAACCTCTTACTGGGCCGCGACAGGTCGAAGACGTAGGCGGCGGTCGCCGTCTCACCCTGGGTCGTGGCGGTCACCGACACCCAGTCGCCCTGCCTGACCTCGTTGCCCCGCCGGCCCGCGAGGGTCCGGGTGGAGTCGTCGATCACGTACGCCCTCTCGAAGCCGTCCTGACTTCTCACCGTGATCGAGTCCTCCGTCAGGGCGATCGCCGCCCCCGTCTGGGCGAACACCGTGAAGCCACAGCCGTCCTCCGCGGGCAGGACGAACTCGCCGTGCAGCGCGCCGGGGAATGCGATCAGGGGCACCTGCGGCGCCGTGGTGGCGGTGGGCGTGGGAGTCGGGGTGACCGTCTCGCTGGGAGCCGGCGTCTCCGCCCCTGTCGGCGAGCTCGTCGGAGACCCTGTCGGCGATCCTGTCGGGGACCCTGTCGGGGACCCTGTCGGGGCGGGCGGCGGCGGTCCCGCCGACGCCGCGGACACGCCGACGCCACCCGAGGCCGCCAGCACGACGGCGGTGGCGAAGACCAGTGGACGCGAAACGCGCCGGTGTGGTCCGCCCGCTCCGCTCGACAGGGCCCCGTTGGGCCTGTCAGGGTTTGTTAGCGTCACCTTGTCCTCCATCTGGCTTGATCCGGAACCAGCGGCGGCGTCCAAGGGGTGCTTCCGCCTGCCGCCGAGACCGAGGACCACTGCCCGGCCGTGATCCTCCGTCGATGGGCGCGGGGAAGACTGCCCGCTTCTATCCCCCCCATGCCGACGGAACAGTCACTCAACGCCCGAATCCGGATATTCCACCAGGTCACCGTGGCATTTCGCGGATCAAACAAATCGGCCGCGGCCGCGCCTCGCCGGAAGGCGTCGCCGAGGCTCCCGAAGGGGAATCCTCACATACCACCCCAAACCAGGACTCTCCCTCGGCACCTCCGAGCGCGGACGGAGCACAGAGACGCGCTACCTTTCCCTCACGTAGGGTATATTTCGGTTATTAGCTAATAAGGGAATAAGCTGTGAATCGGGTCTACGAGGCGCTCGCGCATCCGACTCGCCGCCAGATTCTCGCGCTGCTCCGGCAGTGCGACCGGTCGGCGGGCGAGATCGCCGACCACTTCGACATTTCCAAACCCACCCTGTCCGGCCACCTCCGCCTGCTCCGCGAGGCCGGTCTGGTCTACGGCGAGCGTAGGGGAACCTCGATCATCTACCACCTGCACGTGTCCCTGCTGGAGGAGTCCCTGGACGCGCTGCTCGATCTGTTCAAGATCGGAGACGCCAGGCCACCCGATCCCGTCCAGCCCTCATCGCCCCCCCGCCACGACCACGAATGAGAGGGACATCGATGACCGAGAACATCACCGACGACAGGACCGTGAACCCGCGTCCCGGGCTGATCGGCGGCGCCGTGGCGCTGCTCGTCTCGGCGGGCGTCTCGATCTGGGGTTGGACGCAGATTCCCGACGACGCCCTGCTGCCGGTGCACTGGGGTCCTTCCGGTGAGGCCGACCGGTTCGCGGGCAAGGTCGAGGCGCTGGGCCTGCTCCCGCTGATCATGCTGGGACTCTGCGTGATGTTCGTCGTGCTGCCGCGCCTGCTCCCCCGCCAGGGGAACATGGCGAATTCGGCCCACGTCTACACCGCGGCCTGGATCGGCTCGCTCGCCCTGCTCACCGGCATCCACACGGTCGGCATCGTCAACGCCACGGGTGGCGAACTCCCCGTCGTCCGATTCGTCATCGCCGGGACGGGGGCGCTCTTCCTGGTGCTGGGCAACTACCTGCCCAAGAGCCGCAGCAACTGGGCCGTGGGAGTACGCACTCCCTGGACGATGGAGAGCGAGCGCTCCTGGCAGCGCACCCAGCGGCTGGCCGGCCGGCTTTTCGCCGCCCTCGGCGTGGTCCTGCTCGTCGTCGCGTTCCTGCTGCCGATTCCCGCACTGTTCCCGATCGTGCTCGTCGGGGCGGTCATCGCGAGCCTCATCCCGCTGGTCTACTCATGGTGGATCTGGCGTGCCGAGCAGGGTGGATCGGCGGACACCGGAAGGTAGGGTCGCCCCGCGCATCGGCGGGGACGGCAGGGGCCGGTCAGGAGTAGGCGGCGACCATGCCGACGACGACGCCGGCGAGCGAGAGCGCGGTGAGCACGGAGCCGAAGCGGACCGCGGCACGCCTGCCATGCCGCGCCTTGGCGAGGTAGAGGAGCACGTACGGCAGGAAGGCGAACACTCCGACACCGAGGAACGGCATGGTCAGCGCGGCCAGGATGCCCGAGGTACCGGTCGCGACGGCACGGTCGCCCTCGGGAGTGAGCTGTGCCCGCCTGACGTCACCGGCTGTGGAGTCGGGTGAGGCGTCGACCGGGATCGCGGCGCCACCGCCGTCGGGCGCGAAGCTGCCCTTGCAGTCGTAGCGGCCCTTGCCCAACTCCTCGCACGAGATGACCGTGAGGGTGCCGGGGGTGCCGATGGAGCCGGTCGCGAGCTTGAGGCCGGAGACCGCGAACACGAAGGGCGACACTCCCAGCCCCACCCAGAGGAGGAGCAGGAACGCCATGCCGACCCGCCCCGGCGTGCGGCCGGGACCGGGGGTCGGCACCGGCTGGAAGGCGTTCGCCACGTCGTCGAATGCGTTGCTCATGCGAACAGGTTGGAGCATGCCACTTGCGAATTACCTGCTCATGACTTGTAGAGGATGCTCATGATTCGCGTGCTTTGTCTCGGTGAGCGATGACCTCGGCGCGGCATCCGGGGCCGTGAACCCGCCCCCGGTACGTGCGCGTGCGCGCCATCGCCCTCATGACTCGCGCCGGGCCGCCCGCTCCTCCGCCTCCTCGGCGTCGAGCTTGTCCGCCTCCTCGGGAGTGGGGGCGGTGCCGCCGAGGTGACGGGGCTGCCACCAGACGCCCTTCGGGATCTCCGGGTAGCCCCGCTGCGCCTGGTCGAGCATTTCGCTCATCCGCCCGCGCAGGTCGGCGGTGACCGCGTCGTAGTCGTCGCCGCGCTTGGGGTGCATGGGCTCGCCGACCACGATCGTGATCGGCACGTGCCGCTGCAACAGCTTCTTGGGGTGGCCCTTGGTCCACAGCCGCTGGGTGCCCCACAGCGAGACCGGGATCATCGGCACCTTGGCGCCGACGGCCATCCGGACCGCGCCGTTCTTGATCTCCTTGACCGTGAAGGACCGGCTGATCGTGGCCTCGGCGAACACGCCGACGACCTCTCCCTCCCTGAGCGCCTTCAGCGCCGCGCCGAACGCGGCGGCGCCCGCCGCGCGGTCGACCGGGATGTGGTGCATGCCGCGCATCAACGGGCCGGAGATCTTGTGGTCGAAGACCTCCTTCTTCGCCATGAAACGCACCAGGCGTTTTGAGGGGCGCGCGGCCAGGCCGGCGAAGATGAAGTCGAGATAGCTGATGTGGTTGCTGACCAGCACGGCTCCGCCGGTCCGCGGGATACGCTCGGCCCCCTCGATGCGGATCTTGAGGTCCAGCGCGCGGAACAGGGTCAACGCCGCCCCGATGACCGGGGGGTACACGATCTCAGCCATGGCTGAACCGTACCTCAGCCGCTCCCCCCTCCCACACCCGCGAAAGGCTCAGTGTCCCCGGAACGCCTCCTCCAGCCACCACGAGCCCCGCGCACGGCTGACGTGGGCGTGGATCAGCAGGGGCCGTTCCCTGGCTCCGCCCAGCCAGCGGGCCACCTCCGCGAGATCGGACCTGTCCCTTACCGTGACGGCCTCGCAGCCGAAGCCGCGGGCGATGGCGGCGATGTCCGTGGGCGGGAAGGTCACCGTGTCCAGAGGGTGGCCGTCCGGGCCGAAGTGGTGCACCTCGGCGCCGTAGCCGTCGTCGTCGTACACGACGATCACCATCGGGAGACCGAGCCGCACGACGGTCTCCAGTTCGGCGACGCCCATCAGCGCGCCACCGTCGCCCAGCGCGGCCACCGGGAGCCTGTCCGGCTGGGCCAGGGCGGCACCGATCGCGGTGGCCAGGCCGAGACCGACCGACTGGAACGCCTGCGTGAAGCAGAAACCCCGCTCGTCGGGAACGTCGAGGAACATCGATGGATATCCCATGAAATTTCCGGAGTCGATGGAGAGGACGCGTTCCGCGGGGAGCAGGTCGTCCAGTTCGATCGTCAACGTCCTGGGGTCGATGCGGCCGTCACCGCTCTCGTCGGTGTAGGGCACGTCCCGCCAGCGGTTCTCCCCGGCGATCCTGGTGGCCAGTGCCGCCGAGCGGTAACCGGTTCTCGTGTCGTCGCCGAGCAGCCGGGTGACCTCCCGCGCGGTGCGGGCGACGTCACCTGTCACGCCGAGGTGGACCGGGCGGTGGGTGCCGAGCGCGGCGGCCTCCAGGTCGACCTGGACGACCGTGGTGTCGCGGCCGATCAGCGTGCCGTGGCGCATCGTCCACATGTTGAGCGCGCACCCCCAGCCCACGAGCACGTCGGCGTCACGGATGAGCTCGGCGGTGAGCGGCGAGGCGAAACCACCGCTGACGTCCAGGTCCCACCGGCTACCCCGGAAGAGTCCCCTGGCCACGGCGGAGGTGGCCAGCAGCGCTCCGGCCCGCTCGGCGAGTTCCTCAAGTTCGCGCCGCGCCTCGCGGGCACCACGCCCGGCCACGAAGACGGGGCGGCGTGCCGCCGCGAGGATCTCCGCCAGCCGGGCGGCCTCCCCGGCCTCCGGTACGCCCCTCGGACCGTTCCCGCCCGAGGCCCCCGTACCCGAGACCCCCGGCACGTCCGGGACGTGTCGCCCCTGGACCTCCAGCGGGAGGTTGAGCAGGACCGTGCGGCGGCCTTCGCCGGCGACGCGGAACGCCTCGGCGGTGTCGGCGACGGCGGTCTCCGCCGAGGAGATCCGCAGCGGGACGGCACCCACCGCCTCCGCCAGCGCGGCCTGGTCGACGAAGAAGTTGGAGCGGGGCTCCGTCGCCTCTCCCGCCAGCACGATGAGCGGGGTACGGCTCTTGGCGGCCTCGGCGATGCCGGTCATCGCGTTGGTGAGCCCCGGCCCCTGGTGGACGCTGAGCACGCCGACCCTGCCGCTGAGACGCGCGTAGGCGTCGGCCATGGTCGCCGCGCCGCCCTCGTGGCGCGCGGCGACGTAACGCGCGCCGTGCGCGACCAGGGCATTGGTCACGTGGAAGTTGCCGCTGCCCACCACCCCGAAGGCGGTGTCCACACCGAGCGAGGCCAAGGTCCGGCCCACGGCCTCGGCGACGTTCACCTCTCGACCAGTGCCAGCACCCGCAGCGGGCTGCCGGAGCCTCCCACGATGGGCAGCGGCGACGCGACGACCACCGCGCCGGTCACCGGGAGCCGGTCGAGGTTGCGCAGCTGGGTCAGCCCGTACTTCCCCGCGCCCAGCAGGAAGGAGTGGCACGGGAAGGCCGGGTCGAAGCCGTGCGCGGCGCCGGCGTCCGTGCCCACGGTCTCCACGCCCAGCCCGGCGATCGAGGTCTCCTCGGCCAGCCAGCGGGCGCACTCGACCGAGACTCCGGGCGTGTGCGGGCCCGTCTCGTTCGCGTTCAGGAAGCGCTCCTGGTCGTGGGAGCGGGCGTCCCAGCCCGTGCGGTAGAGCAGCCATCCGCCCTCGGGCAACGGCCCGTTGGCCTCCTCCCACGCCTTGACGTGCGCGATCTCCAGCAGGAAGTCCGCGTCTCCGGCCGCCTCCGCGGCGAAGTCGAGGACCACTGCCGGGGCGATCAGCCGGTCGACCGGAACCTGCGAGACGTCCTCGCCGTCCTTTCCGGTGACCCAGTGCACGGGGGCGTCGAAATGAGTGCCGGTGTGCTCTCCCGTCACGATGTCGTTCCAGTACCAGGCGGGGCCGCGGTCGTCGTAGCGGCTGATCTCCTTGAGCGTGAACGGGACGGTGTTGCCGAACGGCTCCGGCAGCCGCAGGATCGGCGTCTCCGACGACAGCGGCGCCGTCAGGTCGATCACCTCGATCCCGCCGTTCCGGATGCTCTCCACCAGGTTTCGCAACACCGACATGACGCCTCCAACACGGGATGAGATCTGGGCAGATCTTCCTACAGCGCCGCCGCCCGCCGCCACCTCCACCGGCGCGTGACCTCGCCGCGGCCCGCCGCGGGACGCCCTCGGGAGAAACCACGCCCGGTCGCACGGCTTGCCTGGACTCCGTGAGGGTCCAGGCAAGCCGTGCGAACGGGCTCCGCGTGAGGGACCGGTGCCCGTACGGGCATGCGCGAAGCGGGACTAGCGCGTGGCCAGCAGCCCCTCCAGGAGGCCGATGACCGCCTGGATCGGCGGGGGCGTGGTCCCGAACTCCACGTCGGTCCCGCTGACGGAGTCCATCACGGTGACCGAGTTGGGCGGCAGACCCCAGCGCTCGCCGCCGTCGTGGCCGACGCCGACCTCGATGCCGGCGAAGGTGACGTACTCCCAGTTCTTGAGGTCCCTCCTGAGTGCCTCGTGGCCCTGCGCGGTCGCCCACTTGGCGACGGCCGCGAGGATGTCACCGAGGGTGTTCTCGCGCTCCTTCAGATCGCCGGACTGGAGTTCCTCGATCAGACGGTCCAGCTCGGCACGCTGGGCGAGAAGTGCCTTGATATCGCTCATGAGGGGCCTTTCGAAGAAGGTGAGGGTACGCGGATGACAGCGCTGAACTCGTCGGAACATCGTTCAAGCCGGAATCGGGCCCCCGCTCGGGCACCCCGCCGCGATCCGCGCCCTGCCGAAGGCTCCACCGATCGCCGGAGAGGACATTGCTGTCATGCGTCACATAATGGTGCCGCACCCACCCGCTCGCCGTCGATCCATCAATATGGGCTTTTAACAGTCCAAAAACACCAAGACGGAGCCGTTCTCGGAAAACGCGTCAGGGGACGGCGTCGTAGGCGTCGGCGGTGAGGCCGAGATACTCCTCGCGGCTCAGCGTCCGGGCCTCGAAGCCGAGGCCGTGCCGCGTGGCGAAGCGGTGCGCGTCCTCCGGTGACCAGGGTCCGGGCAGGTGACGGAGGATCCGGCCGCTGCCGCCCATCACGAAGAGTCCGGCCAGGTTCCCATGGCGGTAGGTCATCAGGCCGGCCGCGCATCCCGCGTCCGGCCCGATCGCGATGTCGTCGGGAACCATCCGCGGGCCGAGCCAGACGCGCAACGTACTCTTGCGCCAGACGGAGAGGTACGGTCCGCCGGGTGGCCCGAGCGCGCTGCCGCGCCGGATCCGCCGGCCGTGCCACGCCTGGCGCGCGGGGTTCAGGACGACGAGCAGGGGAGCGAAGAAGACCGCCAGCCACTTGGCGTCCAGGATGTCCAGCAGCGCCCTTCCCAGCGCGGACAGCCCCCGCCACGCGAACCAGCCGCTCGCCGAGACGAT
This sequence comes from Streptosporangium sp. NPDC002607, assembly GCF_053592655.1. Taxonomy (NCBI): domain Bacteria; kingdom Bacillati; phylum Actinomycetota; class Actinomycetes; order Streptosporangiales; family Streptosporangiaceae; genus Streptosporangium; species Streptosporangium sp. NPDC002607. Next base: position 43,263 of record NZ_JBSFWD010000009.1, read on the forward strand.
GTAGGCCATCGCCAACAGGCCCGCCACCCCGGCACAGACCGTGGCGACCGTCCTCGCCCTGGACGCTCTGGAGAGCGCCTGCCCGGTGAGGCGCGTCCAGCCGGGAGCTCGCCTGCCCAAGGTGGCACGCACCGCCCGGGGCGGTGCGATCAGGGCGTCGCGCACGGGCACCCCCCTCCCCGCCGCGAAGATGGCCACGTCCGGTGGCGTCCACTCGCCGGGCAGGTCGGCGAGCACCAGCCCGTCGGCGTCGAGCACGGCGAGGCCGGTGAGGAAACGCGACTCCTTCTTACCCGAGTTCTTGCCCGAGACGAGGACGGAGCGCTCGTACCGGTAGTGGTACAGGGCAGCGGGCGCGAGCCGCATCGAACGCCCGGAGATCGAATCCGTCGCGACCAGTGTCCGGTCGTCCCAGGTGAGGCCGGTCGCCGGAGCGGGCGTGCCCTCCAGCGCCCCGCCATACGGCAGAAGCTCGGTCGGCGCCTCTTCGGCGAGGTTGGCGGGGAGCCCTTCGTGCGCCGTGGTGTACCACTGCCGCGCCCGGTTCCCGAACGCGGCATACGCCTCCTGCTCCGTGGCGTACCGCCGGTACTCGGAGGCCAGCCCGGCAGCGGCGGCGAACGTCTGTACCTGGTGGCGGGACCTGAACCCCGGGGAGTCGAGCATGACCCTCCCGCCCTCGTCCAGGACCGCGAGACCGTAGACGATCCTGTTCCCGGAGGGGCGGCCGTACAGGACGAGCCTCGTCGCGCGCTCCTTGCCGCTGAGCGGCAGCCGCACACGGTATCGGCCGGAGACGTCGACGACCAGAGACCCGTGGTCGATCGACAACTCGCACCCTCCCCCGGTAAGTGACGGCCTCGTGTCGATCGTTACCCCCTCCTGCCCGCCAAATGAACCCCTTTTCCCCGGATATGACGAATAAAGTGAACATAAAGTTCCGAAACCGGAGGCGCTGCCCTGGACGGCCCGGCGTTTCAAGAAAGCCACCTCTACATGCCCGCCTGCGGCTTCATAGCCGTAGCCGAAACGCCTGCGGAGACCCGAAAGTCAACCCCAAGACGACCTCCAGCGCCGCCTGCGCCCTTGTCCCCAGACGCGATCGTGTGAGCCGCAGGCACCCATGCTCTCGGCGCACCTCGGACGTCGACCGAGGGCGGCCCCTGGGTTGCTTCGGCGTCGTCGGGACCCATCCGCGAGCCGAGTCGGACGCACGGCGTCTTCCTACGCCGTCCTAAGAGATACGGACCACCGGACGGCCCGAGCGCGGCACGGGATCAGAAAGATCTGGGCGCCGGCGGAGAAGCCGATCATGCCAATCAACCCACAAGTCGACCCCAAGACGATCATCAGCGCCGCCTGCGACCTTGTCCCCGGACGCGACGGCGAGTCGTTGGCACATGTGCTCTCGGCGCACGTCGGACGAAGCAGAACGCGAACCGGAGGACACGAACATGTACAAGAAGGCCCTGACCATCGCAATGGTGGCGGCCACCCTGGCCACGCTGGCCTCAGCACCCGCTTCCGCAGCGGTATCCCAGGCCGCGGCGGCGAACATTGAGATCCTCCCCGGAGCCTCCGTGTCCCTCAGGGAGCCGAACAGCATCTTCAGCTGCCCGTCAGGCGAGGTGATGACCGGTCGGGGCCACCAGAAGGACGAGAACGGCTGGACCACGTACCAGTGCAGCCGGATCCGCATCGACGGTGAACTGGTCTCGACAGGGAACGTTCGTTGGAGCAGCGGTCAGAAGGAGAGCGACTCATACTTCGTCGCTTCCGGCGACCAGGCCATCCTCGGCAGGAAGCACTACGACGACGAGAATGGCAGGACGTTTTACCTCACCGGCACGCTGCACTGGCGTGGAAGTCAGCTGCGGCTCACCAATCGGAACTGGGAATCGCCCGTGAGAGAGGACAACCACTACTCACAGGCGGGCGTCAACCAGGTGATGACCGGCCGCTGGCACGACGATGATGAGAACGGTTACACCTCCTATGAGTACGGCACGGTCACCGTCGGCGGCTGAGGACTCCGCCCGTGCTCTCCGAGCGCCGCTCCCGCCAAGGCGGATGCTTACCGGCGAGGAAAAGAGGTGCTCCCGCGAACGCATGACGCGGATCCGCGACAGGAAAGCCGGCTGCCCCGCAGAGTGTCAGCCGCTCAATGGTGTTTCGTGAGCGATTCACGTCACCTTGCGAGGCAGGGCACACGCAGGGCGCATCACGCCAGGACCGCCCGCGGTCCGATGAGATCCAGCGGATGAGAAAGCCAGGCTCAGCGGGGCTTTGGGGTAGGTGTCCGCGGGTCGGAGACCTACCCCTCCTACTTGTAGCGGAAGTAGACGAAGAGGCGGCCGTGGTTCTTGGCGTCCTTGTCGATGCGGTGGTAGAGGGCCTTGATCTCCTTCTGCTCCAGGAAGCGCAAGACCTTCTTCTTGAGCTGGCCCGAGCCCTTGCCGGGGATGATCTCGACCTCGGTGGCCTTCTTCCTGATGGCCTCGTCGATGATGCCCCGCAGTGCCTTGTCGATCTCCCCGCCCCGGTTGTAGATGGGGTGTAGATCAAGCTTGAGCTTCAACCGGGCCTCCCGCGTGTCATCTGGGGTCAGTCTACGCACGGTGGACCGTCGTGCCCTTCCGCCGGCCACAAGTGCCTCGGGGACGGAGAGCGGCCGAGCCGCGGCTCCGCGATAACCAGAACACCCGGTGCAGTCTGCAATGAAATTTGACCAATTCCAATCATGATTGTGTCAATTTCATGATCTAGGCAAATAAATGGTCTCTAGTTAGGCTGCCAGTCATGATCGGCCGCCTTTACCGGGTGGCCGATCGCGTGTCACCCGACGGGGAGGGTCACGGCTTCCCCCGGCATGCCCTGCCCCGGGCGCACGGACGGCCCCCCTCCCTGCCACGTGAGCCGTTCATGCGTGTCGAAAGGGAGGTCTCGTTGACCAGGAAGCCCTACTTACCGAGGATCAGACGCGTGGCGGTAGTCGCCGCCGGCCTCGGGCTCGTCGCGGCGATGGCGCCGCCCGCGAGTGCGGATCCCACCCCCACCCCCGCGCCGTCCGCCAAATGGACGGCGACCCCACTGACCGGGGGTGAGCCGGTCCAGGGCGCGAAGTCCCCCACCGGCAAGCTCGCCCGCAGTGACGAAGGGCTGCTGAAGTCGACCTCGGGCGCCACGGTCAGCGTGATGGTCAAGCTCGACTACGACTCCTTCGCCGCCTATCAGGGCGGCCTCGAAGGGCTTCCCGCGACGAGCCCGGCCAAGACCGGGAAGGCTCTTGACATAAAGAGCGGCGACGCGAAGAAATACCAGAAACACATCGAGGACGTCGAGAACACCTTCCTCGCCGAACTGGCCAGAAGCGTGCCGGGCGCCACGGCGGGCCAGAAGCTGCGGACCGTCTACGGCGGCATCGCGCTGCGCATCCCCGCCAACAAGGCGGCCGCGGTGCTGAAGCTGCCCGGGGTGGCCGCCGTCCAGGAGGACAAGCCCGAGCAGCTGCTGACCGACTCCAGCCCCGAGTTCATCGGGGCGCCCGCGATCTACAACAAGCTGGGCGGCAGCTCCTCCTCCGGTAAGGGCGTCGTCGTCGGCATCCTCGACTCCGGTGTCTGGCCCGAGCACCCCCAGTTCGCCGACCCGGGTACGCTGCCCGCCGTACCGGCGACCAGGGACGGCACCCCGCGCGTCTGCAACTTCGGCGACAACCCGCTGACCCCGGCGGCCGACCCGTTCGTCTGCAACCGGAAGCTCATCGGCGGTGCCCCGTTCCTCGACACCTACAACGCGGTCTACCCCGGCGAGTACTTCCCGACCAGCGCCCGTGACTCCAACGGTCACGGCACCCACACGGCGACCACCTCGGCCGGCGGTCCGGTCGCCGACGCCAACCCGCTCGGCATCAGCCGCGGCCCGATTCACGGCATCGCCCCGGCGGCGCACGTGTCGATCTACAAGGTCTGCGGCGTCGAGGGCTGCTTCCCCTCCGACTCCGCCCAGGCGGTCGGCCGGGCCATCCTCGACGGCGTCCGCGTGATCAACTTCTCGATCTCGGGCGGCACCTCCCCCTACAGCGACCCGGTGGAGCTGGCCTTCCTCGACGCCTACGCGGCCGGCGTGCTCGTCTCGGCCTCGGCGGGCAACGCGGGTCCCGGCGCGGCGACGGTCAACCACGTCTCCCCGTGGGTGACCACGGTGGCGGCCTCCACCCAGCCCAGGACCTTCCAGTCGACGATCACGCTGTCCGGTTCCGGCGGCGCGACGGCCACGCTGAAGGGCGCCTCCATCACGGGGGGCGTGCCCTCCGCGCTGCCGGTGGTACGGGCCTCGGCGCCGCCGTACTCCAACGCTCTGTGCACCACGCCCGCGCCCCCGGGCCTGTTCGTCGGGAAGATCGTCGCCTGTGAGCGCGGTCCCAACCGGGTCCTGAAGAGCTTCAGCGTCAGGCAGGGCGGCGCAGCCGGGATGATCCTGTACAACTCCAGCCCGCTCGACGTGATGACCGACAACCACTGGCTCCCCACGGTTCACATCGACAAGCCCGATACGGACGCGCTGCTGACGTTCCTGTCGGCCAACCCCGGCGCGACCGCCTCGTTCACCCAGGGCACCAAGGCCACCTGGCAGAGCGACAGGATCACCACGTTCTCCTCGCGCGGCCCCGGCGGCGACTTCCTCAAGCCTGACGTCACCGCCCCCGGCCTGCACATCGTGGCCGGACAGACGCCGGTGCTGGAAGGTCCGGCCGGTGGCCCGCCGAACAACCTGTACCAGGTCATCGCGGGCACGTCGATGTCGTCGCCGCATGTCGCGGGCTCCGCGGCCCTGGTGTTCGCGCTGCACCCGGACTGGACCCCCGGCCAGGTGAAGTCCGCACTGGAGACGACGGCCAAGACCTCGGTCACCAAGCAGGACGGCGTCACCCCGGCCGACCCGTTCGACACCGGCGGCGGGCGCATCGACCTGACCAAGGCCGGTGACCCCGGCCTGACCCTGGACGAGACGGGCGCGAACTTCCTGGCCGCGGCCGACGACCCGCTGAACCGCATCGACCTGAACCTGCCGTCGGTGAACGCCCCGATCATGCCGGGTCTCATCACCGCCAAGCGGACGGTCACCAACGTCACGGACAAGACGCTCACCTTCGCCGCCACCGGCACGACCGTGGCCGGCGCCAACATCTCGGTGCTACCGCCGCTGTTCACCGTGAAGGCGGGCAAGACCGCCAAGTTCAGCGTGGTGATCACCGCGCCCGACCTGCCCGAGGGGCAGTACTTCGGCCAGGTGAACCTCAAGCAGGTGGGCGGCTCGCGCAACCTGCACCTGCCGGTCGCGTTCGTCCGCAAGCAGGGCGCCGTCCCGGTGGAGCAGACCTGCGCCCCGGCCACCATCCCGCGTAACACCGGCGAGTCCACCTGCACCGTCACCGTGCGGAACGACACGCTCCAGGACGCCGAGGTCACCGCGGTCAGCACGCTGGACAGCAAGCTGCGCCTGAACTCGGTGACCGGCGCCACCAAGGTCGGTTCCCAGATCGCGACGGCGAAGACCACCCTCGCGGCCAGGCAGCCGGACAGGCCGGGCATCGCCCCGGGCATCGGGCCGGCCCCGTACCTGCCGCTTGACGCCTTCGGTATCGCACCGACACCGATCGGCGACGAGCAGGCGATCAACTTCACGGTCCCCGCGTTCCAGTACGCGGGCAAGACCTACACCAGGATCGGCATCGTCTCCAACGGCTACACGATCGCCGGAGGAAGCTCGGGGTCGACGGACATCTCGTTCGAACCGCAGACCCTGCCCGACCCCTCGACCCCGAACAACGTGCTCGCCCCCTACTGGACCGACCTGGACGGCACCGGCGCGCCGGGCGTCTACGCCGGGACGCTGACCGACGGCGTCAGCGACTGGCTCGTCATCGAGTGGCGGGTCAACCTCTACGGCACGACCGCCACCAAGGTGTTCCAGCAGTGGATCGGGCTGAACGGGACCGAGGACATCACCTACACCTACGACCCGGGCAACCTGCCCGGCGACCCCCCGGCGGGCTACGGCCTGACCGTGGGAGCGGAGAACGGTGACGGCACCGCGGGCGGCCAGATCACCGGCCCGCCGACCGAGGACCTCCGGGTGACCAGCACGCCCGGCGCCCCGGGTGGCAGCCTGAACTACACGATGAAGATCAAGGGTGTCAGCGCCGGGACCGGGAAGGTGACGACGGGAACGTCGACACCGCAGGTCAAGGGCGTGACCATCGAGGTGGACAAGATAGTCGTCCAGTAGCGGGAGAGGATATCGGACCGATGGGCCCGGCGCGTCGCGCCGGGCCCATCGGGTCTTCACCGGGAACTTCGGGGAACGGGCACTCAGCGGTGGAGGTAGTCGACCAGGTAGGCCTTCTCCGTCTCCAGCGCCTCGATGGAGCTCTTGACCACGTCGCCGATGCTCACGATCCCGGCCAGCCGGCCGGCGTCCACGACCGGCACGTGCCGGATGCGATGCGTGGTCATGGTCTGGCGGAGGTCATCGACGTCGGTGTCCGGGGGGCAGGTGCGGACCTCGGTCGTCATGATGGACGACACCGTGTCGTCCAGCACGCGCGCGCCCCGGTCGTGCAGCCGTCGTACCACGTCGCGCTCGGAGACGATGCCCTCGATGGAGGAGCCGTTCTCGGACACCACCACGGCGCCGATGTTCTTCTCGGCCAGGATGGCCAGGAGTTCGGTGACCGTCGCACCTGGGCGTACGGTCGCCACCTCTGTTCCCTTGCCTTGCAGAATCGTACCGATCAGCATTGACACCACCTCGGTTCAGCCTGGCGCAGGTATCCCTTTCCTCTGCCCAGTCGGGCCTCACGCTAAGCCACCGAGACGGCAAAACGTGTGACTGTCACGTAACGGGCAGCAGCCGGACCGCGTCGAGGGCCAGGGTGAGCTCGACGATGTCGAGCGGGCGCGCCAGGGAACGGCCGGTGAGCTGCTCGATGCGGCGGATGCGGTTGAAGACCGTGTTGCGGTGGCAGTACAGCTGCCCCGCGGCGCGCATGGCCGAGCCCTCGCAGCGCAGCCACGCCTGCAGGGTGCCGAGGAGCACGTCCCTGTCCGCCTGGTCGAGGGCGAGGATGGGCCGCAGCACAGCTCCGCTGAGGTGGCCCGCGAGCTCGGGCTGGCTGACCACCAGGGCGGCGGGCAGCCTGTCCTCCAGTCTGGCGATCTCTGGGCCGTCGCCCACGCACGTCCGCAGAGCGAGCTCGGCGAGCCGCCTGGCGCGGCCCAGCTCGGCCAGTCCCTCGACGATCGGGCTGATCCCGGCGCAGCCGGTGACGTGCGGGCGCAGCTCCTCGGCCAGGTGCTCCATGTCCGCGTCGTGCAGCAGCACCACCGACACCTCGTAGTCGGGGCGCATCCGCCACAGCAACCGCATCGCGCCCAGGGCGGTCGGCCGTGGGGCGTCGTCCCCGTGGTCGTGGCGGCCCGGCAACCTGGTGATGACGACGGCGTACCGGCCCAGCTCGGGCAGGTCCAGCGCGGCGGCGGCACTGCGGACCAGGGCGGCGTCCGCCCGGTCCTCCAGGAGCGCGTCGAGCAGGGCCTGGACCCTCTCGGCTGTGCGGCCGAACATCTCGGCCTCCCGTCGTCGGTAGGCCTCGGCGGCGGCGATCGCCTGCCTGTCGATGGCGTGCCACACCTTCGTGGCGCTGCGGATCAGGACCGGCAGGCTGTCGGACTCCTCCTCGGTGACCACGTCGATGAGGCCGTCCCACATCACCTGTGCGGAGAGCCGGTAGCTGCGCAGCAGGGAGTCCATGGGCAGGCCCTGCTCCGCCCTGCGCCGGGCGGTCTTCTCGGCCTGTGGCAGGTCGCGCCGCTCGGGGCGGGGCAGCAGGATGGCGCCGATGCCGTCCCGCATCGCCTCGTAGACGCTCTGCCAGTGGTCGTCGGTGGGCACCATCCTGCGGTACGCCTCGTCGGTGTCGCGGATCCTCGCGACGAGCTCGTCGGTGAGCTCGGGAAGTCTCAGCAGCAGCCGTCGGGCGGCCAGGCGCATGATCCTGCGTACTTCGTCATCCGTAACCGGCCGGGTCCCCATCTGGGAATCGTGTCAGCAAGTCAGGTAATGGAACAAGGTTCTGTTCTGTTTCGTGATCCGGGGTTGTACTCGCGCACAACCGCGCCCCGCCCGGCATGGGCGCCCGCCCCGACTTCACCTGGCCCTCTGGACGCCGGTGAACCACCTCGGTTGGGTGCGTTCATCGGCTGTACAGGAGGAACACATGGACGTGCACGACCCTCGCCCGCCCGAAGACTCCGGGCTGGTCGTCAGGGATCTGGCGGTGAGCTACGGCCCGGTCCTGGCCCTGCGGGGTGTCTCGCTGGACGTCCCGCGCGGTTCGGTCGTCGCGGTGCTCGGCGGCAACGGCGCGGGGAAGTCCACCCTGCTGCGCGCCATATCGGGCACCCTCCGGTTCCACCGGGGCGGGATCACCGCGGGCGAGGTCACCTTCGGCGGGACGCGGCTCTCCGGCGCCACCACCTCGGCCGTCGTGGCCGGCGGCGTCGTCCAGGTACCCGAGGGCCGCCGGGTCTTCGCCCGGATGACCGTGGCGGAGAACCTGCGGGCCGGTGCACTCGGCGCGCCCGACCGGCGGTCGGCGGCCGAGGCGAGAGAGAAGGTGCTCACGCTCTTCCCCGTGCTCGCCGAGCGCGCCGGGCAGCGCGCGGGACTGCTGTCCGGGGGCGAGCAGCAGATGCTCGCCATCGGCCGCGCGCTGATGGCCAGACCGAGGATGCTCCTGCTCGACGAGCCCACCCTCGGCCTCGCGCCGATGATGGCCGCCCGGATCGCCGACACCGTTCGCGAGATCAACGCCGGGGGGACCACGGTGCTCCTGGTGGAGCAGAACGCCGCCATGGCCCTGTCCCTGGCCTCGCACGCCTACGTGCTGGAGGTCGGCGAGGTGGTCCTGTCGGGACCGGCCGCCGAACTCGCCGCGAGCGACGAGGTGCGCCGCCGCTACCTGGGCATCGAGGACGCCCCCGCGGACGCGCCCGCGGGGGCGGCCGACGCCCGTCCCGTGCTGGCGAGGTGGTCCGCGTGAGCGGTAAGGACACCTCCGTTCCCCGGCTCGACGTGCGCGAGGTGACGGTGCGCTTCGCCGGGCTCACCGCGCTGGACGCGGTCGGCTTCACCGTCGAGCCCGGCAGTGTGCACGCTGTGATCGGGCCCAACGGGGCGGGCAAGTCGACCTGCTTCAACGTCCTGTCGGGCGTCTACCGGGCCACCTCGGGCAGCGTGCGGTTCGGCGACGCGGAACTGACCGCCCTGGCCCCGCACCGCATCGCCGCCCTGGGCGTGGCGCGCACCTTCCAGAACATCGCGCTGTCGCCGATGCTGCCGGTGCGGGACAACCTGATGCTCGGCCGCCACCGGCTGACCCACGCAGGGTTCCTCTCCGCCGGGCTGCGGCTGCCGTCGGCCCGGCGCGAGGCCGCCGCGCACGGCGGGCGGGTGACCGAGATCGCCGCGTTCGTCGGGCTCTCCGAGCACCTGGCCACGCCCGTCGGACTCCTGTCGTACGGCGTGCAGAAGCGCGTGGAACTGGCACGGGCACTGTGCATGGAACCGCGGCTGCTGCTGCTGGACGAGCCGGTCGCCGGCATGAACGGCGGCGAGCGCCGCGACATGGCCGAACTGATCGTCGCGGTACGGGAGAGCCTCGGCATCTCGATCCTGCTGGTCGAGCACGACATGGGGATGGTCATGCGGCTCGCCGACGCGGTGACGGTCCTGGACTTCGGCAGGCGCATCGCGGACGGCCCGCCCGGCGAGGTGCAGAACGATCCCGAGGTCGTCCGCGCCTATCTGGGCGCGGCGGCCGAGAGCACGACCGCGAGCGGGACCGAGGAGGTCACCTCATGATCACCTTTCTCGAACTCCTGGTGAACGGCATCTCCGTCGGAGCGGTGTACGCGCTGATCGCCCTGGGCTTCGTGATCATCTTCAAGGCGACCGAGGTGGTGAACTTCGCCCACGCCTCGCTGCTGCTGGTCGGCGGATTCGTGGTCGCGAGGCTGCACCCGCTGATCGGCTTCTGGACCGCGCTGCTGCTGGGCATCGCCGGCGCGGCGGCCGTGGGCGCCCTGATCGAATTCCTGATCATCCGCAGGGCGAATGTCATCTCGCACAGCGTTCTCGCGATCGTGACGATCGGTGTCGACATCGTGCTGACCACCGAGCTCACCAGGCAGATCGGCACCGACGTGCTCGCCCTGGGCGACCCGTGGCGCGACCGGGTGCTGCATCTGGGGGGCGTCAGCATCGCCGAGACCCGGCTCGTCGCGCTGGCCGTCGCCGCGATCCTGATCTCCGCGTTCCTGCTGGCGTTCAAATACACGAACTGGGGCATCGCCATGCGCGCCACCGCGGAGGACACCGAGACCGCCGCGCTGATGGGCGTGCGGCGCGGGCGGGTCTCGATGGGGGCCTGGGCGGTCGCCGGGGCGCTCGCCGCCGTCGCCGCGCTCTTCCTGTGCGTCTTCCCCACACCGGGTCTGGATCGCAGCACCACCTTCGCGGCGATGAAGGCGTTCCCCGCGGCGATCCTCGGCGGCCTCGACTCCACCACCGGGGCACTGGCCGGCGGGCTGATCATCGGTGTCACCGAGGCGATGATGAGCGGCTACCAGAACGACCTGGTCTTCCTCGGCCGGGGTATCGGCGACGTCGCGCCGTTCCTCGTGATGATCGTGGTCCTGCTCATCCGCCCCGCGGGGCTGTTCGGGACGAGGGAGCTGGCACGTGTCTAAGAAGGTCATCCTCTCCTGTGTCGTGCTGGTCGCGGTGGCGATCGCCGTACCGTTCTACCTGGAGGGCTTCTGGCTGCAGGCCGGGCTCTTCGCGATGTCGGCGGCGATCGGGGCGATCGGCCTCAACCTGCTGACCGGTGCCACCGGCCAGCTCTCCATGGGCCACGCGTTCTTCCTCGCGGTCGGCGCGTACGCCTACGTCTACTTCGCCGCCGAACCGGAGGGCGGCGCGCACGCCCTCGGCGGCCTCGGCCTGCCCACGCCGGTCGCGGCACTGCTCGCGGTGCTCACCGCGGGTGTCGCGGGTGGGGTGTTCAGCCCCATCGCGGGACGCCTGAAGGGCGCGTACCTCGGCATCGCCACCCTCGCGCTGATCTTCGTCGGCCAGCACGTGCTGTTCAACGCCGAACCCGTGACGGGCGGCTACAACGGGCGGGCGGTGCCGCCGATGGAACTGTTCGGATTCGTGTTCGCCGACTCCCCCGAACTGGTGGTCGCCCAGGTGCCGTTCGGATCACTGGAGCGCCTGTGGTTCCTCGGGCTGGCCGTGCTGACCTACGCGGCACTGTTCGCCCGCGGGGTGCTACGCGGCCGGCCGGGACGGGCCATGAACACCATCCGCGACCACGAGATCGCGGCCGGGGTGATGGGCGTGCCGGTGGCCCGCTACCGCGCCGGGGTGTTCGTGCTGTCGTCGATGTACGGAGGGCTGGCCGGGGTCCTGATCGCGCTGGTCTTCCAGCGCACCGTACCCGACTACTTCGGCCTGCTGCTCTCTCTCGACTACCTGGCGATGATCATCATCGGCGGCCTCGGCTCCGTCGCGGGCGCGGTGATCGGCGCGTTCTTCATCTCCCTGCTCCCCCAGCTGCTCAGCCGCTACAGCGACGCCCTGCCGCTGGTGGCCGAGCCCGGCTCAGCCGGGGTCTCACCCGCCGAGGCGTCCCGCATCCTGTACGGCGCCGCCGTCGTCGTCATCGTCCTCTTCCTGCCCGGCGGGCTGCTCGGCCTCGCCAGGCGCCTGCGCCTCGCTGTGACCCGGCGGCCCGCCCCGGTCCCCGCGACGAGGAAGACCCCGCTCTCCCCCACCTCCACCCCCTCCCCCGACACAAGGAACTGACATGGGAATCCCAAGAACCCCGGTCCGACGAATCGCGGTACTCGCCCTCCTGGCCCTGGCCGTCACCGCGTGCGCCAGCGAGAAGGCCACCGGGGGTGCGGCCGCCCCCTCCGCCGTCGGGGGGGACGGCGTGAAGACCGGCCCCGGCGTCACCGCCGACAAGATCACAATCGGCCTGATGACCGACCTCACCGGCCCGTACGCCTCCTTCGGCAAGAGCCTGACCCAGGCACAGCAGCTCTACTTCGAGCAGGCGAACGCGGCGGGGGGCGTGTGCGGGCGGCAGCTGGAGGCTCTGGTCCGTGACCACGGCTACGACGTGCAGAAGGCGGTTGCGGCCTACACCGAGATCTCCCCGAAGGTGGTGGCCCTCGCCCACGTCGTCGGCTCGCCCATGGTCAACGCGGTCAAGCAGCGCATCGAGGCCGACGACATGCTCACCATCCCGCAGGCGTGGGCGACCGGGCTGCTCGGCAGCAAGCCCATCCAGGTCACCGGGACGACCTACGACATCGACATGATCAACGGGGTGGACTTCCTCGCCAAGGAGAAGGGCATCAAGTCCGGCGACAAGATCGGCCACCTGTACTTCGAGGGCGACTACGGCGAGAGCGCGCTGAACGGCTCCAAGTACGCGGCGGAGAAGCTCGGCCTCAAGCTCGTGGAGCAGAAGATCAAGGCCACCGACCAGGACATGAGCGCCCAGGTCGCCGCCTTCAAGGCCGAGGGCGTCAAGGCCGTCCTGGTCTCCGTCGGCCCCAGGCAGACCGCCTCGCTCGTCGGCGTCTCGCTCGCCAAGGGCATGGACGTGCCGTTCGTCGGCAGCAACTCGGCCTACTCCCCGCAGCTGCTGCCCACCCCGGCGGGTCCCGCGCTGCTGAAGGACTTCTACTACATCACCGCCGGCACCCCGATCAGCGCCGACCAGCCGGCCATGAAGAAGCTGGCCGCCGACTACGCGGCGAAGTATCCGGACGCGGCCATCGACAGCGGTGTCTCCGCCGGCTACTCGGCGGCGGCGATCGTCGTCGACGCGCTCAAGAAGGCCTGCGAGGGCAAGGACCTGACCCGGGCCGCCGTGGTCGCCGCGCACCGCGGCCAGTCGGCCTGGGGCGCGGAGTTCGGTGCCGTCATGGACTTCACCACGTTCGACAAGCCCGCCTCACTGCTGTCGTACGTCGCCAAGCCGGACAAGGACGCCCTGGGCGGCGCGGTGATCTTCAAGGAGGCCGCCACCTCCGACCTGGCCAAGACCTACCAGGTCCCGGTGGGCTGATCCGCGGTTCACGGCGGCGCCCCGCACCCCCGGCGACGAAGGTGCGGGGCCCGTCGCTCCGGGCTAGCGTGGGAGGGACCGCAGACCTTCGCGCCCGGGGACAAAATGACCCAGAAGCTCAATACCGGCAGCCACGACCTGCCGGTCTCCGACGCCCTCGCCGAGTTCATGAACACCGGCTGGGCCGACACCCACCGCGACGACCTGGCCGCGCTGCCACAGGCCGCCTACACCGCCAAGCGGCGCGCCGCGCTCGCCGCCCGCTTCCCCGGTGAGCGGCTGGTCGTCCCGTCCGGCACGCTCAAGGCGCGTAGCAACGACAGCGACTACCGGTTCCGGACGCACAGCGCGTTCGCCTACCTCACCGGTGACCAGGAACCCGACGACGTGCTGGTCGTCGAGCCCTCCGGTGAGGCCGTCCTGTTCCTGCGCCCCCGCTCGGTGCGGTCGGCGCCGGGACAGGCCGGGCAGGAGTTCTACCGCGACCGCCGCTACGGCGAGTTCTGGGTCGGCCGCCGCCCCGACCTGGCCGAGGCGGAGGCGCTGTACCAGATCGCCTGCGCGCCGATCGACAGGCTCGACGACGTGCTCGGCGGGCCCGCGCGGGTGCTGCGCGGGGTGGACGCGTCGGTGGACGGGCGAGTCGCGCCCGGCGACGGGGACGAGGAGCTGGAGGCGTTCCTGTCCGAGATGCGGCTGATCAAGGACGACTGGGAGATCGCGGAGCTGCAGTTCGCGGTGGACGCGACCACGCGCGGGTTCGAGGACGTGGTGCGGGCCCTGCCCGCCGCCCTGGGACACCGGCGCGGCGAGCGCTACCTGGAGGGGGTCTTCGGCCTCCGCTCCCGGCTGGAGGGCAACGCGGTCGGCTACGACAGCATCGTGGCCTCCGGCGCGAACGCGTGCGTGCTGCACTGGATCCGCAACGACGGGCGGCTGAACGAGAACGAGTTGCTCCTCCTCGACGCGGGCGTGGAGACCGACCACCTCTACACCGCCGACATCACCAGGACCCTGCCGCTCTCCGGGCGCTTCGACCCGGTCCAGCGCCAGGTCTACGAGCTGGTGTACGAGGCCCAGGAGGCGGCGATCGCCGTCCTGCGGCCCGGTGCGAGCTTCCGCGACTTCCACGGTGCGGCCATGCGGGTCATCGCGGAGGGACTGCGCGACTGGGGCGTGCTGAAGATCAGCGCGGACGAGGCGATGGAGCCGGACAGCGGCCTGTACCGCCGCTACACGCTGTGCAGCAGCGGCCACATGCTCGGCATGGACGTGCACGACTGCGCCAGTGCCCGCGCGGAGGTCTATCTGGACGGTGTGCTGGAGGAGGGCCAGGTGCTGACCGTCGAACCCGGCCTCTACCTGCAGCCTGACGACCTGACGCTGCCGCCGGAGCTGCGCGGCATCGGGGTGCGCATCGAGGACGACCTCGTCATCACGGCCGACGGCGCCCGCCTCATGTCAGGCGGTCTGCCCCGCCACCCGGACGAGATCGAGAAGTGGATGGGGGGGGTGGGCCGGCGCGGCCTGATGGGCTCGTAGGTGAAGCGGTTTCCGTGGGGCGCGGAGGGGCGCGTCCTCACGGGAAGGCGGGAGGAAAATGTGAGGGGCTGACAAGTTGAAAGGTGGGGGTCATACCTTTTCATCAAATTACTTGGGAAGCATCGACTTACTGGAATACCCGTCAGTAGCGTGGCTGGTCCATGGTCGGAGTCGCTAGTTCCGAGGTGGTCATGGCTCAACGGACGGCGGGTTGATGGCGGTCGGCGGGCGGACGAGGGTCACCGGTTACCTGGTCCGCCGGACGACCGGCGTGCTGGACCGGGTCGGCGACATGTCAGTGATCGCCCTTGAGGGCTTCCGCCGCACCTGGGACGTCAGGACCTGGTTCTGGGAGTTCGTCCAGCAGTGCTGGTTCCTGGCCCGCGTCACGAGCCTGCCCGTGCTGCTGGTCTCGCTCCCGCTGGGCGCGACCGTCGCCCTGCAGGTGGGCCAGCTGGCCTGGCAGCTGGGCGCCTCCTCCGCCACCGGCGGCGCGGTGGTCGTCGGCCTGGTCCGCGAGGTCGCCCCGATGGCCTCCGCCCTGCTGATCGCCGGAGCCGGGGGCTCGGCCATGACCTCCGACATCGGCGCCCGCAACATCCGCGACGAGCTGGCCGCCATGGAGGTGATGGCGGTCAACCCGATCCACCGCCTGGTCACCCCCCGGCTCTGGGCGGCGAGTACGGTGGCGGTGCTGCTGGTACCGCTGGTCATCGTGGCCGGGGCGGGCGGCGGCTACTTCTTCAACGTCATCGTCCAGGGCGTCACGCCCGGCGCGTACTTCGACGGCGCGGTCTCGCTGCTGGTCACCAGCGACCTGCTGGTGACGCTGCTCAAAGCCTGGATCTTCGGCTTCATCGCGGCCATCATGTCGTGCTACTTCGGCATGACCTGCCAGACCAGCCCGGTCGGCGTGGGCCGCGCGGTGAACCAGTCGACGGTCGTCACGTTCATACTGGTCTTCGCGGTCAACTACGTGATCACCATGATCTACTTTCTCGCCTATCCGCCGAGGGCGATGTGATGGCCGTCGTACCGGAGGTGCGCACCGCGGGGGTTCGCGCGTACGGGCTGATCCGCGACGGCGCGGACCGGCTGGCCTCGCTGTCGGACTGGCCGCTCTTCCTGTGGAAGGTCGTCTTCTACTCGGTCAGGGACATCATCCTGCGGCTGAAGTTCTCCAAGGTCGTCCTGCGTCAGGTCAGCGACGTGGTGGTGGGCGTCGGTGCGACGGTCATCGGCGGCGGCATGGTCTTCGTGGTGTTCACCATGGCCTTCGCGGTCGGTGCCACCGTCGGCCTCCAGGGCTACCAGGGCCTGCAGTCGATCGGAGCCGAGTCCTTCATCGGGCTGGTGGGCAGCTTCGCCAACGTGCGGGAGATCACCCCGATCATCGCGGCGGTCGCGCTCGCGGCCCAGGTCGGCTCGTCCTTCACCGCCGAGCTCGGCGCCATGCGGATCTCCGAGGAGATCGACGCGCTGGAGGTGATGGCCATCAACGCGTTCACCTACCTCATCTGCACCCGCGTGGTGGCCGCGCTGATCGCGCTGATCCCGGTCTACATGATCGCGCTGTTCGCCAGCTTCTTCGCCACCCGGCTGATGTGCACCGTCCTGTTCGGCATGTCGCCGGGCGTCTACGACTACTACTTCTACCTCGGCCTGCCGGTGATCGACATCTTCTACAGCGTGGTCAAGGTGATCGTCTTCGCGTTCGCCGTGGTCAGCATCCACTGCTACCACGGGTTCAACGCCACCGGCGGCCCAGTCGGCGTGGGTATCGCGGCCGGGCGGGCGATCCGGCAGTCGATCGTCACGGTCATCCTCCTCAACCTGCTGCTGTCCTACCTGTTCTGGGGTGGCGGCAGCAGCCTGAAGCTGACGGGGTGAGCCGGATGGCGGCCAGGGGCGAGGTGGCGCTGCCGATCAGGCTGGCGATCTCGATCGTCGTGCTGCTGGTCCTGGCCGTGTCCGTCGCCGCGGTGGTGCGGGGTGCGTCCGAGGTGAGCGGCACCCGGCTGACCGCGGTGTTCACCCGTTCGGGCCAGGGCCTGGACCCCAACTCCCCCGTCAAGATCCGCGGCATCACGGTGGGCGGGGTCGGTTCGGTCACCCTGGACCGGCAGGGCCGGGCCGTGGTCGCCATCTACGTGGACCCCGGAGTCAGGGTGCCCCAGAGCGTCACCGCCACGATCGAGCCGAGCTCGGTCTTCGGCCCCAAGTTCGTCAACCTCGTCCCCGGCTCCGGCGAGACCTCCGGCCCCTACCTGCTCAGCGGCGCGGTCATCACCAGGACCGAGGCCCCCTCCGACCTGTCGGACTCCCTCACCGACGCGTACGAGGGGCTGAAGGCGATCGACCCGCAGGACGTCACGACCATCGTGCACACCCTGGGCCGGGGCCTGGACGGCAAGGGCCCGCAGCTGCGGGCGATCATCGGCGACGCCGGAAGGGTCATCAAGGTGGCCCACCGGCACCGCGCCGACTTCCAGCGGTTCATCGGCGACGCCGGGGACCTCAGCGCGGCCCTGGCCGACAAGGGCGACGAGCTGGTGGCCATCTCCGCGGACGCCAATGTGATCACTCCCGACCTGCTGAAGCGGGCCGACAAGGTACGCGCCCTGCTCAAGGAACTCGACGACGTCTCCCATCTGACCGCGCACGGCCTGCGCAAGCACCGCCGCGACCTCAAAGCCGCGGTCAACTCCGGGGAACGCGTCGCCTCCCTGCTGTACGCGCAGCTCGGCATCGCCGGAGACGGTGTGCGAGGGCTGAACCGGATGCTCGCCGTACTCAACGACCTGGCCTCGGGGCAGGGCCCGAACGGCACCGCCCAGATCAAGATGGAGACCTTCATCTCGACGGACGTGTGCGAGCTCTTCGTCGGCGCGTGCGGCTCCACGAAGGGCGGGTGAGCGCGTGGCCGGATCCGCGGAGCAGGTTCGGCGCCGCTGGACGCTGGGCAAGTTCGTACTCTTCCTCCTGGTGACGGGCACGCTGATCGTCCTGATCGGCGGCCAGATCGCCAGGGTCGACGTGGGCGACTCCTACAGCCTCGTCGCCACCTTCGACGACGTCTCCGGGCTGCACGAGGGAGACCAGGTGAAGATCGCGGGTGCGCCCGTCGGGCAGGTCGACACGATCGAGGTGGTCGCGGGCCGGGCCGAGGTCACGCTCAGCGTACGGACGGATGTACGGGTTCCCTCCGACAGCTCGGCCGCGATCCGCTGGCGCAACACGATCGGGCAGCGAGTGGTCTATCTGGAGCCGGGCACCGCCGGGGAGATGCTCGGCGACGGCGCCCGCGTGGAGCGGACGAGTTCGGTGGTCGACATCGGCGAGCTCGCGAGCGACCTGGGCCCGCTCACCCGCAGCCTCGACCCCGAGCAGATCAACCAGTTGCTCACCGCGGCGGGCGAGGCGCTGGACGGCAACCAGGAGAACATCCCCAAACTGGTCGACAACCTCGACGACCTGACCGGCACGATCGCCGAACGTAGGAAGGTCATCCAGGGGCTGCTGGAGGACTACGCCACGGTGACCGACGTCGTCGCCCGCAGGGACCGGCAGATAGCCCAGCTGGTCGACAACCTGGTCACGCTGACCGGCGCGTTCGCCCGCAACCGCGAGCTGGTCGACGACGCCCTGGTGGAGCTGTCCACCACGGTCAGGGTCAACGACCGGGTGCTCGGCGCGAACTCCCAGGAGTTCGGCCGGGTGGTGGACCACCTGACCCGGCTCACCGGCGGCATCCGGCGCAACATCGGCAGCGTGGAAAGGCTCCTCGGCACGCTCACCCCGCCGCTGCGGCGCTCGTTCCAGGTGACCGGCCAGGGCAACTTCGTCACCGCCTACGTGCCCTGCTTCGCGCTCGGCCCGCTGCCCTGCCCGTACCCGATGAAGAGCCCTCCGCCGCTGCGCGGCTCCTTCAAGCTGTCCGACACCGGTGACCTGCGCCGGGTTCTGGTGGGGTCCTGATGGCGCTCAAGTCGTTCCGCGACCGCAACAGGACCGTCGTCGGCCTGGTGTCGATGACGGTCCTCACCGTCGTGCTGGTCGTCACCTTCCTCATCGGCAACCTGGGGCTGCTGGAGGGGGGATACCCGATGTCGGCGGTGCTGCCCGACTCGGCCGGGCTGCGTTCCGGCAACGACGTCCGGGTGGCGGGGGTGACGGTCGGCAAGGTCACCGAGGTCCGCGCCGACTACTCCCAGGGGCACGTCGTGGTGACCTGGAGGGTGGACGACGGGATCAGACTAGGCCCGCAGACCCGGGCCGAGATCGCCCTGTCCAACCTGCTGGGCGGGCGCTACGTCAGGCTCACCGGGCCGGTCACCCGCCCGTACATGGACGAGCTGCCCGAGGAGCAGCGGCGGATCCCCATGTCCCGGACGAGCACCCCCGTGCTGGTCACCGACGCGCTCAAGGACGCCACCCGGCTGGTGCAGCGGCTCGACACCGACTCCGTCGACAGGCTCCTGGCCGAGCTGGCGGAGCTCAAGCCCGCCCGCCAGGGCAGGGTCAGCAAGCTGCTGGACAACATCGGCGAGCTGTCGGAGATCATCAGCGAGAGCGAGCCTCAGTTGCGGCGGCTGCTGGACAACGGCAACAAGATCATGGACGTGCTGGAGAAGAAGGATGCGCAGATCGGCCGCCTGATCGACTCGATCGAGATCATGCTCAACGAGCTGCGGCTCCGCCGCGACGAGCTGAAGTCGCTGCTCGGCGACGGCAGCGACCTGGTCAACAGCATCACCACCCTGGTCACCCGGCACGAGAAGGACCTGATCACGGTGATCGACGACGTGACCGCCATCGGCAACCGCCTCGACTCCACCAGCGGCAGGAACCTCAACTCGGTGCTCGCCTGGGTCGGCCCCACCTTCTCCGGGCTCGCCACGACCGGCGGCCACGGGCCGTGGATAGAAGCCATCGCCACCGGGCTGGGGCCGATCAACCCCGAGGTGCTGGCTGCCATCCGCAAGGACAGGAACAGCCGTTGACAGCACAGGGACAGCAAGGAGCGAGCCGCCCGCACCGCGCCCGCACCGCGGCGCGGTCCCCGGCGCGCAGGGTGATCGCGGCGCTGCTCGCGGGAGTGCTGCTGGCCTCCACCGGGGGGTGTTCGCTGCTGCCGGTAGGGGCCGGCCCCTACCGGCTGACCGCCTACTTCAGCGCGGCCCCCTCGCTGTACGAGCAGGCGAAGGTCAAGGTGCTGGGCCTGGACGCGGGGACCGTGGAGAAGCTCACGGTCGAGGGCGACAGGGTCCGGGCGGATCTGCTGATCGACGGGGGGATACCGCTGCCCGCCGATGTCAACGCCATCGTGGCCGCGCAGAACACGCTGGGCGAGCGGAACGTGGTGCTCCACCCGCCCTGGACACCCGGCAAGCCGAAGATCGCACCCGATGCGGTGATCCCGCTGGAGCGGACCGACCTGCCGGTGGAGATCGACGACGCCCTGGAGACGTTCACCAAGCTCACCGACGCCCTCGACACCGACAAGATGGGCGATGTGGCCGGCAACCTGGCCGACACCGTCAGAGGCCGGGGCAAGCAGATCAACGGCGCGCTCGCCGACGCCGCCTCGCTGACCCGCACCCTCGCCGGGCAGGACGAGCAGCTGATCGAGCTGGCCAGGGGCCTCAACCGGATCGCCACCAACCTCAACAGGCGCGAGAAGCAGGTGAAGACCACCATCGACGCCTTCGCCGAGGCGGGCGCCACCCTCGCCGACGAGCGGCAGCGGATGAAACGCTTCATCACCGGCCTGGCGGAGTTCGTGCAGCGCGGTGACGTGCTGATCGAGGCGTACCAGGAGCGGCTGCCCAAGGGGGTGGCCAACCTCGCCGAGCTGGTGCTGACCCTCAAGGTCAACAGCGAGTCGGTGGCCGAGGGCATCGAGGGCACCAGGAAGTTCCTGGACAACATGATCCTGTCGTGGGACAGGAAGAACCACGTGCTCAAGATTCGTGTGGTGCTCAACGCGCTGACGCGGGCCTGGCTGACCCCGCTCTTCGAGGCCATGGGCCTGGGCAAGGTGCCCTGCCTGCCGGGAGAGCTGAGCAACTGCCCCTGGCAGGGCAGCGGGAAGGGCCGCTGATGGGCACGGGAGTACGGGAGCGGACGGAGACGCCCTCGGGGACACGACCGGGGACACCGGCGGGCGCGGGCCAAAAGATCGCGGGCCGGTGGCGGCGGTGGACCCGCCCGGTCGCCGGGCTGGCCGTGCTCTGGCTGAGCGCGGCGTGCAGCCTGCAGACCCTGGGCGCGCCGACCGGCGAGCTCACCCTGACCGCGACCTTCGACGACGTGCAGAGCCTGGTGGCCGGGCACAGCGTTCAGGTGTCCGACGTACGGGTGGGCAGCGTGACCGACATCCGGCTGGAGGGCTACCGGGCGAAGGTCACCATGTCCATCGAGGACGGCAACCAGGTGCCCGAGGGGACGAGCGCCATCGTCGCCAAGACCTCGATCCTCGGCGAGAACTACATCGAGCTGGACCTTCCCGAAGGGCGGGACATGACGACGGGGCCGTTCATGCGAAGCGGCTCGACCATCGCCGTGACCTCCGTCAAACCCGACATCGAGCAGGTCACCGAGCGGGCCGGGCCGCTCATCGACGCGCTCGGCGCCCAGGACGTGAACGCCGTCCTGGACGCGGCGGCGACCGGGATCGGCGGCAAGGGCAAGGACCTCAACCGGCTCCTGCGGCAGACCACCGAGGTCACCACCGCCTACGCGGAGTCCCGCGAGGACCTGGCCCGTACCATCGACGGTCTGGCCAGGCTCGGCGACGAACTCGCCAAGGGCACCGCGGAGCTGGACCGGCTGCCCGGCACGCTCTCCGACGCCACCGCCCGCCTGAACCACGGCCGCAGGCACATCAAGAAGACCCTCCGGGAGCTCACCGCGCTGGCCCGTGAGGTCAACGACACGATCTATCCCAGGCACGAGGCCCGGCTGCGCACCCTGCTGCGCGAGCTCGACGCGGTCTCCACCTCGGCGGTACGCGGCAAGGAGGACCTGAAGGTGCTGGTGAGCCGGGTGCAGAGCTTCCTCGACCAGCCACCACTCGTGGTGAACGGCCAGTTGCTGATCTCCGTGTGGCTCAAGGGGCTGCTGCTGCCCGAGCCGAAGAAGAGCGACAGGCCCCGCCTGCCCAACTCGGTGGACGACTTCCGCCTGCTGCTGGGGCCGCCGCGATGAGGAACCGCATCTGGATCAACCTCGGCTTCTTCGCGGCGCTCGGCGTCGTGATGACCGTGTGGGCGTTCACCACCATCATCAAGCTGGACCTCGTCGAGCGGCCGTACCGGATCAACGCCGAGTTCCTCTCCTCCCCCGGCCTGGTGGAGGGCTTCGACGTGGCCTACCTCGGCGTGCGGATCGGCCGGATCAGCGGCGTGGAGCTGGCACCCGGCAAGATCGTTGTCGCGCTGAGCATCGATCGCGGGGTGCGTCTGCCCCGGGACGTCACCGCCGAGGTGCGCCGCAAGTCCGCCATCGGCGAGCCGTACGTGGAGATCTCCCCGCCCAGGAGCGGAACCGGCGGCGGCGAGGGCGCCACCCTGGCCGCGGGCGCCACCATCCCGCTGGCCAGCACCTCGGTGCCGCTCGACTACCGGAAGCTGTTCGACGGTGTCGGCAAGCTGCTCGACGCGGTGCCGGCCGAGGACGCCCGGACCATCGTGGGGGAGCTGGCGACCGGCCTGGACGGGCGGACGACCTCGATCCGGGAGATCGTCGACAACGCGCACGACCTCACCGCGACCCTCGCCGAGAACACCGATGTGCTGGACGAGTTGTCGGTGCAGCTCACCCGGCTCACCGGGACCCTGGCGGACAGGCGCGAGAAACTGTCCGAGGGGGTGGACGACCTGGCCGCGGTGACCCGGGCGGTCCGCGAGTCCCGCAGGCAGCTGAACGCCGCCCTCGACCACGGGCCGAGCTTCTTCCGGCAGGTCAACACCCTGCTCACCACCGCACGCCCCGGCCTGTCCTGTCTGCTGACCGCCGGAGGCGTCAAGCCCGGCAAGGTGTTCGGCGGCCGTACTCCCGACAACGTCAACCACCTGCTCCGCAACGTACCCACCGCGCAGGCACTGATCGCCGACGTGAGCGACAGGCAGGCCGACGGCCTGTACGGCAGGACCGCCTTCATCTTCAGCGTCCCCGGCGGCCCCAAGGCCGCGCGGGAGTATCGCAATCCGCTGGCTCCCCCGACGGTCCCCAAGCTCCGCACCTGCCCGAAGGGACCCGCGAGCAAGGTGGCGGTCGGAAAGGACGAGGAGGCTCCCGGCGACGAGAACGCCGGCGGAGACGCCGACGACGAGTCCGCGGACGGAGCGACCGCCGAACCCGGCGACGCGACACCGGCACCTGAGGAGAGCCGGGAGCCGGTACCGGCCGCGGACACCGGCCGGACCTCGGAGTCCTCCCAGGACATGACCCCCCTCATCGTTGCGATCTTCGCCGCGGTCGCCATCTCCGGCGGTGTGCTCGGCTGGATCGCCGTCGGCCGAGCCTCCCGCCGCCGTGAACAGGAGTAAGCCCTTGACCCCCACCCCCCGCACGTCGGAACAGCACCGGCACGCCCCCGCCGAGGACGCCCCGCCCCCGGCTCCGGACCAGGATCAGGAGGCCGGTAAGGAACCTGAGGCCGGACCTGCCGGGGCGAGCACGGAGACCGAGCGGGAGCACGGGGCCGCGGGTAGCGGGAGGAGCGGATTCAGCACGTGGCGGGGCAGGCTGGCCGGTGCCGTCGCGGCCATGCTGTTCGCGGCGACCGCGACCACCGCGGTGCTCCAGTGGATGGCCGCCGACCGGCTGGCGCAGGAGAAGGCCGACCGCGAGGCGGTGTCCACCCGGGCGGGCGAGTTCGCCGTGGCCCTGCAGACCTACGACCACACCGACCTGCAGGCCTACCGCGACCGGGTCTTCGCCATCTCCGGCGAGGACTTCGAGAAGACCTACAACGAGGCGTTCAGCCCGCTCGAAGGTGTGATCACCACGATGCGGGCGAGCTCTTCGGCCTCGATCCGCGGCGTCTACGTCTCAGCGGTCGGCGAGGGCAGGGCGAAGGCGATCACGGTGGTCGACTCCCAGGTCACGAGCACGGCGGGGACCCGGCGCATGCTCGGCACGTACATGGAGCTGAGCCTGATCAAGACGGGAGGCCGGTGGAAGGTGAACGCGGCCACGGTCATGGGCGCCGCCGAGGAACTGGTCACCGACCCGAACGGCGAGACCGTCGAGCCGTCCCCGACATCATCTCCGGCCCCGTCGCCGAGCAGGAAGGGAAAATGACGACGGAGAGGCAGCCCCCTCCGGGCGCGCTGACACCGCCTACCACGAGTGATCGGTGCCTTCTGAGGTAGGTTCTGATTCATGACCCTGCAGCAGGCCTCGCCCGGCGAACGGAGTGGTCGGTCGGGGGGCGGACCCGCCGAAGTCACCGGAGTCACCGGCGCGGGGCACGAGAGTGGTGAGCGACCGGTGAACGACGAGACGCCTCGCTGGCTGTCGTCAGTCGAGCAGCGGGCGTGGCGTGCCCACCTCGCCGCGCACAAACTCCTCGAACACCGCCTCGACCGCGAACTCCAGCCCTTCGGGCTCTCGGTGAACGACTACGAGATCCTGGTGAACCTGTCGGAGATCTCCGGTCACCGCATGCGGATGAGCGACCTGGCGGACGCCACGATCCAGTCCCGCAGCCGGCTGTCGCACCAGATCTCCCGGATGGAGAAGGCCGGCCTGGTCGCCAGGGAGACCTGCGCCGACGACCGGCGCGGCACCTTCGCCGTCCTCACCGCGCACGGCTGGGACACCATCAACAGGGTCGCGCCGCACCACGTGGCCGGCGTGCGCCGGCACTTCATCGACCTGCTCACCGACGATCAGCTGATCGAGCTGGAAATCGCCTACGCTCCGGTGGTGGAGCACCTCAAAAACATTCGCTGACGCGAAACCGATACCGCCCGTACTCCCTTAGTAGACCGCGCTGTCGTTACGATCCGCCCATGTCTGCTCGCCGGATCTTCATCGCCGCGGTGCTCACCGTGTGCTCCCTGGTCACCGCCTGCAGCGGCGGCGACGCCTCCGACGCCACGGCAGCCCTTCCCAGCGGAGCCGAACTGGTCAAGAAGTCCGCGGAGGCGACACGTGCCGTGAAGTCGGCGACCTTCTCCATGGAGACCGAGGGCGCTCCCGCGGTGCCGGTCAAGAAGGCCTCCGGCCGCCTCAGCGGAACCGGCGACGCGGACGGCACCATCCAGATCGACGTGGCGGGCAGTCTTCAGGAGATCAGCTTCGTGCTGATCGGGGAGACCGTCCACTTCAAAGGGGTGACCGGAGGCTTCCAGAAGATGTCGCGGAGCCAGCTGGCGGCGATCTACGACCCGTCCGCCATCCTCAACCCGGAGAAGGGCGTCGTACAGTTGCTGAGCAACGCGCTGGACCCGAAGACCCAGGCGGCCGAGAAGGTGAACGGCGTCGACTCCTACCGGGTCTCGGCGACGCTCTCCCAGCAGGTGCTCGCCACGATGGTGCCCGGCCTCGCGCAGAGCGTCGACGGCACGCTCTGGATCGACAAGGCCACCAGCCGCCTGCTCAAGGCGGATCTGCCACTGACCGGCGGCAAGGTGATCGTGGTCTTCAGCGACTACGACGTGCCGGTCCAGGTCACCGCTCCGGCCCAGTGATGGTGACCCGCGCCGTCCCGGAGGACGGCGGCCGGCTGGCCCGGCGACGGGCCGCTCTCGGCGTCGGCGGCACCGCGGTGCTGCTGGCGGCGCTGGACGCGTACGTCGTGGTCACGGTCCTCATCGACATCGCCAAGGACGTCGACGTCCCGCTCAACCACATGGAGCGGGCCACCCCGATCGTCACCGGCTTCCTGCTCGGCTACATCGCGGCCATGCCGCTGCTCGGTCAGCTCTCCGACCGGTACGGCAGGCGCCCGCTCATCCAGCTCTGCCTGGCGGGCTTCGCGGCGGGCTCGGTGATCACCGCGCTGGGTGAGACGGTGCCCTGGCTGGTCGCCGGACGGGCCCTGCAGGGGGTCGCGGGCGGCGCGCTGCTGCCCATCACCATGGCTCTGATCGGGGATCTGTGGGATGAGGACGAGCGTCCGGTGGCGCTCGGCGCCGTGGGGTCGGCCCAGGAGCTCGGCAGCGTGCTGGGCCCCCTGTACGGCGCGGCCCTCGCCGCCCTGGTCCCGTCCACCCTCCAGCTCGGCGGCGTGCAACTCGGCGGCTGGCGGTCGATCTTCTGGCTGAACATCCCGCTGGTGGCCCTGGCCGCGGTCGCCGTACAGCGGTCGGTGCCGCCCCCCGGCCGTGACCGGACCGGCACCGGCGGCAGCCGCGTCGACGTGGTCGGCGGGCTGCTGCTGGCGCTCGCGCTCGGCCTGCTCGTGGCCGGTCTCTACAACCCCGACCCGAGCGGGGCGGTCCTCCCGCCGTGGGGCCTGCCGGCGATCGTCGGCGGGGTCGTGTCCGGCGCCGTGTTCGTCGTGTGGGAGATGCGCGCCAGAACCCGGTTGATCGACATGGCGAGGGTGCTGCGCGGCCCGTTCTTCGCCACGCTCGGGGTGAGCTTCCTGACCGGCGCCGCGCTGCTGGTCACCCTGGTCGACGTGCAGTTGTCGGCCCAGACCCTGCTGCGCCTGGACACCCTGGACGGCGCCCTGGTGCTGTCGCGCTTCCTGGTCGCGCTCTCCGTGGCCGCTCTGGTGGGCGGCCTGGCGTCCCGCCGGTACGGTGAGCGCGTGGTGACGGTGATCGGGCTGGCGCTGGCAGGCGTCGGCTACGTGCGCATCGGCCAGTGGCCACTGGACCTCGCCTCGGCCGGGTACCGGATGGACGCCGACCTGATCGTCGCCGGTCTCGGTCTGGGTCTGGTGATCGCACCGGTCTCCTCCGCGGTGCTGCGTGCCGTCCCCGCCGTCCAGCACGGGGTGGCCTCGGCGGCGGTGGTCGTGGCCCGGATGATGGGCATGCTGCTCGGCGTCGCCGCGCTGTCCGCCTGGGGCTTCCACCGCTTCCAGTCCCTCACCGCGGACCTGGACACCCCGCTGCCCTTCGGCGTGGACCCGGCCGTGTACGCCACCCGGCTGGCCGAGTACGAGGAGAAGGTCAGGGCGGCGCTGCACACCGAGTACAGCGAGATCTTCCTGATCACCGCCGCCCTGTGCGGGGTGGGCGTGCTGGTCGCGCTGCTGCTGCCGAGCGGGTCCGGGTCGTCTGACCCGGTCTGACCCGGACGGCGGCTTCACCCACGCCGTGCCCGGCCCGGTGTGAAGGACCCTGGCCTCGGCCGTCACCCCCGTCTCCGAGTACACTCTGGCCCCGCCACGGGTGACGTGCGGCGCGCCCTGCCCGGCACCGGGAGAGGGCGGCACCCCGCGACGGTACGCCACGGGGGTTCGTCATCGGGTGAACGTACCGACGACCATTGGGGTGACGTGATGCTTGTGGGGGCCACGCGGCCGGACCTGGCCGGGCTCGGCGAGGGGTTCGACGCGTTCTGGCATGAGCGGCACCTGTGCACGCTGACCACCGTCCGAGCCGACGGGACGCCACACGTGGTGCCCGTCGGGGTGACGCTCGACGTCGGCACGGCGATCGCCCGGGTCATCACCTCGCGCGGGTCGTACAAGGGCCGGTTGGTGGCCGCCGCGGGTCCGGCGGGCGCGCCGGCCGCCGTCTGCCAGGTCGACGGGCGGCGCTGGTCCACCCTGGAGGGGCGTGCGGTGCTCCGGGACACCCCCGAGGAGGTCGCCGACGCCGAGCGCCGGTACGCGCTGCGCTACCGCGCCCCCCGGGTGAACCCCGACCGTGTCGTGATCGAGATCCAGGTGACCCGGGTGCTCGGCAATGTCTGACCCGGGACACGTCCCGCTCCCCCGCGTCCCCGGGCTGCCGGACGAGGCGTTCGAGCACGACGGGCAGCTGACCAAGCGCGAGGTGCGGGCGGTCACCATGTCCCGCCTCGCGCCCGTCCCCGGCGAGCTGCTGTGGGACGTCGGCGCGGGTGCGGGAAGCATCGCGATCGAGTGGATGCGCTGCCATCCCGCGTGCCGGGCCGTCGCGGTGGAGAGCCGCCGGGACCGGGCGGAGCGGGCCGCGCGCAACGCGGCCGCGCTGGGAGTGCCCGAACTGGAGGTCGTCGTCGGCGCGGCCCCCGGCGCGCTCGCCGGGCTGGCCGTGCCCGACGCCGTCTTCGTCGGCGGCGGCGCGACGGTTCCCGGCGTGCTGAGCACCTGCTGGGCGGCGCTCAGGCCGGGCGGCAGGCTGGTGGTCAACGCGGTGACCCTGGAGTCCGAGGCGGTCGTGGCCGACTGGTACGGCAGGCACGGCGGAGACCTGGTGCGCCTCGCGGTCGGCCGCGCCGCCCCGGTCGGCGGCTTCACCGGCTGGCGGACGATGATGCCGGTGACCGTCTGGTCATCGGTCAAGGAGGAGGAGTCTTGACGGCCAGGGTGTGTTTCGTCGGAGCGGGCCCCGGAGCCGCCGACCTCGTCACGGTGCGCGGCCTGCGGGTGATCGCCTCGTCCCCGGTGTGCCTGTACGCCGGGTCGCTGGTGCCGCGCGAACTGCTGGACGACTGCCCGCCCGGGGCACGGCTGGTGGACACCGCCGGGCTCACCCTCGATGAGATCGTCGCCGAGATGGCCGGCGCGCATGCGGCCGGGCTGGACGTCGCCCGGCTGCACTCGGGCGACCCCTCCGTCTTCAGCGCGATGGCCGAGCAGATGCGGCGGCTGGACGCGCTCGGCATCCCGTACGACGTGGTGCCGGGCGTCCCGGCCTTCGCCGCCGCGGCGGCCTCGCTGAAGCGGGAGCTCACCGTGCCGGGAGTCGGGCAGTCCATCATCCTCACCCGTACGTCCGCGCGTGCCACGCCGATGCCGGAGGGCGAGGACCTGGCCACGCTCGGCGCGAGCCGGGCGACCATGGTGCTGCACCTGGCCGTGCAGCGGATCGAGGCGGTCGTCACGGAACTGCTCCCCGCCTACGGCGCCGACTGCCCGGTCGCGGTGGTGGCCCGGGCGAGCAGGGACGACGAGGTGATCCTGCGGGGCACCCTGGCCGACATCGCCGAGCGGGTCAGGGCCGCCGGGGTGCTGCGGACGGCGGTGATCGTGGTCGGGCGGGTGCTGACGGCCTCGGCGTTCCCCGACAGCCACCTCTACTCGGCGGACAGGTGCCGGAATTGACCGGCGGGACCGAGATGAGACGCCTGCTGATCCTGGGAGGGACCGCGGAGGCCAGGGCGCTGGCCGCCCGGCTGGACGGGCGGGCGGATCTGCACGTGGTGTCCTCGCTGGCGGGACGGGTCGCCAACCCCAGGCTCCCGGTCGGCGAGGTGCGCGAGGGTGGATTCGGCGGCCCCGAGGGGCTCGCCGACTGGCTGCGGGAGCACGCGATCGACCTGGTCGTCGACGCCACCCACCCGTTCGCCCGGCGGATGACCGCATCGGCCGTCGCGGCCTCCGCCGGCACCGGGGTGCCGCTGCTGGTGCTGCGCCGTCCCGGCTGGCGCCAGGGTCCGGACGACGACTGGCGCTGGGTGCCCACGCTTGAGGCCGCCGCCCGCCTGCTGCCGGAGCTGGGGAGGCGGGTCTTCCTCACCACCGGCCGCCGCAGCCTGGCCGCGTTCACCGGCCTTGACCTGTGGTTCCTGGCCAGGTCCGTCGATCCGCCCACCCCGCCGCTGCCCGGCCGGACGGTGGTCGTGCTCTCCCGGGGGCCGTACACCCTGCGCGGAGAGCTGGAGCTGATGCGCGAGCACCGCGTCGAGGTGCTGGTGACCAAGGACAGCGGCGGCGAGATGACCACCGCCAAGCTGGCCGCCGCGCGGGAGCTGGGGATTCCGGTGGTCATCGTACGACGGCCGCCGATCCCCGGCGGTGTCCAGCTGGCGGACACCGCCGAGGCCGCCGCGGCCTGGGTGGAGGCTCAGGCCGGATAGCGACGCGGGGTGTAGACGACGGGCCGTCCGCCGCGTTCGGTGAGCCGGGTGGTGGACGAGCCCACGATCAGCAGGCAGCGCATGTCGATCTCGGCGGGGTCGAGGTCGGCCAGCTCCACGGCGCGCACGCTCTCCGCCGGGCCGCCGACATCCCGCCCGATGACGACGGGCGTGTGCGGGGAGCGGTGTTCGAGCAGCAGGTCGCGCATGGCGGCCACCTGCCAGGTCCGGCTCCGCGAGGCCGGATTGTAGATCGCCAGTACCAGGTCGGCCCGCGCCGCGGCGGTGATCCGGTCCGCGACGACCTCCCACGGCTTGAGCAGGTCGGACAGCGACAGCACGCAGAAGTCGTGGCCCAGCGGAGCCCCGGCGCGACTGGCCACCGCCTGAGCGGCGGTCAGGCCGGGCAGCACGCGTACCTCGACGTCGGCGAACCTCGGCTCGGACGCGACCTCGAGCACCGCGCTTGCCATGGCGAACACCCCCGGATCGCCCGAGGAGACCACGACCACCCGTGATCCGGCGGTGGCCAGCTCCAGCGCGTGCGCGGCGCGCTCGGCCTCGACCCGGTTGTCCGTGGGGTGGCGGCGCTGGCGCGGGTTGGGCGGCACCCGGTCGAGGTAGGGGCCGTAGCCGATCAGTTCGTCGGCCCGGGCGAGGGCCTCCTGCACCTCGGGGGTCAGCCAGGGCCGCCCGGCGGGGCCGAGCCCCACCACGACGACCTCGCCGCGCCGCCCGTCCCCGGACTCCTCCCGGCGGTCGCCGACTGCCTCCTGACCGGCCGCGCTCTCCGCCGCCGGCGGGGTGAGCGGGCTGGGCAGCAGCGCGAGGGAGAAGTAGGGGACCGACTCGGGGTCGACGTCCGCCAGCGGCTCGATGCGCTGTTTACCGGTGGTGGCCCGCTCGACGTACCAGGCGTCGTCGAGGCGACCGGCCTCGGCGAAGGCGGCGCGGACCTTCTCGAAGGTCCTGCCGAGTTTCAGCACCGCGGCCGAGTCGGCGGCGGCCAGCCGCTCGGCCAGCACGTCCGCCGGGAGCGTGCCGGGCAGCACGGTCAGCGTCTCGTCCCGCTCGACCAGCGGGCGGCCGAGCACCGCGGCGGCCCCGCTGATCGAGGTCACCCCCGGCACCACCTCGGTCGGGTACCGGTGCGCGAGCCGCTTGTGCATGTGCATGTAGGAGCCGTAGAAGAGCGGGTCGCCCTCGCAGAGCACCACCACGTCGCGCCCGGCGTCCAGGTGCGCGGCCAGCCGCACGGCGCAGTCGGCGTAGAAGTCGTCGAGCGCGCCCTGGTATCCGCCGGGGTGGTCGGTGGTCTCGGTGGTCACCGGATAGATCAGCGCCTCCTCGACCTGGTCTCCCCGCAGGTAGGGCAGGGCCACCGACCTGGCGATGCTCCGCCCGTGCCGGGCGCTGTGGTAGGCGATCACGTCGGCCGCGCCGAGCAGCCTGGCCGCCTTAACCGTCACCAGCTCCGGGTCTCCCGGCCCCAGTCCGACCCCGTACAGGCACCCGAGATCCCCGCTCAACCCGCTCACTCCTCC
>NZ_JBSFWD010000009.1:74632-100560 GCF_053592655.1 Streptosporangium sp. NPDC002607
CCTCACCCGCGATCACGTTGACGGCAGCCGCCGCCACCGCGAGCCCAACCCCGTACAGGCACCCGAGATCCCCGCTCAACCCGCTCACTCCTCCTCACCCGCGATCACGTTGACGGCAGCCGCCGCCACCGCGAGCCCAACCCCGTACAGGCACCCGAGATCCCCGCTCAACCCGCTCACTCCTCCTCGCTCGCGATCGCGTTGACGGCGGCCGCCGCCATCGCGCTGCCGCCCCTGCGTCCGTGCACCACCAGGTGGTCGAGTCCGGCCGGGTGCTCGGCCAGGGCCAGCTTCGACTCCGCGGCCCCGATGAAGCCGACCGGCACGCCCAGCACCGCGGCCGGGCGTCCGGCCCCCTCCTCGACCAGTTCGAGCAGGCGGAACAGCGCGGTCGGCGCGTTGCCGATCGCGACCACCGCGCCGTCGAGCCGGTCGCGCCACAGTTCCAGCGCCGCGGCGCTGCGGGTGGTGCCCAGCCGCAGCGCCAGCTCCGGGACCCGCGGGTCGCCGAGTGTGCAGATCACCTCGTTCGCCTTCGGAAGCCGTCGCCTGGTGACACCGGAGGCGACCATCATGGCGTCGCACAGCACGGGCGCGCCGTCGCGCAGCGCCTCGCGCGCCGCCGTGACGACTCCCGGCGACCACGCGAGGTCGTCGACGAGGTCGACCATGCCGCAGGCGTGCACCATGCGGACCGCGACCTGGGCGACGCCCGGCGGCATGCCGCCGAGGTCCGTCTCCGCGCGGATGGTGGCGAAGGAGCGGCGGTAGATCTCCGCCCCGTCCCTGATGTAGTCGATCACGTTCCCTCTCTGGTCGCCGCCACCGCGGCGCTCGTCTGCTCGGCGTCGGCGAACGTACGGCTCACGCCGTCCGCCTCGACGCGGTATCCGTCTCCGGTCGCGACCACGTCCACGACCCGGCCGCGCGGGCGTCCGCACCGCCGCTCGCAGCCCGACCAGTGCACGGGGAGCGCACGGGTGCGGCCCCGCGAGGGGTGGACGTCATCAGGACCGTCCGCATCGAACTCGGAACCGGTGCCGCCGTTCGCGCGCACACCCGCATGGACGTCGGCGTGGACGTCGGCGAGGGCCTTGGCGCATCCGGGCCGGCCGGCGCAGGCGGTCAGGCCCAGCCACGGCGACGCCGGGTCGCCGACCAGGCCCGCGGCCGTGAGCGTCGCCCGCAGGCCGTCGGCCTCCGGCGGCGGCAGGTCGGGGACGACGATCGTCCGCCACGGCGTCACCCGGACCTCTCCCCCGCCGTGCTCGGCCGCCTGGGCGAGCGCCTCCAGCTGGGCCGCCGTGAGCCGTCCGAGCGCGGCGAGAACGGTGAGGGCCGACCTTCCGTCACGCTGCGCGGCGACCCCGATTGTGCCGCTGTCCACCGTTCGCGCCCGTCGTACGGCGGGGGCGGACAGCCGGAGAGCCGGCTCCGCCCCGAGCCCGCGGGCCGAGACCCGTACTGGGCCGTCGGTCAGCTCGGCGAGCCGCCACGCGCCCGACCCCTGCTCGGCGCGCTCGGCCAGGAACGCCTCGGCGACCGCGAGCATGCCGGTGACGGCGGAGGAGACGGGTGCGCGCAGCCCCAGGTCGGCACCGGCGAGCAGCAGCGCCACCTCGGAGACGTCCGCCGAGGCGTCCACCGGATCGACCGGCAGCAGCGTGACGTCCGCGCCGAGAGCCGCCATGTCGCCCGAGCCGTCGTCGAGCGCGAAGAGGAACCGGCCGGGCAGGTCGGCGAGCACGGGCCGGGCGCGGAGTTCCCCGTCCAGCTCGGACACGAGCGGACGGACGTCGAGCAGGCTCGCGGGTGCCCGCCCGGCCAGGGGTGAGGCCACGATGTTGCGTACCCGCTCATGCGTGGCCGACGGTAGCAGCCCGGCGGCGGCCAGCCGCACGGCGAAGTCGGATGCCGGGGAAAGCCGCCGGCCGTCGTCCGGAACGCGCGTGTCGTCGCGTGCCGGGTGCACGACGGGAAGGGGCTCGCCGTCCTGCGGCGGGAGGCCGCGTACCTGGAGGTTCGCCCGGGAGGTCAGCTCGATCACGCCGGATCCGAGCTCCCGGGCGGCGGCGGCGACCACGCGGAGCTGACGCGCCGTGAGCGCCCCGCCGGGAACCCGGATCCGCGCCAGGCCGCCGTCGGCCGCGGCGTGCACCTGGAGCGCTCCGGGACACGCGTCGGCCCGGGTTCTTCCGGGAGGGTCGGTTATTGACACGCAGTGGATGGTAGCTCCCATTTCTTTACGGATGTCCGCCTGGCATAGTGTGACCTAGGCGACGGCGCAGGGAGGAAGCCGGTGTGAAACCGGCGCGGTCCCGCCACTGTAACCGGGGAGCGAACCCCACCGAAGGCCACGGTCCGGCAACGGACGGGAAGGCCGGGGTGAGCGTTGATCCGGGAGCCAGGAGACTCCTGCCGTCGCGATGACGACGACCCGGGGCGAGGACCCCGAGGGAGGACTTCTGCATGCGTTCCGTGCCGCCCACCCCGCGATCGGCCGTGCCACCCGCGCCGCCTGCCGTCCTGCTGCTGTCGACCTCCGACACCGACCTGCTCAGCGCGCGGACGAGCGGTGCGAACTACCGGCTCGGCAACCCGGCGAGGCTGTCCGCCGAGGACCTGCCCGCGCTGACCGAGGGCACGGACCTCGTGGTCGTGCGACTGCTCGGCGGACGCCGGGCATGGCAGGACGGGCTGGACGCGCTGCTCGCCGACCGGCGGCCCGTCGTGATCCTCGGTGGTGAGCAGGCCCCCGACGCCGAGCTGATGGAGCTGTCCACGGTGCCCGGCGGGGTCTGCGCCGAGGCGCACGCCTACCTCGCGCACGGCGGTCCGGCGAACCTGGCCCAGCTGCACGCCTTCCTCTCCGACACGGTGCTGCTCACCGGGTACGGCTTCGCCCCGCCCGCGCCCACCCCGAGCTGGGGCCCCCTCGAACGTGTCGTGCGACGCACCGAGGGCCCCGTCATCGGCGTGCTCTACTACCGCGCGCACCACGTCGCGGGCAACACCGCCTTCGTCGAGACGCTCTGCCTGGCCATCGAGGAGGCGGGCGGCCAGGCCCTGCCCGTCTACTGCGGTTCCCTGCGCAGCGCCGAGCCCGACCTGTTCGACACGCTCCGGGCCGCGGACGCCCTGGTGGTCACCGTGCTCGCCGCCGGGGGCACCCGCCCGGCGACCGCCTCGGCGGGCGGGGACGACTCCGCGTGGGACGTCGGCGCGCTCGCCGAGCTGGACGTGCCGATCCTGCAGGGCCTCTGCCTGACCACGGGAAGGGACGCCTGGCGGGAGAACGACGACGGCCTGTCCCCGCTCGACGCGGCCTCCCAGGTGGCGATCCCCGAGTTCGACGGGCGGATCATCACCGTGCCGTTCTCCTTCAAGGAGGTCGACGACGAGGGCCTGACCGTGTACGTGGCCGATCCCGAGCGGGCCTCGCGGGTGGCCGGCATCGCGGTACGGCACGGCCTGCTCCGGCATGTCCGGGCACCGGAACGGCGGATCGCGGTGATGCTGTCGGCGTACCCGACCAAGCACTCCAGGATCGGCAACGCGGTCGGCCTGGACACCCCCGCCAGCGTGGTCAGGCTGCTCACGGCCATGACGGAGGCCGGGTACGACCTCGGAGACGGTTTCCCCGGCGTGGCGGAGCGGGACGGCGACGCGCTGATCCACGCGCTGATCGCGGCGGGCGGCCAGGACCGGAACTGGCTCACCGAGGAGCAACTGGCCGCGAACCCGGTGCGGATCCCGGCCGCGCGCTACCGGGCGTGGTTCGAGACGCTGCCCGAGGACCTGCGGCACGGCATCGAGGCGCACTGGGGGCCGCCGCCGGGCGAGTTGTTCGTCGACCGGAGCCGCGATCCCGACGGCGAGATCGTGCTGGCCGCGCTGCGCGCGGGCAACCTCGTGGTGATGGTCCAGCCGCCGCGCGGCTTCGGGGAGAACCCGGTCGCCATCTACCACGACCCCGACCTGCCGCCGAGCCACCACTATCTGGCCGCCTACCGGTGGCTGGCCGACGACTTCGGCGCGCACGCGATCGTGCACGTCGGCAAGCACGGCAACCTGGAGTGGCTGCCCGGCAAGTCGGCGGGGATGTCGGCCTCCTGCGGCCCCGACGCGGCGCTCGGCGACCTGCCGCTGGTCTACCCGTTCCTGGTGAACGACCCCGGTGAGGGCACGCAGGCCAAGCGGCGGGCGCACGCCGTACTGGTCGATCATCTGGTGCCGCCGATGGCCCGCGCGGAGACCTACGGCGACATCGCCCGGCTGGAGCAGTTGCTGGACGAGCACGCCTCGATCGCGGCCATGGACCCGGCCAAGCTGCCCGCCATCCGGGCGCAGATCTGGACGCTGATCCAGGCCGCCAGGCTCGACCACGACCTGGGCGTCGACGACCGGCCGCAGGACAGCGGGTTCGACGACTTCCTGCTGCACGTCGACGGATGGCTCTGCGAGGTCAAGGACGTCCAGATCCGCGACGGCCTGCACGTGCTCGGCAGCGCCCCCGAGGGGAAGGCCCGCGTCGACCTCGTGCTGGCCATGCTCCGCGCCCGCCAGATCTGGGCCGGCCAGGAGGCACTCCCCGGCCTGCGTGAGGCCCTCGGCCTGGCCGAGGACGGCGGCGCCGCGAGGGTGAGCGTGGACGAGGCCGAGTCGCTGGCCCGCGCCCTCGTCGAGGGCATGGAGGAGCACGGCTGGGACCCGTTCACCGTCTCCCCCGTCACCGCGTCCGTCCTCGCCGGCGGAAGTGACCGCGACTCCGGAGTCCTGGCCGCCGTGGAGAAGGTGCTCGGGTTCGCGGCCAGGGAGATCGTGCCCCGGCTCGCCAGGACCACGGACGAGATCGGCGCGGTGCTGCACGCGCTCGACGGCGGTTACGTCCCCGCCGGGCCGAGCGGGTCGCCGCTGCGCGGGCTGATCAACGTGCTGCCGACCGGGCGGAACTTCTACTCCGTCGATCCCCGGGCGGTGCCCAGCAGGCTGGCGTGGGAGACCGGGCAGGCCATGGCCGACTCCCTGCTGGAGCGGTACCGCTCCGACACCGGTGAGTGGCCGCGCTCCGTCGGGCTGTCGGTCTGGGGCACCAGTGCCATGCGCACGGCGGGCGACGACGTGGCGGAGGTGCTCGCGCTGCTCGGCGTGCGGCCGGTCTGGGACGAGGCGTCCCGGCGGGTCAGCGGCCTCGAACCGATCCCGCTCGCCGAACTCGGCCGGCCCAGAATCGACGTGACCGTCCGGATCAGCGGGTTCTTCAGGGACGCCTTCCCGCACGTCGTCACCATGCTGGACGACGCCGTACGGCTGGTCGCGGGCCTCGCGGAGGCCGCCGGGGAGAACTACGTGCGGGCGCACGCCGACGCCGACCTGGCCGCGCACGGCGACGAGCGGCGGGCCACCCTGCGAATCTTCGGCTCCCGTCCGGGCGCCTACGGCGCGGGCCTGCTGCCGCTGATGGAGAGCGGGAACTGGCGCGACGACGCCGACCTGGCCGAGGTGTACGCGGTCTGGGGCGGCTTCGCCTACGGCCGCGACCTCGACGGAACACCGGCGCGGCAGGACATGGAGAGCGCCTACCGGCGGATCGCGGTGGCCGCGAAGAACGTCGACACCCGCGAGCACGACATCGCCGACTCCGACGACTACTTCCAGTACCACGGCGGGATGATCGCCACCGTGCGGGCGCTCACCGGCCGGGCACCCGCCGCGTACGTGGGCGACAGCACCCGTCCGGACGCGGTGCGGACCAGGACCCTGCACGAGGAGACCGCGCGGATCTTCCGCGCCCGGGTGGTCAACCCCAACTGGCTGGCGGCGATGCGCAGGCACGGGTACAAGGGCGCGTTCGAGCTGGCCGCCACCGTGGACTACCTGTTCGGCTACGACGCCACGACGGGCGTGCTGGCCGACTGGATGTACGACAGGCTGGCCGCCACCTACGTCCTGGACCCGGAGAACCGGGCGTTCATGGCCGCGTCGAACCCATGGGCGCTGCACGGCATCGCCGAACGGCTCCTTGAGGCGGCCGACAGGAAGATGTGGGAGCACCCCGACCCCGAGATCATGACGGCCCTGCGGGAGGCGTACCTCACCATCGAGGGCGACCTGGAGGACCGCTGACCCGCCCCCCGGGGTGAGTGTGGTTCAACCGATACCGCCGGACTTGGAGCCATCGGACCGGTGCGGGCGGAGATGTACGCGCGTGATGTGACCACCTTTGTGCAGGATGCCGCCG
Organism: Streptosporangium sp. NPDC002607; assembly: GCF_053592655.1. Classification (NCBI taxonomy): domain Bacteria; kingdom Bacillati; phylum Actinomycetota; class Actinomycetes; order Streptosporangiales; family Streptosporangiaceae; genus Streptosporangium; species Streptosporangium sp. NPDC002607. The sequence goes on from NZ_JBSFWD010000009.1 coordinate 80,874, forward strand.
GGCTCGGAGTCATCGGACCGGTGCGGGGCCCTGAGGTGAAGGCGGTTCGATCCCGGAGTGAGGGCGGTTCAGCCGATGGCCGCGACCAGGCGTTCGGCCAGCTCGGGGCTGCCTGCCCAGTGCAGGTGCAGGTAGGACGCGGCCAACAGGGGCTCGGCGAAGCCGTCGGCCGCGCCCCTCCAGCGGAACAGCGGCGGCGTCGCGTGCCCGGGATCGGTGGCCGTGCGGTGGAACTCGTGGCCCCGGTAGCGCTCGCCCTCGCGGGTGAGCACGGACTTGGCGGTCGCCACGGCGTCGCGGTAGCCCAGCGTGAGCCTGCCGGTCATCGTCGCGGTGATGTCGAGCCTTCCGCACATGGGATGGCCGTCCAGCTCGCGCGCCAGGTAGAGCAGCCCGGCGCACTCGGCGACGATCGGGCCGTCGAAGGCGGCCACCCGGCGGCGGAGCGGCTCGTTGGCGGACAGCTCCGCCGCGTACATCTCGGGGAAGCCGCCGCCGATGACGACCGCCCCGGCGTTCTCGGGGAGGCACTCGTCCCTGAGCGGGTCGAAGGTCGCCACCTCGGCCCCCGCCGCCGCGAGCAGCTCGACCTGCTCGGCGTACCCGAAGGTGAACGCCGCCCCGCCCGCCACGGCCACGACCGGCCGCCCACCGGACGCGGACGCGGTCACGGTCACAGACGGGGACGGGGGCAGGGCCGGAGTCCAGGGATGCGCGGGCAGCGGCGACGCCGAGCGCGCCAGGGCCACCAGTCCTTCGAGGTCGCAGGAGTCGGCGACCAGGGCGCCCATCCGCTCCACCGCCGCCACCGCGTCCCCGCTGCGCTCGGCCGCCGGGATCAGCCCGAGATGGCGGGAAGGGGTCGCCACCCCGTCCACCCGCGGGATCACGCCCAGTACGGAGATGCCGCTCTCGTCCAGCGCGGCGCGGCAGATCTCCTCGTGCCGCGGCGAGCCGACCCGGTTGAGGATCACCCCGGCCAGCCGGACCCGGGTGTCGAAGGAGGCGAAGCCCTGCACGAGCGCGGCCACGGACCTGCCCTGCCGCGCGGCGTCCACCACGAGGACCACCGGCGCGCCGATCAGCCGGGCGACGTGCGCGGTGGAGGCGAAGTCCCCGCTCCCGGCACCGTCGTACAGGCCCATGACCCCCTCGACCACGGCGATGTCCGCGTCCCGCGCACCGTGCAGGAAGAGCGGCGCGACCCGGTCCTCACCGGTCAGCCAGGGGTCGAGGTTGCGGCCGGGGCGCCCGGTGGCGAGCGCGTGGTAGCCGGGGTCGATGTAGTCGGGTCCCACCTTGTGCGGGGAGACCCGCAGACCCCGCGCGCGCAGCGCCGCCATCAGACCGGTCGCGACGGTGGTCTTCCCGCTGCCCGAGGACGGCGCGGCGATCACCAGTCGCGGCACTACCATTCGATGCCCCTCTGGCCCTTCTGCCCGGCGTCCATCGGGTGCCTGACCTTCCCCATCTCGGTCACCAGGTCGGCGACCTCGACCAGCCTCGGGTCGGCGTCCCTGCCGGTGATCACGACATGCTGGTTGCCCGGCCGCGCGACCAGGGTGGCGACCACGTCGTCCACGTCCAGCCAGCCCCATTTCAGGGGGTAGGTGAACTCGTCGAGGACGTAGAAGCGGTAGGTCTCCGCGGCCAGGTCACGCCTGATCTGCTCCCAGCCCTCGCGGGCGTCGGCGGCGTGGTCCTCCTCGCTGCCCGGCCGCTGGATCCACGACCAGCCCTCGCCCATCTTGTGCCAGGTCACGCTGCCGCCCTCGGCGGACTCACCGAGCACCACGAGCGCCCGTTCCTCGCCGATGCGCCACTTGGCCGACTTGACGAACTGGAACACCCCGACCGGCCAGCCCTGGTTCCACGCGCGCAGCGCCATCCCGAAGGCGGCGGTGGACTTCCCCTTGCCCGGCCCGGTGTGCACGATCAGCAGCGGCCGGTTGCGGCGCTGGCGCGTGGTGAGCCCGTCCTCGGGCACCGTGTCCGGCTTGCCCTGCGGCATCTCAGACCGCCTTCCGGTAGTCGGTCCGGTAGTCACGGACGAGCCCGCCGAGCCCGCCGCCCGCCGCGAGCGCGTCGAGCCGTACCGCGGGCGCGCCCAGCCTGGCCGCGAGGTCGAGGGCCAGGGCGAGCCGCACCGGACCGCTCTCGCAGTCGACCACGACCCCCGCCGTACCGGCGAGCAGCGCGGCGGGGGCCGCCACGTCGGACCCCGAGGTGGCCCGGCCGTCGGTGACCACCACGAGCAGCGGCCTTCTGGCGGGGTCGCGCAGCCGCTCCACCCTGAGCACCTCGGCGGCCCGGCGTAGCCCGGCCGCCAGCGGGGTGCGACCGCCGGTCGGCAGCTCCCGCAGCCGCGCCGCGCCGACCTCGACCGAGGAGGTCGGAGGCAGCACCAGGTCCGCCGTGGATCCCCTGAAGGTGATCAGCCCGACCTTGTCCCGCCGCTGGTAGGCGTCGAGCAGCAGGCTGAGCACGGCCGCCTTGACCTCGCGCATGCGCTGCCGGGCCGCCATGGAACCGCTCGCGTCCACCACGAAGAGCACGAGGTTGCCCTCCTTGCCCTCGCGGACGGCCTCGCGCAGGTCGGTGTCACGTACCAGCAGGCCGGGGCCACTGCGGCCGCGCTCGCGCTGGTACGGCGCGGCGGCGCGGAGCGTCGCCGACAGGTGCGGCCGCTGGAGCCGCCCGGTGGGAACCCGTGATCCGGTGGTCCGCCCGTTGGGGGTACGGGCCCGCGACCGCCGACCCGAGGCGCCGTCGCCCAGTCCGGGGACCTGGAAGGGGCGCACCCGGTACGGTTCGGCGGCGGCGATCACCCGCTCGGCGGAGGGACGGTCCGGCGAGGCGCCGGTCCCGTCGAAGGCGCCCGGGACATCGGCGGCGCCGGTCCCGGAACCACCGTCGTGCGAACCACCGTCGTGCGAACCACCGTCGTGCGAACCACCGCCGTCCGTGCCGCCGTGCGGGCCCGCACCGGAACCATCACGCGCGGGACCTTCCGCGGAGCCGGTCTCGGGACCGTCCCCGGAGTTCACCGGGCCGTCCGAACCACCCGAATCGCCCGGACCGCCGGAGGTGCTCGGCCCTCCATCCGGGTCGTCCGGCTCGTCGCCACCGTGCTCCGCCAGGAGGTCGTCGAGGCGTGACTCGTCAAGGCCCGGCGCGTCGAAGGGGTCTCGGCGGCGGCGGTGCGGCAGCGAGAGACGGGCCGCCTCACGCACGTCCTCGGCCGTGACCTCGGCGCCGCCGCGCCAGGCCGCGTGCGCGATGGCCGCGTTGGCCGTGACCAGATCGGCCCGGAGCCCGTCCACCTCGAAGGCGGCGCACACCCCCGCGATCTGGCGCAGCCGGGCGTCCGGCAGCACGACCTGCCTGACCCGCTCCCTGGCCTCGGCGATCCGCCGCGCCAGGGCCGCCTCCTGTCCCGCCCACCCGGCGGCGAAGGAGGCGGGATCGGCGTCGAAGGCCAGCCGGCGCCGTACCACCTCGGCCCGCTCGTCCGGATTCCTGGACGCCCGCACCTCGACGGTCAGCCCGAAACGGTCCAGGAGCTGTGGCCGCAGCTCGCCCTCCTCCGGGTTCATCGTGCCGACCAGCAGGAACCGCGCCGCGTGCCGTACCGAGACCGACTCTCGCTCGACGAAGCAGGTGCCGAGCGCGGCGGCGTCGAGCAGCAGGTCCACGAGATGGTCGTGGAGCAGGTTGACCTCGTCGACGTAGAGGACACCTCGATGTGCGGCGGCGAGCAGGCCCGGCTCGAACGCCCTGACCCCCTCGGTGAGCGCGCGCTCGATGTCAAGCGCGCCGACCAGCCGGTCCTCCGACGCGCCGACGGGCAGCTCCACCAGCGCGGCCGGACGCTCCTGCCCGCTCTCGCCCGCGTCGTGCGGGCCGTCGGGGCAGCCCGGATCCGGCTCGGCCGGGTCGCAGGAGAAGCGGCAGGCGGCGATCACCTTGACCGCGGGGAGTTGTGCGGCGAGCGCGCGGACGATCGTGGACTTGGCGGTCCCCTTCTCCCCCCGGACCAGCACACCGCCCACCCGTGGGGAGACCGCGTTGAGTATCAGCGCGAGCTTGAGGTCGTCGAGACCGACGACGGCACTGAACGGATAGGCACCGATCACGAGGTTTCTTTCTGCGAGATCCTGCTGACGTGTCCGACCCGCCGAACGTTCAGTTCGGGGCCGCCGTGAGCGCGTCGCGGCGGACCGCGCGCTGGACGGCGATGCCGTACAGGACACCGATGGCCGACCAGAGCACGAGTTGCGTGCCGAGGGAGGACAGCCGGAAGTCCCACAGCAGCTGGGCGGGGAAGCCGTCGGGCACCTCGTTGACCGCCGGCAGCACGAACAGGGTGACGATGACGGGGACCAGGAAGCCGGCCGCGCCGGCGAGCCAGGGCCTGGCCGGCACCTTACGGGCGCAGGCCACTCCCACCGCCACGGACAGCAGGCCGATGGCGACCAGGACCAGGTACAGCGTGGTCCGGCTGCCGATGGTGTCCGGGTCACCGACGGCGGGCGGGTTGGCCGGGTACTTGACGAACGGCACCAGCACGATCGCGACGAACGCCGTGGCGGCCATCGTCGCGGCCAGCACCACGTCGGAGCGGGGACCGATCCGGCCGCGCAGCCCGGCGAAGACGAGGGAGAAGATACCCCCCACGGACATGCCGTACAGGGCCAGGGCGAGGAAGAGCCCGGCCTGCTGGCCGGACCGGCTGACCAGTGCCTCCTCCCCGTGGGAGTGCCCGACCTCGGTCTGGGCGTGGGCGGCGGCCTCTTCGAGCGCGATGGCCTGGTCGATGTTCGGCTCGCCCAGCAGGTAGGCGAACACGGCGGCGATCAGCCCGGCGACCAGCCCGACGAGCAGGCCACGGAGCAACAGGGTACGGATCACGGCGCGCGGTCTAGTGGCAGGGAACGCCGAGCAGGTGGCGCCCGTCGTGCATGAGTTCGTGCAGATAGTCGCCCGCCTGCGACACCACCCCCTGGTCGAAGGTGACCAGGTAGGCCACCAGCAGGAGCAGCGGAACCGCCACGAGCCAGCGGGCCAGGTGGGAGAGGGGAACGGGCTGAGAAACGGACAGCTCACGCATGAGTAGCCTCCTTGGGGATGACGCGTCCCGACAGATGAGGACGCGGCGGCCAAGTAACCTGGCTCCCGGAACTCACGTTCCGGATACAGTGGCGCGACCGCACCGGCTTCTCACCGGACTTCCCTCGGACCACCGCGAAATCGTCCGCAATGTAACTCTTTTTGTGGTGGGCCGTCAACAGAAGGTGATTCGTCGCGGCGCGGCGCCTACGCCTCCGCCCGTCGACCCGGCCACCGCGCCCACTCCCAGCTCCGGGACGAAGCGGAGCGGCCGGCGTAATCCGAATGACCCCGTAGGGGCCGCGTAGCGGTTGGACCGGTGGTCGAAGCGGCGGGGAGTTCCGCGAGCACGCGTTCGAGAGATGATCGTGAGGTTGCCAGGACGGGCTCGTTAACAGTCGAGGCCGTCCAGGAGCTTGCGCCATCGCGATGAGGTCTGGGCGCGATGGCGCAGGGAGTCCGGGACCGTGGGCGGCGGATGGTTGCCGTCAAGCCAGAGCGTGGTGAGGTTGGTGAGGTCGCCCAGTGATTCGGGAAGGCGGGTCAACTGGTTATAGCCCAGTTTAAGGGTGGTGAGGTTGGTGAGGCCGCCCAGCGATTCGGGGAGCTGGGTCAACTCGTTGAAGTTCAGGTCGAGGGTGGTGAGGTTGGTAAGGCCGCCCAGCCACTCAGGGATCTCAGTCAACTCGTTGCGACTCAGATCGAGGGTGGTGAGGGTGGTGAGGCCGCCCAGTGATTCGGGAAGGCGGGTCAACCGGTTGTTGCTCAGGTAGAGGGTGGTGAGGTCGGCGAGGTCGCCCAGTGATTCGGGGAGCTGGGTCAACTCGTTATAGCCCAGGTTAAGGGCGGTGAGGGTGGTGAGGCCGCTCAGCCACTCAGGGATCTCAATCAACTTGTTGCCGCTCAGCCAGAGGGTGGTGAGGCCGCCCAGCGATTCGGAAAGGCGGGTCAACTCGTTGCGGCTCAGGTCGAGGGTGCTGAGATTGGTGAGGCCGCCCAGCCACTCAGGGAGGCGGGTCAACTCGTTGTCGCTCAGGTCGAGGGTGGTGAGATTGGTGAGGCCGCCCAGCGATTCGGGAAGGCGGGTCAACCGGTTGTCGCTCAGGTCGAGGGTGGTGAGATTGGTGAGGTCGCCCAGCCACTCAGGGATCTCAGTCAACTTGTTGGATTTCAGGCGCAGCTTGTTCAGGTGGGTTAGTTCACGCAGTTGCTCAGGCACCACCTTCAGGAATAGGAAATCCAGTTTGAGTGTGTCCGATGCGTTTCGTCGGCACTTGTTGATCCGCAACACGGCGGCCCTTGGGAGCTTCGTATCCCCCGTCACGTCTCTCCTTTCCGCGATCATCGGCGTGACCAGGCTCGGTCGCACTGGTCCCCGAACGGGCGCCGGACCCGGCGGCCGATGATCATGCTAGGCGACGACGCTGGAGGCTGACTTGTGGATCATTGGTATCTCCGACAGATGATTTCCGTGGCGTAGTACGTGGGTGTACGTGAGCTTGATGTCCTGGGCCGCCTGGATGCCTGCATCTGGTCGGATGGCACGGCGCCTCCTGAGTGAAGCGCGGCGGCCTTTGGAGGCCGCCGCGACAGGTGCTCAGCGAGAGACCCTGCGGAGCAGGTAGGTGTCCATGATCCAGCCCTTGCGTGCCCGTGCCTCGGCACGCAGCTCGCGGATGCGGTCGGCGACCTCGGGCACCGGTCCGGCGACCAGGATCTCGTCGGGGGTGCCGAGGTAGGCGCCCCAGTAGATGTCGAAGTCGGCGCCCAGATCGGCGAAGGCGCAGTGCGCGTCCAGCATGACGACGACGTCGTCGGCCGAGGGCCCCTCCTCGGCGAGACGTCTGCCGGTGGTGACGTGCACCGGCCGGGCGACCCGGGTCAGGCTGACCCGATGCCGGGCGGTGAGTGCGGACACGCTGCTGACACCGGGAATCACCTCGTGCTCGAACCGGACCGAGCCCCGCTGGTGAATCTCCTCGACGATGGCCAGGGTGCTGTCGTACAGGCCCGGATCGCCCCACACCAGGAAAGCACCCGTCTGCCCCTCGGCGAGCTCGTCACGGATGAACCGCTCGCAGATGTCGGCGCGGCGCGAGCGCCAGTCCTCGACCGCGGGCGCGTAGTCGGGAGTGGTCCGGTCACGTTCGGGATCGCCGGCCTCGACGATCCGGTACGGCGGGCGGGCGTGCGCGTCGACGAGGTCGTGCCGCAGCTGGACGAGGTCGTGTTTGACCTCGCCCTTGTCCAGGACGAAGAACACGTCGGTACGGGCGATGGCCTTGACCGCCTGGAGGGTGAGATGGTCGGGATCACCGGCACCGATGCCGATGATGAGGATTCGCTTCACCCGACAGAGTCTGCCCGTACCGTTTCGAGATTCGGCACGGGGGGCCGCCCCGGCGACGCCTGCCGGTCAACCGACGAGCAGCGTGCGGGCCAGGCCGATGGCGGCGGCCACGGCGATGAACCAGGCGGTGTTGAGCCTGGTGCGCCACTGCAGCAGCAGCGCGAGCACGGCCAGTGTCACGGTGAGCGGGTCGACGAACGCGTCACCGGCCAGTTGCAGGGTGACACCGGCCATCAGGGCCAGCGCGGTGGCGTTGACACCGTCCAGGAACGCCGATGACCAGGCCCGGCCGCGGATCCGGTCGACGAGCCGGGTCAGCAGGCCGACCAGCACGAACGACGGGGTGAAGATGGCGACGGTGGCCAGCACCGCCCCCGGCAGGGCGGCGATGACGTAGCCGATGAAGGTGGCGGTGGTGAACACCGGCCCGGGGGTGAGCTGGCCGATGGAGATCGCGTCCAGCAACTGGTCGCGGGTGATCCAGCCGAGCCGCCGTACGAAGTCGCCCTCCAGGAAGGCCAGCAGGACGTAGCCGCTGCCGTACAGCACCGAACCGATCTTCAGGAACGTCAGGAACAGCTCGGTGAGCCGGCCGCCGGTGGGGTCGGGAAAGCGCGGCCCGACCAGCAACGGCACCAGCACCAGGCCTGGAGAACCGCGACGCGGCAGCCAGACGTGCCTGGTGCCGGCCGCCATCACCACCAGCCCGCCGGCGGCCAGTACGAGCAACTCGTTGACACCGAGCAGGTACAGCGCCAGTGCCACCGTGGCGACGAGCGCGGTCAGCCGGCCCTTGATCGCGGTCCTGAGCAGTCCGGCCAGGGCCCACACCACGATGGCCACCACCACCGGTTTGATCCCGTACAGCAACCCCTCCGCGGCAGGGGTCCGGCCGTAGCGGACATAGGACCAGGCCAGGGCGAGGACGATGGCGAAGGCGGGCAGGATGAAGCACACCCCGGCGGCGATCAGACCCTTCCAGCGAGCCCGGTCATAGCCCAGGTGGATGGCCAGCTCGGTGGAGTTGGGGCCGGGGATGAGGTTGACGGCGCCTATCAGGTCGACGAAGCGCTCATCGGAGACCCAGCCGCGCCGGCGCACCAGTTCGTCACGCATCATCGCGGTGTGCGCGGCCGGGCCGCCGAATCCGATCACGCCGAGTTTCAGGAAGACCCCGATGACCTCGCCCAGCGCGTGTGCCGGCCGTCCGCCGGATCCGCCGCCGGTGTCATCGTGCGAAGCGTTCATCGTGGCCTTCCAGCTGGGGGTGCACCGAATCGTGCATTGTTCACGACCACGTTGAACGCCAGGCCGACGGCGGCGAAACACCGGGACCGCGGCCGTGAACGTTTGACGCTCGGCGAACGCTCCCGGTCCTGACCTCGGCGCCGTCCATGGTCCCAGCCCGAGCCGCCCGACCTGCCGATTCCCGGCCCCAAGTGGTGGCGCAGACAACAGCAAGAGCCTGCCAAGTGGTGAAGGTGATCCTTGGAACGTCAACCTCCTCCGACCGACACTCCAGGGAACGTTCCATGCGCAAGGTCTTCCTCGGCTCCGCCGCGCTCCTGCTGCTCGCCGTGATCGCCCAGTTCTACCTCTCCACCTTCGGCGCCTTCGAGCGCCCCACCCCGAGCCCGGGTGCCTCCAGCGCCATCACCCCGCACGCGATCAACGGGATCGCGGTGATCCCGGTGCTCTCCCTGGTCACCGCGATCGTCGCCGCGCTGGCCCGCGCGGGCGGCAAGATGATCTGGCTGAGCCTCGTCCCGCTGGCGGTCATGCTGGGCCAGCTCTTCGTGATCTTCTCGTTGGTCGAGCTGTCCGGTGCCACCAAGGAGCAGACCAACACCTTCGCCCACATCGTGTTCGGCTTCCACGCGATCCTCGGCCTGGTGCTGCTCTGGGCCTCCGTGGTGATCTTCCGCGAGGCGAGGGCCCTGGCCTCACCCGCCCACGCCAGGAGGCGGACCCCCGACCTGGCCTCCTCCCCGTTCTGACCTCACCCGCGCCGTCTCTCACGGTTCCGGCTCTTTCCACCCATCCTGAAAGATCATGAATACCGCGCAGCTCCTCGCCCTGGACCGCATCCTGCTCGTTCTCGTCGCCGCGCTCTGGCTCGGCGCCGGGGTGAGCACGGTCATGGCCCGCCGTGATCGCCGTACCCGCCTGATCGCCCTCGGCCTGACCCTGGCGGCGCTGGCCGCCACCGGCCTGCGGGTCGGGCTGGCGGTCACGCTGAGCCGTTCGGGGTGGTGGTTCGCCGCCGACAAGCTGATCCTCGCCCTGCCGCTGGTCGGCGTCCCCGCGCTGGTCGCCGCCGTCGCCGCCCTTCCCCGGCTGCTCCGCCCGTCACCGTCCCCTGCCACGGCCGTACCCACGCTGACCGCCGGGTACGGCGCCCTGGGCGGCGTCGTCGCGGCACTCACGATCTCCCACCCCGTCCCTCCGGTCCTGGCCGGCGTCCTCGTCGCCCTGGTCGCCGTCGGTGCCACCATCACCTGGCAGTTGCTCGGCGCCGTCTCCCGTACGGGAGATGCGGAGACCAGCGCCAGAACCGTGGCGCGCGGGAGGTGGAGCACCACGGCGGGGATCGCGGTGCTGTGCGCGGCCCTGGTCTGGGCGGGTCTGTCGGCGTGGTCGAGCCGGATACCCGCGACGCTGGATCTCGGCGCCCACCACCGGGGCACCACCGTCCAGAACCCCGTCCAGAACCCCGTCCGGCCCGCCGCCGCGACCAGGGCGGTGACGGACCTGCGCGGTCCGGCCACCGGTGCGAAGGTACGACGCTTCACCCTCACCGCCAAGCCCGCGACCGTGACCCTGGCCTCCGGCCGGCGAGTCGAGGCGTGGACGTTCGACGGCACGGTGCCCGGTCCCACCATCCGCGTCCGCCAGGGGGAACTGGTCGAGGTGCGGCTGCGCAACGCGATGCCCGGCATCGGGGTGACCCTGCACTGGCACGGCTATGACGTCCCGGTGGGCGAGGACGGCGTCGCGGGCGTCACCCAGGACGCGGTGAAGCCGGGAGGCGAGTTCGTCTACCGCTTTCTGGCCGAGGACCCGGGCAGCTACTGGTACCACAGCCACGACCTGTCGGACCCGGCGGTCCGGATGGGCCTGTACGGCATGCTCGTCGTCGACCCGGCGGCCACCGGCGGGACGAAGGTGTCGGATCACACCGTCTCCACCCATGTGCTCGGCGGTGTACAGACGGTGGCCGTCGACGACGAAGGCCCGGTGGACGGCCTGGCTCGGCTCAGGGTCACCCCGGGGACGCCGGTCCGGCTCCGCGTCACGGCGACCGACAACGTCCGGCGGACGCTGGGCCTGAGCGGCACGCCGTACCGGATCGCCGCCGTGGACGGGCGGGACCTGTCACGGCCCGGCGAGATCGGGGACCGGCGGGTCCAGTTGGCCGCGGGCGGGCGCTACGACCTGACCTTCACGATGCCCGCCACACCCGTCCTGCTCTCGGTGGACGGCCGCTCCGACCTCGGCCTGCTGGTCACCCCCGGTTCGGGCACCGCCCCGGCACCGGCCGCCGGTCCCCTGCTGGACATCGCGACGTACGACTCGGACGGCCCGGCGAAGCCCGGCGGATCCGGCGGATCCGACCGGTTCGACCGGGAGGTCACCTGGATCCTGGATCGGGGTCTGGCCATGCTGGACGGGATCCCCACCCTGGCCCACACGGTCAACGGCGAGGTCTGGCCGCGCATCACCACCCCCGTGCTGCGCGAGGGCGAGCTGGTGAAGATCACGGTGGCCAACCGGAGCGGGGACGTCCATCCCATCCACCCGCACGGCCACCACGTCCGCGTGCTGTCCCGCAACGGCGTACCCGCCACCGGAGAGCTGTGGATGGACACCTTCGACGTCGGCCCCGGCGAGGTCTGGGAGGTCGCGTTGCGCGCCGACAACCCGGGCATCTGGCTGTCGCACTGCCACGACCTGGGCCACGCGACCCTCGGCATGACCTTCCACTTCGCCTACGAGGGCGTCACCACCCCCTACGACGCCGGTCACGCCTCCGGGAACAACCCGGAATGATCAGCCACCCCCACAGGCCGGACAGAAGGTGACAGCCTAAAGCCAGGGGAACAACCCGGAATGATCAGCCGTCTCCGCCCAGGCCGGGCGAGGGCGTGGCGAGCTGGAACCAGACGCTCGTGCTTCCGGGGGATCGGTGGAAACCTCAGCGGGCCGCCAGGGGGTCGACCAGGGCGAGGCCCCGGCCGCTCTGGGCCTCCTCCTCCGCCTGTCTCGGGTACGGAATCCTGGAAGACCCGCAGTCCCGGACCGCGCCCAGCACGCCGCCGGTCGCGAACGCCGGCGAGACGAGGAACTCCCGCTGGATCGCGTGCCGGATCACGTTCCCGGCAAGCTCGCTGGTGAGCAGGACGGCGTCGTCCCTGCGCGGATGTTCGTCCCCCAGCAGGTCCGCGACGAAGGTGCGTGCGGGTCTGACCTGCGAGGCCGTGGCCGCGAACCGGCGGGAGAAACTCGGGGAGGCGGACAGCACGTCCAGCGCGAACAGCTGCCAGTCCAGGCCCGAGAACCTCCGATCCGCACCGCCGAGACGTCTCCCCCCAAGGCCCCAGCATCGCCATCACTCCGAAGACCTGGCTCACCCTCCTCGACCAGGTCCAAGCAGGCAATCTCACCCCCCAGAAACTGAACTCCCCCACCCTCCTCGCGGACCGCCTGCTCATCGGCTTCGACGGCGAACACATCACCCTGCAGGACAACGACACCCCCGCCGTCCGCTACACCCTCGACGAATGGCACGCCTTCCTCGACGGAGTGAGCCACGACGGCGAGTTCACCCTTTCCTGGCTCCTCGACACCCCGGCCAACGCCTGACCCGTGACCACATGGGGCGCCTCAGGCGAGCCGCCACTCCTGGTTCTTCCGCCCCCTGACACACCCCACCTGCTTGACGTTGGCCCCGTCCAGGATCAGACCGTTCTGCACCTCCAGGCACATACCGGTGTGCCGGACCACGACCGCGAAGTAACCGTTGTCCCGCTGGACGAGCTTCCACTCCTGGTTGCGACGTCCGGGGATGCAGGTCCACAACTGGAGGCCGGCATTGTTGTGCATGTCGCCCTGCACCACCTCCATGCACAGGCCGCTGGCCATGTCCCTGAAGTTGTAGTAGCCGTCACTGGTCGCCGTCAGGTTCCACTCCTGGCCCTCATGGTCGGCGCTGCAGGGCCACTGCTGGACATCGGTCCCCAACTTCAGCTCATCACTCAGCGTGAACACGTCCAGGCACTTGTCACTGTGCCGGGTCACCAGGATCGCGGTGAACTTGGCCCGGAGCCCCTCTCGCACACCGGCGGCCCCGTCGGCCGACGCCCGCGCGGCCGACGGGGCCGCGAGCAGGGCTGCCGCCAGGACGAACACCTGGCCGGCGTGAAAAAGTCTCATCGAGCCTCCCCGAGGCACTCCCTAAAGATCAACAAACCCTTGATAACACGAATCACCCAACGTAGCGAACAACTACACCAAGTAATCAATATCGTGTCGCGCCCCCGAATGACCGACCATCACCACCGGTGGAAACCCCACTCAGGCAAGCCGCCACTCCTGGCTCGCCCGTCCCCTGACACAGGTCCACTGCAGGGCATTGGTCCCATCCCCCGTCCCACCCCCCTGCATGTCCAGGCACTTGCCACTGTGCCGGGCCACCAGGACGAAGTAACCGTTGTCCCGCTGACTGAGCCCCCACTCCTCGCTGTAGCGCCCGCTCACGCAGGTCCACTGCCGGATGTTGGCCCCGCTGCGCAGGTCACCGTCCATCACATGCAGGCACTTGCCACTGTGCACGGCCTGAATGGTGTAGTAACCACCACTGGTGGTCGTCAGGTTCCACTCCTGGTTGGCGCCACCATCGCAGGTCCGCTGCTGGACGTCGGCTCCGTCCTCCGTCGCAGAGTGCAGCACATCCAGGCACTTACCACTGTGCCGGGCCACCAGGATCGCGGTGAACTTGGCCCGGAGCCCCTCCCGCGCACCGGTGGCCCCGCCGGCCGACGCCCGCACAGCCGACGGGGCCGCGAGCAGAGCCGCCGCCAGGACAAAAACCTGACCGGCGTGAAAAAGTCTCATCGGGCCTCCCGAGGCACTCCCTAAAGATCAACAAACCCTTGATAACACGAATCACCCAACGTAGCGAACAGCTACACTAAGTGATAGATATCGTGCCGCGCCCCCGGATGACCGGCCATCATCACCGGCGGAAACCCCACTCAGGCAAGCCGCCACTCCTGGTTCTTCCATCCCCTGACACAGGTCCACTGCCGGACGCGGGCACCGTCACGTATGTCACGATCCATCACCTGCAGGCACTTGCCACTGTGCCGGGCCACCAGCACGAAGTAACCGTTGTCCCGCTGACTGAGCCCCCACTCCTGGTTGCGGGCCCCGACCAGGCAGGTCCACTGCCGGACGCCGGCCCCGATACTCCTGCTGTCGTCCAGCACGTCCAGGCACTTACCGCTGTGCGCGGCCTTGACGGTGTAGTAGCCACCACCCGTCGCCGTCAGGCTCCATTCCTGACTCGCCTTCCCGTCGCAGCCCCACTGCTGCACATAGGCCCCGTCGTCCATCCCATCGGCCGCCACCTCCAGGCACTTGCCGCTGTGCCGGGCCACCAGGTTGGCCGTGAACCTGCCTCCACCCCGCTCCGCCACACCGGCGGCCATGACATCCGCCTCCGACGCGCCGCCGATCGGGACGGCAAGCAGGGTCGCGGCCAGAACCAGGACCTGACCGGCGCCAACGAGTCCCATCGAGCCTCCCGAGATACTCCCTAAAGATCAACAAACCCTTGATAACACGAATCACCCAACGTAGCGACCAACTACGCTGAGCAATCAACTCGTGTCGCCCCCGGCGGCGTCTCGCCGACGATGGCGGGGCAGGCGTCTCCGGACGACACGCGACGGCCGACAGAGGGCGTCGGGAGTCTGTCCACGAGCGCGGAACAGCTTCCGGTTCAAGATCAAAAGCAGGGCGGGGGCGAGGCGAGTGCCGGACCCCGGCCGCGCACCCGGCGGGAAAAGGCCTCCCGGCAAGACCTGGAAACAACGAACGGCCCGGCGCGGGCCGGGCCGTTCGTGATGGGGTCCCTTACTTCTTCTTCTGTCCCTGCCCCTGCCGCTTCTCGCGGATCTTCATGGTGACCTCGATGGGCGATCCGGCGAAGCCGAACTCCTCGCGGATCCGGCGCTCGATGAAGCGGCGGTAGGTCTCCTCCAGGAAGCCCGAGGTGAACAGCACGAACTTCGGCGGCTCCGTCGACGCCTGGGTGGCGAAGAGGATCTTGGGCTGCTTGCCGCTGCGGACCGGCGGCGGGGTGGCCGCGACCAGGTCGGTCAGGAAGGCGTTGAGGCGGGCGGTGGGCACCCGGGTCGACCAGGAGTCGAGCGCCTTCTCGATCGCCGGGACGAGCCGGTCGACGTGCCAGCCGGTCTTGGCGGAGATGTTGGCCCGCAGCGCCCACGGCACGCGGACGAGCTGGCGGTCGATCTCCTTTTCCAGGTAGTAGCGGCGGTCCTCGTCCAGCAGGTCCCACTTGTTGAACGCCACGACCATGCACCGGCCGGACTCGATCACCAGCGAGATGATCCGCAGGTCCTGCTCGGTCAGCACCTCGCTGGCGTCGATGAGCACCACCGCGATCTCCGAGCGCTCCAGCGCGGCCCTGGTACGCATGCTCGCGTAGAAGTCGGCGCCCTTGAGCTCGCGGTCACGCCGCCGGATGCCGGCGGTGTCGACGAAGCGCCAGGTCTTGCCGCCGAGCTCGACCAGTTCGTCCACCGGGTCGCGGGTGGTGCCCGCCATCGGGTCGACGAGCACCCGCTCCTGGCCGGCGAGCTGGTTCAGCAGCGAGGACTTGCCCACGTTGGGCTTGCCGACCAGGGCGACCCGGCGCGGCCCGCGCTCGGCGCCGAACCGCTGCTCGGGCGTGTCCGGCAGCTTTTCGAGGATCACGTCCAGCAGGTCACCGCTGGAGCGGCCGTGCAGCGCGGAGACCGGCTGCGGCTCACCCAGGCCGAGAGACCAGAGCCCGGCCGCCTCCAGCTCCATCTGCTGGTTGTCGACCTTGTTGGCGGCGAGGATGACCGGCTTGCCCGACCCGCGCAGCACATGACCGACGATCTCGTCCGCGTCGGTCACGCCCACCACGGCGTCGACCACGAACAGGATCACATCGGCCAGCTCGGCCGCCACCTGGGCCTGCTCGGCGATCTTCAGCGCCATACCGGTCGCGTCGGGGTCCCACCCGCCGGTGTCGACCACCGTGAACCGGCGCCCGCGCCAGGTGGCGTCGTAGGTGACCCGGTCGCGGGTCACCCCCGGCACGTCCTCCACGACCGCCTCGCGGCGGCCGATGATCCGGTTGACCAGTGTGGACTTGCCCACGTTGGGGCGGCCCACCACGGCCACGACCGGCTGCGGGGCGGTGTCCGGCCCCGCCTCCTGAGAGCTGTAATCGGTCCCTGAATCGGCGAGCTCCGCGTCGATCCAGCCGTTGTCGTCGTCGTATTCCCCGGTCACGCCTTTTCCTTAATCACACGCAGTATTTCGGCGATGACCTCTTCGAGGTTCAGCGCCGTGGTGTCGAGCTCGACGGCGTCGGCCGCCTTCGCCAGCGGGTCTGCCTTCCTGGTCGAGTCAAGGGTGTCCCGGCGGGCCATCGCGGCCCGCTGTGCCTCCACCGTGGTGCCGGTGAGCTCCGCCGTACGACGCAGCGCCCTGGCGTCCGCGCTCGCGGTCAGGTAGATCTTGACCACCGCGTCGGGCGCCACAACCGTGCCGATGTCACGGCCCTCGACGACGATGCCGCCGGAGCCGATGATCTCACGCTGCTCGGCCACCAGGCGGCGCCGTACCTCGGGCACCGCGCTGACCGCCGAGACGGCCGCGGTGACCTCGGCGGTGCGGATCGGCCCGGCGGCGTCGACGCCGTCGACCGCCACCGTGGGGGCGTCGGGGTCGGTGCCCAGGGTGAGGATCGGGTCGATCGCCCCGGCCGCGATCGCCCCGGGGTCGGCGAGGTCGACGCCCCGCTGGAGCATCCACCAGGTGATCGCCCGGTACATCGCCCCGGTATCGAGATAACGCAGCCCCAGCGCCCGCGCCACCCCTCGTGACGCGCTCGACTTGCCCGATCCCGAAGGACCGTCCATGGCGACGACCAGTCCGGTCACGACGCCTTCTCCCTTGCAGCCCGCTTCAGTTGTCCGTACGAGGCTACCGGGAGCCGGGCAGGAACCGCGCATCGAGCGAACGGGCCGCCGCAGGGGGTGGACCCTGCGGCAGACCGTCCCAGACGATCATGACGGTCCGGGCACGGAGTGCGGCAGGCGCCTACGGCAGGTGCCAGCCGTGCGCGCGCAGGGCCTCGGACAGCCTCGGCACCGCCTCCGGCTGCACCGAGAGATCGGCGGCGCCCAGCGGCAGGCCGGGGGCGTGCTCAAGCCGGACGTCCTCGATGTTGACGCCCGCCTCCTTGGCCACCTGGAACAGCCGGGCCAGCTCGCCGGGGCGGTCACCGATGATGACCTGGACCGTCGCGTAGGCGCGCGCGGGACCTCCGTGCTTGCCGGGGATCCTGCCGGTGCCCGTGACGCCCCGGTACAGCAGTTCGGTGACGCGGGCCATGGCCTCGGGATCGGCGGCCTCCCTGAGCGCGGCGGCCGCGGCGGCCAGGTCGGCCGCCACCGCCTCCAGCACCTCGGCCACCGGCAGCGCGTTGCCCGACAGGATCCCGGTCCACAGCCTCGGGTCGCCCGCCGCGATGCGGGTGACGTCGCGTACCCCCGGCCCGGCCAGGCCGAGCGCGGTGGCCGGCGCGTCCGCGAGACGGGCGGCCACCGCGGAGGCGGTCACGTGGGGGGCGTGCGAGACGACCGCGACGGCCCTGTCGTGCTCCTCGGCGCCGACCCTGACCGCCTCGCCGCCGCAGAGCTTGACGAGGCCGTACATGGCCTCCACCGCGTCGGGCGAGGTCTCCTCGGTCGGGCAGAGCGCCCACGGGCGCCCGAGGAAGATGTCGGCCCGCGCCGCGGCGGGCCCGGAGCGCTCACGGCCGGCGAGCGGGTGCCCGGCGACGTAGCTCGTCAGGTCGCAGCCGAGGCTCGCGGCCTCCCTGAGCGGAAGGGCCTTGACGCTGGCCACGTCCGTGTAGAAACGGGCCACGCCGGCCTTCTGGAGGGCGGCGAGCCGCCCCGCGACCGCATGGGGCGGGACCGCGATGACCGCGACGTCCACCCGCACGCCCTCGGCCCACTCCACTCCGGCGCCCAGCTCGCGTGCCAGCCGCAGGGAGCCCTCGTCCCGGTCGGCCAGGTGAACGGCGACGCCCTGCTCGCGCAGCGCCAGGGCGATCGAGGTGCCGATCAGCCCCGTACCGACGACCAGGACGCTCTCCAGACCGCTCACACCCACTCCCCCGAGATCATGATGCCTAAAGGACTCATTGCGCGATGTCCACCCGAAGTGCGACCGCGCCGCGCAGGTAGACGTGCTGGACCTCCTGGCGGGACCGGTCGACCTCGACATGGGCCATCAGCCGCACCACGCGGGGCAGGGCGCCCGGCACGTCGATCTCGGAAGCGCAGATCAACGGGACATCGTGGAAACCGAGCTTGCGGGCGGCCAAGGCGGGAAACTCGGCGGTGAGATCAGGCGTGGCCGTGAAGATCACACTGATCACGTCCTCGGTGGTGAGCCGGTTGCGTCCCATCACCTCCGTGACCAGTTCGGTGACTCCGGACAGGATCGCGTCCCGGTCGTTCGCCTCGACCTGAATCGCACCGCGGATCGCCCGCACCATCGTCGTTCCTCCATATCCACCCACGCCGGACCACCCCCGAGGGGGTGATCCGGCGCGTCCTGAACGTGCGTGTCAGGGAAGGCTACAACCCGACCGCGGCGTAGAGCTCCCCGACCTCCGCGAGGGTCAGCGCGCGGAGGGTGCCCGGCTTGAGGCGGCCGAGCTTGACCGGGCCGAACTCGATACGGGCCAGGTCGATGACCGGGTGCCCGACCTCCTCCAGCATGCGGCGGACGATGTGCTTGCGGCCCTCGTGCAGGACGATCTCGACCAGGGCCTGCTGGCCGTGCTCCTGGACCAGGGTGAAGGAGTCGGCCTTGGCCAGGCCGTCCTCCAGCTCGATGCCCTTCTTCAGCCGGCGGCCGAGATCGCGCTCGATCCGGCCGGGGACCTTGGCCCAGTACTTCTTCTGCACGCCGTAGCTCGGGTGGGTGAGCCTGTTGGCCAGCTCGCCGTCGTTGGTGAGCAGGATCAGGCCCTCGGTCTCGGTGTCGAGACGGCCCACGTGGAACAGGCGCTCGGTGCGGTCGGCCACGAAGTCGGCCAGCGAGGGGCGGCCGTCCGGGTCGGACATGGTGCTGACGACGCCGATCGGCTTGTTGATCGCGAAGTAGACCAGGTCGGGCATCGTCGGCAGGCGCTTGCCGTCGACGTGGATGACCTGCTTGGCGGGGTCGACCCGGGCGCCGAAGCGGCGGACCACCTGGCCGTCGACGGTCACCCTGCCGTCGCCGATCATGTCCTCGCAGGCCCGGCGGCTGGCGACGCCCGCCTGGGCGAGGACCTTCTGCAGCCGGACGCCGTCAGGGACCTCGGTGGTGTCGCGCTCGTCGACGTAGTCACGGTCGTAGAAGTCGGAGTCACGCTTGGGCTGGCGAGCGGTCTTGAACCGGTCGTTCGCGATCGTGCCGGGCCGCAGCGGGGCCTTCGCCTCCGGAGCGCGGCCGGCGGGGGCACGACGCTCGCCGTACGCCCCGGCGCGGTCGCCGCCGATCGTCTGGACGTCGTCCCGGCGGCCGGTCCTGCCGAAGCGGGCACGGGAACCACCGGCGGGCGCGCCGCCGCGCCCTCGGTCGGCGCCGGGCCTGCCACGCGAGCCGTCCCGGTCCGCGCGGAAACCACCCTGCGAACCACCACGGTCGTCACGGCGCGGGGCATCGGACCGGAAATCACTCCTCGAACCGTCGCGGGACCCGCCGAACGACGGACCGCCACGGTCCTCACGGCGCGGAGCGTCGGAGCGGTAGCCGCCCTGGGAGCCCTCGGAGGACCTGCCGTACCGGCTCCGCGAGCCGTCGCGGGACCCGCCGAACGACGAACCGCCGCGATCATCCCGACGCGGACCATCGGCGCGGAAACCACCACGGTCATCGCGGCGC
>NZ_JBSFWD010000009.1:100657-281370 GCF_053592655.1 Streptosporangium sp. NPDC002607
CGCGGACCGTCCGCACGGTAACCGCCCTGCGAACCCCCCGAAGGCCTGCTCCCGTACGAACCGCGCGAGCCGTCACGCTCGGCACGGAAACCACCACGGTCGTCACGGCGCGGACCGTCCGCACGGTAACCGCCCTGCGAACCCCCCGAAGGCCTGCTCCCGTACGAACCGCGCGAGCCGTCACGCTCGGCACGGAAACCACCACGATCATCGCGACGCGGACCATCGGCGCGGAAACCGCCACGGTCGTCACGGCGCGGGCCATCGGCGCGGAAACCGCCCTGCGAACCACCGCGATCATCCCGGCGCGGACCGTCCGCACGGAAACCACCCTGCGAACCACCACGGTCGTCACGACGCGGGCCGTCGGACCGGAAACCACCCGAGGACCTGCCGGACGAGCTGCGCGAACCATCACGCTCGGCGCGGAAACCACCACGATCATCCCGACGCGGACCGTCCGCACGGAAACCACCCTGCGAACCACCACGGGAGCCGCCTGACGAGGATCCGCCCCGGGAGGAACCGCCCCGGAATCCACCGGACTGCGAGCCCCCACGGGGATTGCCACCGCGCGGGGCTCCGCCACGGCCTTGACCGCGTCCATCACCGGACGGGGTACTACGGCTGTTGTTCACTGCTTCTGCTCCTCTAGGGATTCCATGTCGTCGGGCAGGAAAGGCGCCAGTTCTGGAAGCTCGTCGAGCCCCCGCAGGCCTATCCTCTCGAGAAAATACGAACTTGTCCGGTAGAGCACGGCTTGGCTCTCCGGTTCGGTGCCGGCCTCCTCGACCAGCCCCCTCGTCACCAGCGTGCGCATGACGCCGTCGCTGTTGACACCGCGGATGGCCGCCACCCGGGCCCGGCTCACCGGCTGCCGGTAGGCGACCACGGCCAGGGTCTCCAGCGCGGCCTGGGTCAGACGCGTCTGCTGGCCGTCGCGGACGAACCGCTCCACGAGTGAGGCGCACTCGGCCCGCGTGTAGAAACGCCAGCCGCCTGCGACCTCTCTCAGGTCGAAACCCCGCCCGGCTTCGGTGTATTCCGCCGATAGTTCCCGGAGCACCCTGCCGACCTCGTGGACGGGCCGCTCCAGCACCTGGGCGAGGGTCACCTCGGCGACGGGCTCGTCGACCACCAGCAGGATGGCCTCCAGCCCGGCGCGCAGGTCAGGACCGGCGCTCAGATCAGGCTCGGATGCCACGTCAGTCATCGGCGGGTTCTCTCTTCGGGGTCTCGTCGTAGTCGTCGGCCACGGCGACGTCACCGTCGTCACTGCCGGTCCAGGTCACGTGCAACTCCCCGAGAGGCTCGATCTGCTCGAAGGAGACGGCCGCCTCCCGGTAGAGCTCCAGGACCGCCAGGAAACGGGCGACGATCTCGAAGGTGCCGGCGCAGTCGGAGGTGAGTGCCCGGAAGGTCGCCCGGCGTAACCGCCGCAGCCGCTCGACAAGGATAACCGCCTGATCGCGGACATTGGCGAGTGGTTGGTAGATGTGGGCCACGGAAACCGACGGGGGCACCTTGGGGGCGAAGGCCCGCCGGGCGATCTCAGCGAGGCGGTCGGGGCCGATGCCGAGGATCAGCTCGGGCAGCAGGCCCGCGAACTCGGCCTCCATCGGCACGGTACGCGGGAAGCGCAGCGCCTCCTCGGCCATCCTGGCGGAGAAGACCTTGACGACCTCCTTGTAGGCCCGGTACTGCAGGAGGCGGGCGAAGAGCAGGTCGCGGGCCTCCAGAAGGGCCAGGTCCTCCTCGTCGTCCACCTCGCCGGCGGGCAACAGCCTGGCCGCCTTGAGGTCGAGCAGGGTCGCCGCGACGAGCAGGAAATGGCTCGTCTGGTCCAGGTCCCACTCCGGGCCCCTGGCCCGGATATAGGAGATGAACTCGTCGGTGACCTGGCTGAGCGAGACCTCGGTGATGTCCAGCTTGTGCTTGGAGATCAGACCGAGCAGGAGGTCGAAAGGGCCTTCGAAGACCTCCAGATGCACCTTGAAGGTGTCATCGGCGGTCTTCGGCTGCTCGGTCATCCCTCCATTGTCCCGTACCGGCAGGTGGGATCATCGCTCCAGCGCGGCCCACCTGGCAAGAACTTCCCTGGCGAGCTCGCGGTACGCGCTGGCGCCGAGCGAGGAGGAGTCGAAGCTGGTGATGGGCTCACCGGCCACGGTCGCGTCGGGGAAGCGAACCGTCCGGTTGATCACTGTGTGGTAGACCTTGTCGTCGAACGCCTCGACGACCCGGGCCAGCACCTCGCGGCCGTGCAGGGTGCGCGCGTCGTACATGGTGGCGAGCAGGCCCTCGATGACCAGCTCGTCGTTGATGCGCTCCTGGACCTTGATGATGGTGTCCATGAGCAGCGCGACACCGCGCAGCGCGAAGAACTCGCACTCCAGCGGCACCATGACGCCGTGCGCGCAGGCCAGCGCGTTGATCGTGAGCAGTCCCAGGGAGGGCTGGCAGTCGATCAGGCAGACGTCGTACTCGGGCAGGAGGGGCTTGATGACCCGGCCGAGCACCTGCTCGCGGGCGACCTCCGTGACGAGCTGGACCTCGGCGGCCGACAGGTCGATGTTGCTGGGCAGCAGGTCCATGCCCTCGACGCCGGTCTCCAGCAGCACGTCCCTGGCCGTGATCTGCCGCTCCATGAGGAGGTTGTAGACCGTCAGGTCGAGCTGGAGGGGGTTGATCCCGAGGCCGACCGAGAGGGCGCCCTGCGGGTCGAAGTCGACCAGCAGAACCTTGAGCCCGGCCTCCGCCAGCGCGGCACCCAGGTTGATCGTGGTGGTCGTCTTGCCGACGCCGCCCTTCTGGTTGACCATGGCGACGACCCTCGCCGGTCCGTGCACGGTGCGAGGGGGCGGGTCGGGGAAAACAGGGCGGGGACGCCCGGTCGGGCCGAGGACTCCCCCACTGCGAGGGGTCCCGGCGGTCTTGGTGTCGCCCCAGGGATTCTCGGGGTTTGCCGGGGCCGCTCCCCGGATAGAACCGTCGGTGGTCACAGTCACCAGTCGAACCTCCCTGACGGCCTCTAACCGGACCGTCCGGACGGACACTATGGCGTCAACACGTATGCGGCAAGGCGGCACGCCCGGACATAAGGAAGGTCAATCCCGCGTGCGCGGATGCGCCACGGCATAGACCTCCCGGAGCCTGTCGACCGTGACCTGCGTGTACACCTGGGTGGTGGTCACCGAGGCGTGGCCGAGTAGTTCCTGAACCACCTTAACGTCCACACCGCCGTCAAGGAGGTGGGTTGCGAACGAATGTCGCAACATATGTGGCGACACTCCTTCGAGCCCGCCGCGCTCGGCAGCGCCCTGGAGGACCTCCCAGGCCCCCTGCCGGGTGAGCCGGCCGCCCCTGGCGTTGAGAAAGAGCCCCGAGGTGCCGCGGCCGTGGGAGGCGATGCAGGGGCGGGCACGGGTGAGGTAGGCGCCCAGCGCCTCCCCCGCGAAGTCGCCCAGGGGCACCAGCCGGGTGCGCCCGCCCTTACCCCGCAGCCGCACCCGCTGGGCCTCCGCCCCCAACTCGACGTCGTCGACGGTGAGCCCGACGGCCTCGGAGATACGCGCGCCGGTGCCGTACAGCAGTTCGAGCAGTGCCCGGTTGCGCAGGGTGAGAGGGGCGCCGTCGGGCCCGGAGGCGGCGATCAGTCGCTCCACGTCGCGGACGCTGATCGCCCTGGGCAGCCGCCTGAGCTGGCGCGGCGGGCGCACCTCGCGGGCGGGGTCATGGCGGCAGAGGCCCTGGCTCAGCGCGAAGCGGTGCAGCCCGCGCACCGCGGAGACGGCCCGCGCCGCCGAGGCGGCGACGAGGGCCTGATGCTCCCCGTCGCCCTCCCTGAGTGCCGCCACGAAGGCGGCGACGTCGCCCTCGGCGACCTCGGCGAAAGTGACGCGGCCGCGGTGCTTGAGGTGCTCCACGTATCGCAGGAGGTCACGGCGGTAGGAGGCCAGTGTGTTGGCTGCCAGGCCCCGCTCCCCCGCCAGGTGGGCGAGGTAGCGCAAGAGGACGGCCTCCGTCTCGCTCAGGGTGTCCTCCTGTCATGCCTCCGGTGCGTCGGCGGGCCGCAGCGAGGCGAATCCATCCGCCGAAGCGGCGTATGCGGCGAGAATACCGGCCACGGCTTGGGAATTGTGGATCATTCCCGCCATGGCACGCCGAACCGCGTCGGACAGGGGAATCCAGACCACCGGCATGTCGGCCTCCTCGTGCCGGTGGACGAAGTCCAGCTCCCCCTCGGGAATGGGAACGACGTCCCTGGCGAGGAAGATCCGGGTGCGCTCATCGGTCATTCCCGGCGAGATGAAGGCGTCGACGAGGGTGTGCCAGGTGCCCGCCCGGTAGCCCGCCTCCTCGGCGAGCTCGCGGGCCGCCCCCGCCTGCAGGGACTCTCCGTGGACGTCGCGCAGCCCCGCGGGCAGTTCCCACAGCAGCCGCCTGACGGGGTGGCGGTACTGGCGGATCATCAGGACCCGCTCCCGGTCGTCGAGGGCGACGACGGCCACGGAGCCGGGGTGGACCACGTAGTCACGGTTGACGACATCGCCCTCCGGCATGACCACCGCGTCGGTGACGGCGGTGATGACCCGGGCGCGGAAGTGCTCGGTGGAGGAGGTGACCTTCCACTCCTCGGGAACGTCCAGGACCTCCAGGACGTCCTCGCTCCGCCCTCCTCGCGTGTCGCTCACTTGCCCCGCCCGGCCTTGGCGACGGTGCCACGGGTTTCCGCGTACGTCAGGGCGGCGCCGATCAGGCCCTTGAACAGTGGATGCGCGCGGGTCGGCCGGGAGCGGAACTCCGGGTGCGCCTGGGTGCCGATGAAGAAGGGGTGGAGATCGGTGGGCAGCTCGGCGTACTCCACCAGGCGGCCGTCCGGTGAGAGGCCCGAGAAGACCATGCCGACCTTCTCCAGCTGCTCGCGGTAGGAGTTGTTGACCTCGTAGCGGTGGCGGTGGCGCTCGTCGACCTTCGCCATGCCGTACAGCTGGCGGGCGAGGGTGCCCTCACCGAGCCTGGCCGGGTAGAGGCCCAGCCGCATGGTGCCGCCCATGTCGCGCTCGCCGGAGACGACGTCCTGCTGGTCGGCCATGGTGGAGACGACCGGGTGGGTGGTCTCCGCGTCGAACTCGGTGCTGCCGGCGTCCTCGATGTCCGCGAGGTTGCGGGCCGCCTCGATGACCATGCACTGCATGCCCAGGCAGATGCCGAGCAGCGGGATCTTGTTCTCCCTGACGTGCCGGATCGCGCCGACCTTGCCCTCGATGCCGCGCACCCCGAAGCCGCCCGGGACCAGGACGCCGTCGACGCCGTCGAGCTCGCGGGCCGCGCCCTCGGGGGTCTCGCAGTCGTCGCTCTTCACCCAGCGGATGTTGACGCGGGCGTCGTTGGCGAAACCGCCCGCGCGCAGCGCCTCGGTGACCGACAGGTAGGCGTCGGGCAGGTCGATGTACTTGCCGACGAGCGCGATCGTGACCTCGTTGGCCGGGCGGTGCACCCGGCGCAGGAGCTGCTCCCACTCCTTCCAGTCGACGTCCCTGAAGGGCAGGCCGAGGCGGCGCACCACGTAGGCGTCCAGGCCTTCCGCGTGCAGCACCTTGGGGATGTCGTAGATGCTGGCGGCGTCGGCGGCGGAGACGACCGCGTCCTCGTCGACGTCGCACATGAGGCTGATCTTGCGCTTGATCGCGTTCGTGACCGGGCGGTCGGAGCGCAGGACGATCGCGTCGGGCTGGATGCCGATGCTGCGCAGCGCGGCGACCGAGTGCTGGGTCGGCTTGGTCTTCAGCTCTCCGCTCGGCCCGATGTACGGCAGCAGCGAGACGTGCAGGAAGAACACGTTGTCGCGGCCGACCTCGTGGCGGACCTGGCGGACGGCCTCCAGGAAGGGCAGCGACTCGATGTCGCCCACGGTGCCGCCGACCTCGGTGATGACCACGTCCACGTCGGGACCGGCCATCGACCGGATACGGTCCTTGATCTCGTTGGTGATGTGCGGGATGACCTGCACGGTGTCGCCGAGATACTCGCCGCGTCGCTCCTTGGCGATGACGTTGGAGTAGACCTGACCGGTGGTCACGTTGGCCGAGCCGTGCAGTTCGGTGTCGAGGAACCGCTCGTAGTGGCCGACGTCGAGGTCGGTCTCGGCGCCGTCGTCTGTGACGAAGACCTCACCGTGCTGGAACGGATTCATGGTGCCGGGGTCGACATTGAGATAGGGGTCGAGCTTCTGCATGGTGACCCGCAGGCCGCGCAGCTTGAGAAGACGCCCGAGGCTTGACGCCGTCAGTCCCTTACCCAGACTGGAGGCGACGCCGCCTGTGACGAACAGATGCTTGGTGTGTGCGGCGCTGCGCAAGAAGGCTCCCGTGGTCGTTGAAGATCAGTCGGCACACCCTTGTGAATGGCCTACAGGTCCACGGGCTCTCAGAATATCAAACGGCACCGGCGAAGTGCCCGAACAACCCCCACCCGCATTCCTACCAAACCTAACCAAGCAGTAACTTGATCCGTTATGTCACTTCGTGGGGTGGTACGGCGTGCTGTGGGCAGCCTGATCCACCGACTCTGGGCGGCGGTCCGCGCGGCCGGCGCCGTCAGCCCCGCCAGCCCTGCCGGATACCGGTTCCGGCGCCTCGGCGAGGGCGCCTGCCTGTCGTTCCCGGTCGGGGCCATCTTCGGCGAGGCCTGGATCGAGATCGGCGACCACGCCCTGATCGGCGAGCGGGTCTCCATCTCCGCGGGCATGGGCCCCGGGGTGGACCTGGGCCCGAACTCGATCGTACGGATCGGCGGAAGCTGCTCCATCGGCCGGGGCAGCCACATCGTGGGCCACCAGTCGATAGACATCGGCGACCACGTCTTCACCGGCCCGTACGTCTACATCACCGACCAGAACCACGTCTACGACGACCCCGAGATGCCGATCGGCCGTCAGTGGCCGCGCAACAACCCCGTCTCCATCGGGTCGGGATCGTGGCTGGGCACCGGCGCGATCATCCTGCCGGGCACCCGGATCGGCAGGCAGTGCGTGGTGGCGGGCGGGGCCGTGGTGCGCGGAGAGTTCCCCGACCACAGCGTGATCGCGGGCATCCCCGCCAAGGTGGTACGCCACTACGTCCCCGGCGAAGGCTGGCTGCCACCTCACCTCGGCGGCGCGGAGGCCCCCGGCCCGGAGACCTCCGGCGGCCCGGGGACCTCTGGCGGCCCGGGGGGCGAGACCGCAGAGTCGCCCGGCACCCTGGCCGGACCGGCCGTGCCGCCTCCCCCCGCCGACCCCGTCCACACCGCCTGACGCTCCCCTCCGCCACGGGGATCGCGACCACCCGGTTCCACGCCCGGTCACGACACTGGACCGAACAAGGTTCTGCGACTTACGGTCACATCATGCGGACCGCGATCTGTGAGAGATTCGGCGTCGAGTTCCCGCTCTTCGCCTTCAGCCACTGCCGCGACGTGGTCGCCGCGGTGACCAACGCGGGCGGGTTCGGCGTGCTCGGCGCCGTCGCCTACTCCCCCGAGCAACTCGACACCGAGCTGAGCTGGATCGACGAGCGCGTCGGCGGCCGCCCGTACGGGGTGGACGTGCTCGTGCCCGGCAGGATCGACGCCTCGGCCGGCGACCGGAGCATCCGCCTCACCGACCACATCCCCCAGCGGCACCGGGACTTCGTGGCACACCTGCTCGGCAAGTACGGGGTGGGCGGGGCTGAGACGCTCAGCGGCGCGATGGCCGGCCGCGCCGACGAGATGGGGCGCCGGGTGACCAGTGAGGGCGCCACCGGGCTGATCGACGTGGCGCTCAAGCACCCGATCGGCCTCATCGCCAGCGCGCTCGGCCCGCCCCCGCCGGAGATGACGGCCAAGGCCAGGCAGGCCGGGGTGCCGGTCGCGGCGCTGGTCGGTACCGTCGAGCACGCCCGCCGCCAGGTCGCCGCCGGAGCCGACGTGATCGTGGCCCAGGGCTCCGAGGCGGGCGGCCACACCGGCGAGATCTCCACGATGGTGCTCGTCCCCCAGGTCGTGGACGCGGTGGACGTCCCGGTGCTGGCGGCCGGCGGCATCGCGGGAGGCCGCCAGATGGCCGCCGCGCTCGCGCTGGGCGCCGAGGGGGTGTGGTGCGGTTCGGTCTGGCTGACCACCGAGGAGGCCGAGACCCTGCCCCTGGTCAAGCAGAAGATGCTGGCCGCCACCTCCTCCGACACCGTGCGGTCCCGGTCGCGGACCGGCAAGCCCGCCCGGCAGCTGAGATCCGCCTGGACCGACGAGTGGGACGGGGCCCCGGAGAGTCCAGGCGCGCTGCCGATGCCGCTGCAGATGCTCCTCGCCGAGGGCGCGATGGCCAGGATCGGCAGGGCCGCCGAGAGCGGCTCCCCCGGCGCCGCGGAGCTCGCCACCTACTTCGTCGGGCAGGTCGTCGGGCAGATGAACCAGATCAGACCGGCCCGCCGGGTGGTCCACGACATGATCGAGGAGTTCGCCGCCGCCGTCGAGCGCCTCGACCGCCTCACCGGCACCTGACCGGCTCCCCCAGTCTCCCCTGCTCTCCCTCTTCTCGGGCTCCTCTGTTTCAGCTGTTTCAGCGCGTCCCGGTTTCGACGGATTCCTCGGCCTCGGTGACGCCCGATGGACCCTTTCGGTATCCCCTGGTCACCCGGGACCCTCCCCGGCTCACCGGAGCGGCCACCGAGACCGGAGCGATACCGGGAGAGGGAACCGAGCGGGATCGATCAGCCACCGTGAAACGTTGGAGGAAGCAGAAGAGAGGACAACGGAGGTGCGATGCTCGCGGCACTGACGGGCCTTGGGCTCTCCACCGCGGCCGGGCTCAACGCCTACATCCCGCTGCTGGTGGTCGGCCTGCTCGCCAACTTCACAGACCAGATACGGCTGCCGCAGGAGTTCGCCTGGCTCTCCAACGGCTGGGTGCTCGGGATCATCGGCGTGCTGCTCCTGGCGGAGTTCGTGTTCGACAAGGTCCCGGTGGTCGACAGCGTCAACGACATGATCCAGACCGTCGTCCGCCCGGCCTCCGGCGGCGTCGTCTTCAGCGCCACCGAGGCCGCGGCCCGGCTGGACGGCTCGACCTGGATGAGCCACAACCCCTGGCTCAGCTGGGTGCTGGGCATCGGGATCGCGCTGGCCGTGCACATCATGAAGACGACCGCCAGGCCCGTGGTGAACGCCACCACGGCCGGGGTGGGCGCGCCCGTGGTCAGCACCGTCGAGGACGCCGGGGCACTGGGCATCAGCCTGGTGGCGATCTTCCTGCCCGTCCTGGTCATCCTGGTGGTGGCGGGGCTGGCACTGCTCGCCTGGTGGGCGACCCGCAGAATACGGCGACGGAGGCGGAGCCGGGTGGCCGACCCGAGCCTGCAATGAGGCCGCGTTCGCGGACTATGCTCTAAACATCTCGTACAACCCCCGTGGGGAGGTGGTTCCGATCGGCGAATTCCTCATGATCCTGCTGGTGATCCTGCTGTTCTTCCTTCTCCTGGGAGCAGTCGGGATCTATCTGCTGGTCAAGGTCGGCAAGAAGGCCACGAAGAAGGCCAAGAGCGTCTCTACCCGGGTCGCCTCCCACATGGCCGCGATGGGCACCGGTGACGCCGCGGAGACCGAGCGGATGCGTCTTGACCTGCGGCGCGAGATCTCCCTGACCCGTCAGGCGGTGGACCACGCGCTGCGCGACGGCTGGGGACTGGGCGATCTGCCTCAGCTGGTGGGGGAGATAGCGGCGCACGCCGAGCAGCTCGACGCCCAGCTCGCCCACTACGCCCAGGAGCGGCGGGTCTCGCCCTACATCGATCACACGGCGCTGGGCCGCCTGCGCGAGCACCACGCCAAGCTGACCACGTCCTGCGCCCGGATCAGGGCCGACCTGCGCAACGACCAGATGGCGCACTCGGCCGGGGGCATCGACCAGATCCAGGACCGCACCGACCTGGAGATCGAGGCCCGCCGCCGGGCCCCCGACCCGCTGGACCAGATCGACGAGCTCTACAAACGCACCACGATCAACCGCTCCCTCCCGGACGACCTCCACCACTGACCGGCTTCGTGAAGTCGGCGTAGAGACCGGCGAGGTCGTCGTAGGTGGCGCCGGTGTTGATGCGGGCGCGCAGGGCCTGGGCCTCGGTGGTGGGGAGGAAGCCGTCGAGCAGCGCGGGCAGGCCGAGGCGCCAGCCGAGCAGGGCGCGTGGTGACTGCCGGTGGCCCGCGCGGATCACCGAGACGCCGACCCTGATCGCGTGCTCGTTGCCGGGTGGGACGTTCGGACGGTCGGTCTCGATCGCCGAGTAGCGGAAGCCGTCGGCGAGGTCGCACGGCGGGCAGCCCCGTGGCCCCCTGCCCAGCGGGGCCCCGCAGCCGGAGCAGGTCAGCCGGTCGAGGGCGCCGTCGACGACCCGCCAGTCGTGCCGGTCGGGCTCGTCGGCGACCATCTCGGCGATCGCCGGCTCCTCCTCGGCGGGCAGCTCGGCCACACCGAACCGGTCCCGGAGGAACACCCGCCAGCCGTCCTCGACGATCCGGTCGACCAGCGCCGCGCACCGGTCACAGCCGGGCGCCCCGCCGTACTCCCAGCAGCCGCAGCCGACACATCGTCGCATCCCGCGACCGTATCCGGCCGCATCGCCGATGGGCGAGCCGTTTTCACACCGGCTTCACACCGCCTCGGCCGCCCGTCTCCCCTCGTTCTCCTGGCCCGGGTCGTCCTCGCGGTGAGCCACCGGTGGCTTCCGAAGACGAGGGACACGTTCACGCCTGTGTCAGGACACGCCGGCCTCGCGCATGTCGCGGACCTCCCGCTTGAGCTCCTTGATCTCGTCGCGGAGCCGGGCGGCGACCTCGAACTGCAGGTCGGCGGCGGCCTGGTGCATCTGCTCGGTGAGCGACTCCATCAGCGCCTCCAGCTGGGCCCTGGGCATCTCTCCGGCGATCGCCCTGGCGTGCTGGCCCGCCTGCTTGACCGCGAAACCGGGGACGGGTGCCTTGCCGCGCGACTGCTGGCGACCGCTGCCGCCGAGGAGCTGGGCGGTGTCGGCGTCCTCCCGGTTGAGCGAGTCGAGGATGTCGGCGATCTTCTTGCGGAGCGGCTGCGGGTCGATGCCGTTGGCCTCGTTGTAGGCGGTCTGCTTGGCCCGGCGGCGGTTGGTCTCGTCGATCGCCCGCTCCATGGAGGGGGTGATCCGGTCGGCGTACATGTGCACCTGGCCGGAGACGTTTCTGGCCGCGCGGCCGATGGTCTGGATCAGGGAGGTCTCCGAACGGAGAAAGCCCTCCTTGTCGGCGTCGAGGATGGCCACCAGCGACACCTCGGGCAGGTCGAGGCCCTCACGGAGCAGGTTGATGCCGACCAGCACGTCGAACTCGCCCATCCGCAGCTCGCGCAGGAGCTCGATGCGGCGCAGGGTGTCGACCTCGCTGTGCAGGTAGCGGACCCGGATGCCGAGCTCCAGCAGGTAGTCGGTGAGGTCCTCGGACATCTTCTTGGTCAGCGTGGTGACCAGGACCCGCTCGTCCTTCTCGGTGCGGGTGCGGATCTCGTGGATCAGGTCGTCGATCTGCGACTTGGTCGGCTTGACGATCACCTCGGGGTCGATCAGGCCGGTCGGCCGGATGACCTGCTCGACCACGTCGCCCTTGGAGCGGCCCAGCTCATAGGGGCCCGGGGTGGCCGACAGGTAGACCGTCTGGCCGATCCGCTCCAGGAACTCCTCCCACCTCAGCGGGCGGTTGTCCATCGCGGACGGCAGGCGGAAGCCGTGGTCGACGAGCGTGCGCTTGCGGGAGGCGTCCCCCTCGTACATCGCGCCGATCTGCGGGACGGTCTGGTGGGACTCGTCCAGGACCAGCAGGAAGTCCTCGGGGAAGTAGTCGAGCAGGGTGTTGGGCGCGCTGCCCGGCTCGCGGCCGTCCATGTGGCGCGAGTAGTTCTCGATGCCGGAGCAGGTGCCGATCTGGCGCATCATCTCCAGGTCGTAGGTGGTGCGCATGCGCAGCCGCTGGGCCTCAAGGAGCTTGCCCTGGCGCTCCATGGTCTCCAGCGTCCCGGCCAGCTCGGCCTCGATGCCCCGGACCGCGCTCTCCATCCGCTCGGCGCCCGCGACGTAGTGGGAGGCCGGGAAGATGTAGAGCTCGGTGTCCTCGGTGATCACCTCGCCGGTCAGCGGATGCATGGTCGAGAGCTTCTCGATCTCGTCACCGAACATCTCGATGCGGACGGCGAGCTCCTCGTACTTGGGAATGATCTCGACGGTGTCGCCGCGCACCCGGAAGGTGCCCCGGGTGAAGGCCATGTCGTTGCGGGTGTACTGCATGTCGACGAGGCGGCGGAGCAGGCTGTCGCGCTCGATCTCCTGGCCGACCTTGAGCCTGACCATGCGGTCGACGTACTCCTGCGGGGTGCCCAGGCCGTAGATGCACGAGACCGAGGCGACCACGATCGTGTCGCGGCGGGTCAGCAGCGAGTTGGTCGCCGAGTGGCGCAGCCGCTCGACCTCCTCGTTGATCGAGGAGTCCTTCTCGATGTAGGTGTCGCTCTGCGGGACGTATGCCTCGGGCTGGTAGTAGTCGTAGTAGGAGACGAAGTACTCGACCGCGTTGTTGGGCATCATCTCGCGCAGCTCGTTGGCGAACTGCGCGGCGAGCGTCTTGTTGGGCTGGATGACCAGGGTGGGCCGCTGGAGGCGCTCGATCAGCCAGGCGACCGTGGCGGTCTTGCCCGTACCCGTGGCGCCCAGCAGGACGTTGTCCTTGTCACCCGCCTTGACGCGCCGTTCGAGCTCGGCGATCGCGGTGGGCTGGTCGCCCGAAGGGGTCATGTCGGTGACGACCTCGAAGGGGGCCACCTTGCGCTGCAAATCTGTTACCGGCCTCACCTGTTCCACTGTAGGCGGCGTGACCGACAATCCTTCTCCGTACGGTCTCCCGCCGGGGCGACCGGCTTAACCGCAAAGCAAGTGAACCGCAAGCGGGGTCCTCTTTACTGGCCGGCGTGCCTGCGCTTACAAAGCGTGATATATCGAGCTTTCGACATATGACTACCTCGGAGGTGTGATGTCCCGGCCAAGAGAAGCCATGCAGTACGCGAGGGCCGCGGCCCAGACGATAGGGCAGGGCGGCGACATGCGCCAGGTGGTCGGGCAGGCCGTCGGACAGTTCGCCGGGCAGGTGACCGGGCAGGCCGCCGGGGCCACCGGGAGTCCCGGGGGCTCCGGGAGCGAGGGCTTCGCGCTCAACCCCTCCGACTTCGCCGCCGCCCGTGACCAGGGCGCCTCCCTGGGCACGGTCATCGAGGCCCGCAGCGCGCCGCTCAACGAGGCGGGCGAGATCGTCAACCGGAGCTTCAGCGGCAACGGCCAGCACGGCGAGCCCGTCCACGTCATCTCCCCCGTGGTCATCCCCAAGAGCGGCGCCGCCAAGGTGATCATCCCGCTGGTGGTGCTGGCCGGCCTCGGCCTGGTCGGGCTGGTCGCCACCGGCCTCCCGGACGGGGCGCGGGTGCTGTTCGGCCCGCACTACTGGGCCGTGCTGGTGCTGGCCGCGGTGTTCCTGTGGTGGCGCAGGAGCGTGGTCATGGTGCCCGAGGGCTGCAAGGCCCTGATCACCAAGTTCGGCAAGCTCGTGCAGATCGCCGAGCCGGGCCGGGTGACGCTGTTCAACCCGTGGAAGCGGGTCAGCTACATCGTCAACACCACCCGCGAGTACCCCTTCAACGCGCCCATCCGCGAGGCTCCCACCCAGCAGGGCGTCAAGGCCAGCGTCGATTTGTTCCTGCAGTTCCGGATCGAGGACCCGGCCGAGTTCATCTTCGTGCTCGGCTCGGTCAGCGGCTTCCAGGCCAAGCTGCAGAACGCCATCAGCGAGGTCACCCGCTCGCTGATCTACTCCCAGCGCGCCGAGGAGATCTACGACCTGGTCGGCGAGAGCACGATGGGCATGCTGGACAACCTCAACCAGCAGTTCCTGCCCGCCGTGCGGCTCACCGACGTCAACATCACGCACGCCGAGCCGTCCAGCCAGGAGTACCGGATGGACCTGGCCGCCCCCGAGATGATCAGGGTCGCCAAGGAGGCGTACACCTACGAGTACGAGCTCCAGCTCCGCAAGGAGCAGAACGAGGGCGACCTGATCAAGGAGCTGGCCGGCCTGCAGGAGCAGCTGTCGGCCATCCACGCCGAGATCGCCGGGTACCAGGCCCGGATGGACACCGCGCTGGAGCGCGCCTCGCACCAGGCGAAGGCCCAGGCGGGCCAGCGGCTGGTGGAGGCGGAGTCCACCGCCAAGGCCAACGCGGCGCTACTGGAGGCCCAGGCGCTGGACATCCGCGCGCTGAGCGCCGCCGAGGCGCCGGAGATCCTCGACTACCGGTTCCAGCAGGACCTGCTCGACAAGCTGGAGTCCGTCGCCTCGCACCTGCCGCGCCTGGTGCAGGTCGGCGAGGACGTCGATCTCGACCTGCTCGCGCTGGCCAGGCAGCTGGTCGGCAGCCGCGAGGCGCAGCTGTTCTCCGAGGCGGACATGGCCGCGATCAGGGCGCGGATGGCCGAGATCGGCGGCCGCGTCGAGGAGCGCGGGGCGGAGATCGCCGCCCTGCTCAACCCGCCCGCCGACGTCGCCGCTCCCGTACGAGATGAGGACTGACGTGCACCGGAACGGACCACGAGGCGAACGAGGAGCGGTGAGGACCCAGTGAGCAACGGAGAATTCTCCAAGATCAAGGAATCCCTGGCCTCCTGGTCGGAGATCCGCCAGCTGCTGCGCGGCGGCGAGTCGGGCCAGCTGGTCCCGGTGGTGATCCCCAAGGACCGGCGCGGCTTCGCCTGGGTGACACTGCTGTTCTTCGCCCTCTACCTGGCGGGTACGGCCGCGCTCGCCGACGGGGTGTTCTCCCTGCTGGCCGCGGTCGGCGCGGTGTTCTTCCTGGTGGTGGCGCTGATCTGGCTCTGGCGCCGGGCGATCATCGAGATCGAGGAGGGCACCACCGGCGTGCGCAGCCGGTGGGGCGCCATCGTCGGCACGCTGCCTCCCGGCCGTCACTACCTGTGGCTGCCGTGGGACCGGGTGGACGCGGTGGTGGACACCTCCACCGAGATCCCCTACTCCGCGCCGATCGTGGCCTGCCCGACCGCGGAGAACGTCCCGCTCAAGTCGATCGAGTTCTTCCTGAAGTTCCGCATCGTCGACCCGGTGGCCTTCGTCCGTACGATCGGCGCCGGCAACTTCGACCTGGTGCTCAGCAGCGCCGTACAGGACGCCATCCGCCAGCGCAGCCGCCTGGTGCGGACCGAGCGCGCCTACGACCTGCGCGGCTCCGACGTCGGCGACATGCAGGAACTCCTCACCCGCCAGCTCGGCCGATACGGCGTGCGGATCACCGGCGCCAACATCCCCGACGTGCAGCTGCCCGACCAGTACCAGCAGCACCTGGCCACCCGGGAGAAGGTCGCCAAGGAGCTGTCGGCCTTCGAGCGCGAGTGGGAGCTCACCCGCAAGCGCAGGATCGACACCCTGCTGATGGAGATCGAACGCTCCAAGAAGACGCGGGACGCGCGTATCGTCGAGGTACGAGCCGCCGCCAACACAGCGCGTAAGGACGTCGCCCGCATGCTGGAGGAGCACGAGACCGAGGCACAGCGGGTGCGCTGGGAGATCGAGGCCAAGGGCCGGGCCGAGCTCACCTCCGCCGAGAACGAGGCGAAGGGGCTGCGCAGGCTGGCCGACTCCTACCGCGACAACCGCGCCGTGCTCCAGTACGAGCTGGCCCGCCGCAGGCTCGACGTGGGCGCCAAACTCGCGGAGAGCGCACCTCGTCCCGTCGTCGTCCGCACCACCGGCGCCTCCGGCGACACCTCCGCGCTGTCCACCCTGCTTCTGGCCCAGCTCCTGCCCCAGTTGGGCGGCGGCAACGGCCAGGTCGCCCCTCCGAACCAAATCCCCTGAGAAAACCTGGAGTCAAGATGGTGTTCCGCAAGCTGATGGCCGCGTTCGGGGCGGGTGTCGAGGTCGACACGGTCCTGCAGAACTCGCACGTGCGGCCCGGCGAGGTCCTGCGCGGGCAGGTCAACTTCCGCGGCGGCGGCTCCGACTACAAGGTCGAGGGCATCTTCATCGACTTCACCGCCGTGGTCGAGGTCGAGAGCGGTGACAACGAGTACAAGTCGACCTACAGCTTCCTGCGCCAGCAGATCACCGGACCGTTCCACCTGGCCGCGGGCGCCCCGCAGTCGGCCCCCTTCCAGATCCAGGTCCCCTGGGAGACCCCGATCAGCGCCATCGGCGGCCACCCGCTGCGCGGCATGCAGCTCGGCGTCTCCACCGAGCTGGCCCTGGCCGGCGCGCTCGACAAGGGCGACCTCGACCCGCTGTTCGTCAACCCGCTGCCCGCCCAGGACCACCTGCTCAGCGCGCTGGACCGGATGGGCTTCCGCTTCAAGAAGGCCGACCTGGAGCGGGGCACCCTGCACGGCTCGCGGATGCCGTTCTTCCAGGAGATCGAGTACTACGCGGGCGGTGAGTACCACCGCCACTTCAACGAGCTTGAGCTGACCTTCATCGCCGGCCCCCAGGCGATGGACGTCATCCTGGAGGCCGACAAGCGCGGCGGCTTCCTGTCCTCCAGCCACGACACCTACAGCCGCTTCACCGTCCACTACAACGACCACCCGGGCCAGGTGGAGCAGTCGCTGCGCGCCGGCCTCCAGGCCATGGCCCAGAAGCGCGGCTGGTTCTGACCTTTTCGCGTCACGGTCCCGGCCCGGCCACCACCACCCGGTGGCCGGGCCGCGGCCTGTCCGGCCACCGGGAGACGGGAACCACCTCGCACCACGACTCGTACGCCGGCCTGGCAGCCCGCTTTCGATCCTCTGGGACAGGCAAGCCGCATCCAGAGGCGCGAGCGGCACCGCGGGGGCCGTTCGCGGCATGCCCTATCGCGGTCGCATCAGGTCGAGGTCCTCACCCCATGCGTCCAGCACCGCGCCGTGCCCGGCGCGGCGGGCCGCCGACTCGACCTGGGCGAAGAGGCGCCGCTGCAGGGGCACGTCGCCCGTTCCCAAGATGTGGTCCGCGGCGTCCAGCAGCATTTCGGTGTCCCAGCCGGGCAGCGGGTATCGGGCGAGCTCCCATTCCAGGTACCTGTTGTAGGGACATGGGCGACGGTCGAGCGCGAAGAGCAGCTCCAGCAAGAATCGGATGCTGTCGGCGGCGTCGAGACGGGCGGCGAGCGCGTGTCCGTCACGGTCGTTCTTGACGGAGCGGTAGAGGGAGTTGGCATAGGCGTCGAGCCATTCACCGGAGCCCCGGAACGCCTCATCGGCATCGAGCCGTGCCTTGGCGGCCAGGATCCGGGCGATGCCTCCGTCGAGCCGGTCGAGCACGACCCGGGCGCGGGCGAGGGCGTAGCGCTCGAAGCCTGGCATTCCGGCCGCGCGGAACTCGGCGAGGGAAATGATGACGAGGTCGAGCTCGGGAGTGCGGTGGCCGGTGAACCGGGTGAGGTCCGTAGTCGCGCTGTCGGCGAGAACCACGTACAGGTCGTGGTCGGAGTGGTCGGTGGTCATGTCGTCGTGGGCGTGGGAGCCCTTGAGGACGAGGCCGACGACGGCGGGGTCGGCGGCGGCGAGTTCGACGAACGCGTGGTAGGTGAGGGGCCGCTGAGCGGGCATCGCGTGATCTCCGGTGGGATGGTGGCGGGTATGCCTGCCGGGGCGGCCCCGTCTGCCGGGGTCGCCCACGCCGTCCGCGGCGGCGCCTGGCCGCCGCCCGGAAGATCAACGCACGTGTGCACCCTATCGCCAGACCGTCCGAGAGGTACCGAAACCAGGGCGACCTCAAGCACGGCCCCGGTTTCGCAGGACGACGTGAAGACGCGCGGCGGAGGACTCGGAACGCGAAATCCTTCGTCATCCAC
This sequence comes from Streptosporangium sp. NPDC002607, assembly GCF_053592655.1. NCBI lineage: Bacteria > Bacillati > Actinomycetota > Actinomycetes > Streptosporangiales > Streptosporangiaceae > Streptosporangium > Streptosporangium sp. NPDC002607. Next base: position 118,575 of record NZ_JBSFWD010000009.1, read on the forward strand.
CTGCGGAATCGCTGTTCCGAAGGCGAACAGGAGCTCGGCACGGGTCAGCGGGGCGAGACGTTCGGCAGGCCCGACAGGATCAGTCGACCCTCACCGCCGAGTTCCAGGTGCAGGGCGAGTCTGTCGTAGGGTTTCTGCCAGACTTCGGCCGGCGGCCGGGGTAGGGGCGAGGGGCTGCTGATGGGCACGGGTGACGGCGACGCGGTGGTGGACGCCGCGCGGGCGGGCGACGAGCCCGCGTTCGCGGCGCTCGTCGAGCGTCACCGGGGTGAGCTGCGGGTGCACTGCTACCGGATGCTGGGCTCGTTCGACGAGGCGGAGGACCTGGTGCAGGAGACGTTCCTGCGCGCGTGGAAGAGCCTCGGCGGTTTCGAGGGGCGCTCGACGTTCCGGGCATGGCTGTACCGGATCGCGACGAACGCGTGCCTCGACGTCCTCGACGGCCGGGCGCACCGGGTGCTCCCCCAGTACCTGTCCGGGCCGTCGGATCCGAGCGTCTCGCTGCCGCCCCGTACCGACATCGCGTGGATGCAGCCGTTCCCTGACCGGTTGTGGGAGCCGGTCGCGCCGAGCGATACCGAGCCGGATTTCGTGGCTGTCACCAGGGAGACGGTCGAGCTGGCGTTCCTGGCCGCGATCCAGCACCTGCCGCCCCGGCAACGGGCGGTGCTGATCCTGCGCGACGTGCTCGGCTGGCCCGCCAAGCAGACCGCGACGCTGCTGGAGGGCAGCGTGGCCTCGGTGAACAGCGCGTTGCAGCGAGCCAGGACGACGCTGAAGGAGCACCTGCCGGAACACCGCCTGGACTGGGCGCCGTCGGCCGAGCCCACCGAGCGGGAACGGGCGGTGCTGCGGCGCTACATGGACGCGATGGAACGCGCCGACCTCGCCGCGGTCGCCGACCTGCTGGCCGAGGACGTACGGACGGCGATGCCGCCGTGGCCCATGTGGTTCCGGGGGCGCGACGCGGTCATGACGGCGCTGGCGGCGAGCTGGGACACCGGCTCACCCGACTACGTGGGCCGGTTCCGGATGGTGCCCACCCGGGCCAACCGGCAGCCGGCCCTGGCGGCCTACGTACGGCGCCCCGGCGAGCCCGCCTACAGCGCCTTCGGGATCTCCGTGATGCGGATCGAGGACGACCGGATCGTGGAGGCCACCGCCTTCCACGACCCCGGCCTGTTCCCGGCGTTCGCCCTGCCCACGACGCTGTTTCCCGAACACCGATGAGTTCTCGCGCGATCCGCCGTCTCAGAACGGGTCAACCACACAGGTACGTCAACATCCTCGGCGCCAACACCGCCCGGCAGTGCCTTGAGGCGGGTGTGCTCGACGAGATCCTCGTGTTCGTCGTGCCCGTCATGCTGGGCGACGGCGTCCGGCTGTTCGACCACCCGGGCGGGACCAACGTCAAGCTCGAACGCGTCGAGCTGACCGAGGTGCCGCACGCGACGAGCATCCGGTTCCGCGTCGTCGGCTGAGCCGTTCCCGGTGGTGGCGGCGGGACGCCCGGCCACCACCGGGAACCTCACAGGTCCAGCTGGTACTGGAAGGTTTTGTGGGTGGGCCGGTAGCCGAGCGAGTCGTTGACGGCCCGCATGTGGGTGTTGCTGTCGGCCGTGTCCGCCAGTAGCCCGCCCAGGTCCGGATAGCGTTCACGGACCTGCCGGATCATCTCGGCCTTCATCCACCTGGCCAGGCCGCGTCCGCGGTGTTCTGGCAGGACTCCCGTACCGTAGTGCTGGCCGTCCCCCTTGCCGTCGCCGGGGACGACCAACTCGGTGAACCCGGCGATCGAGCCGTCGGACTCGTCGATGGCGACGACCGTGTGAAGCGACTCGCCGCGGTCCTCGATGGCCTGGGCGGCCGCCCTGACCCGCTCGACGTCCCAGACCACGACACCGTAGTCGGCGTCGTCCATCGGCATGTCGTCCATGGCCCGGCGGGAGGCGGCGAAGGTGTCGGCCAGGTCGTCCGGCACCGTCCCGTCCCAAGAACACAGCCGATACCCGGCGTGCGGCCGGTCGGCGACCGTGTCCACGCCTGCCTGGGCCGGCACCAGCCTGGTGTACGTCAGGGCGAGCACCTTCCTGAACCCCCTGGCCGCCAGGAACCGGTCACCCGGCGTACCGGCCCGAACCTGGGCGAGCACACAGCGCCGCCCTTCCCGCTCGGCGCCCGCCACCGTCCGCGCCAGCAACTCGGAGCCGACGCCCTTGCGCCGCTCCGCGGGATGCACGTTCAGCTCCAGTTCGGCCAGGTGGTCCTGGCCCTCACGGGTGAACAGGCGCAGAAACGCCGATCCCACCGGGACTCCATCGCCGTCAGAGGCCAGCCACACCAGGCGACGGCTGGACGCACCCGGACTGGTATCGGCCAGCGGATCAATGTGAATCGACAAGATATCTCCATCTCCGATGACTTCAAGGCGGCCGGGCCACCCGCAGATCCGTAGATTGCCCGCCACGGCGGGCAACCGGCTACCGCCTCTTACGACCGACGCCGCCTACCGGGGGCTCACCGAGGGGATTCACGTCCGGCCGCCACAGCGGGACCGAGACGACACCGGTCCTGATGAACCATGTGCCGCGGGGAGAAACCTCTGCCGATTCGGGGGCAGCCGTCACCACCGGAACCTAGCCTTCCCGCTCCCCCACCGGCCACTGATTTTAGATCTTGAAAGGGCACGTCCGCGCGTGTGGCGTAGGGGCTTGGGCCGCGCCTGGTCGCTCACCGTTGAAGGAATGGCGTCGCACAGGAGTGGTGGAGGGCTCAGGACCGTTCATCGGCAGCGCGCCATACGGGATGACAGTGGAGGGCTCCCTGCTCTCTGGGTATCCAGGCGCAGAGGAGACCGTTGGACCGCGAAGTCCGATGCGTCAAGGACGGGAGAAAGCAGATCCCTCTTTAACATCGCAATCGCTCCGATCTCTGCTCCGCAGTTTCTATGTAGCCATAGATTTTTCCCGCACTCACCGCCTTGGAAATCCAGTCCAGGCTGAGCCCGGGTTGCCGCAGCAGAGCGTCGCCTTCCGGGCGGAGTGAGGCGGCCCATGAGTGAAAAGTTTTCGTGACGACGGAGCTGCCGCTATAGCAGTACGAGCAGAACATGGGACCCTTGCAGTCCCAGTACAAGGGCATTCCGTCCTCGGCCGAAGAGAAAAGTACGAGCCCGTGAGTCAGTGCCCCGCCGGTCGATTCTCGCGCTTCCTTTCGACTGCCAGGCGGCGGGCCATTTCGCCGAGGGTGGTCGCGCGCATCGCGTTGGGCAGGCCATTCTCCTCGGACAGACCGCGGCGGACCGCGCAGTAGCCGCCTCCGGCCGCCTCGGAGATGAGCCACTGCCTGCCGTACCGGACGGTCAAGATGGCCATCTCTCCGGGGTCGGCCGATCATCACCGCGCCAGCCGGAACCAGACGATCCGGCCCGCCGTACCCCCGTGCCAGCCCCACGACAGGGCCAGTTCGCGGATCAGCCAGAGACCGCGGCCCCCCTCGGCGTCCTCGTCCGATTCGGTCGGCACCTTAGGGGCACAGGTGGCGGACCCGCTGTCGGCCACCGCTATCTGAATGGTCTCGCCGCAGTTCGCCACCACAACCGTCACCAGCCCACCGGCGCACCCCGACTTCGAATGTCTTACCGCGTTCGAGACCAGTTCGCTGACCAGGAGCTCCGCGTCGTACATATCCCGCTGACCTGAGTTCTTCAGCACGCCCCTGACATATCGCCGGGCCGTACCGACCGACTCGGCCACCCCGGGCAGTTCGACACTGCCCAGCAGACCGAGCATGGGAACCACTTCGGCACTCATTGGGTCATCACCATTCCTGCGAACTGCCAGTCGCTCAAAAACGCCTGTCACGATGCCTCCACCAACCGGGCGAAATGTCCATTCAATTCCTCGGCATCTCCCAGACAAAGGCTTGGCACTACAGGGTGCACACAGTCGATCCGCCATCGCAGAACGGAGCGGCCAAAAATCAAGACGTGGGGCGTAGCAATTTTTCATTTATTTGACGGCCGGCCTCATCACCTGCGAGACGAAGATCTCAACTCCCGCCTGAAACCGGCTCGGCGTTTCGGCCGCGAGCCGGAACGGGCCACTTCGACCGACCGCTCCCATGCCAAGTGTCTGATCAGAGACTCCGTCCCCCTCGGAGAATCACATATCCAACCGTTTCATTTGATGAAGGTGGCCGCTAACCCGCTGGGCGCAGGACCCGTTCCCAGGAGGTGTGCGTGTCACGCAGGGCGCGTTCGCGCCGGTCGAGTGTCACGCAGATGTTGTCGCCGGCGAACGCCTCACGCCAGACGTAGCCCTGGATGCAACTACGCGGCCCGTCCGGGCCGTTCGTCCAGCGACCGGCCCCCATCATGTTGTCGGCGATCACCTGGTCGCGGACATCCTGGGTGACGCAGACCTGGTCGAAGTCGTCGGCTCCCCGCCAGACGAAGCCCGGTTTGCAGGCGTTGGGCCCCAGGACGAGCCTGGCCGGGTTGATCCGCGAGGCGGCGATGGCGTTGTCGGAGACCACCTGACGGCGCGTGCCGGCGGGCACGCACACTTTGTCAGACGGCGTGGCCAGTCGCCGCGTGTACGAGGGGGTGCACTTGCCGTTCTCCTCCCAGTTGGCGGCGTCCGCGGTGTCGGCCTGGGTCTGCTCATAGACGGCCGGTGTCACGCACACCAGGTCGTCATACGTCGCCTTGCGGTGGACGTAGCCGTTCAGGCACTTCTGGGTGAGGTTGGCGCTGGCCGTGACGACCGCCTCGTCCTGCCCCACGGAGTCGATCGAGATGCTGACCCCGTTGGTGTTCAGCGACGTCACGGGATTGCGCGTTATCCGGTCCTTCAGCAGGTACGACACGCCGTTCTTGACCTCGTGCAGCAGCACGATGTCGGCGGGGATGCCGGCGCTTTGGCCGGTTTTCTTGCGGAACTCCACCGTGTAGTAGTGGAACGGGTCGGCGGCGTCGAACGGGACGCGTACCATCCGTGTGCCGACCTTGCTGGGCTGATCCAGCGGTACGAGGCGCACGGTCCGGCTCGCCACGCCGTCCGCGCCGAGCGTGACGATCCGGTGCGGCTCCAGCCAGCCCATCTCGTCACGGGTGGGACCGTTGAGGCCGACCGCGCTGGTGCCGAACCTCTCCGTCTCGTACGTGTGGATGTGCATGGCGCTCATGATGTCCCACTCATCGTCGTACTCGCCGATCTGGGACCAGTCGGCGTTGCGGTAGGTGGGGTCGTCGGAGAAGGAGTGGTCCCTGTCGTAGCCGTGCAGCAACTCGTGGGTGGTGAAGCCGAGGTTCCAGGCGAGCGGGTCCAGCAGCACCCGCTTTCCCCAGCTGCCGGAGTCCACCGGGGCGTTGATCATGACGGCGGTCCAGTGGTTGGACGGAACGGTGTAGCCGGCGGCGGCGGCCGTCTGCACGCAGTCCTCGATTCGCTGCCACCGGTCCTTGGTCCTGGCCTGCTCCAGCGTGAAGGGCATCGTGTACCAGCCCTTCACCACCGATCCCGCCACGCTCGTCCGGCCGCCCGACTGGTCGGCCAGGTAGTCGGCGAACCCGCCGAGGCCCTTGCCCGCGTCGGTGAACAGCTCCCGGAAGAACTGCGGGGGCCTGGGCTCCTCCGGACGATCGGCGAACTTGCACAGCAGCACCGACCAGGGCAGGTCGCCCTGTACCGGGTACGCCTGGGCCGGCAGGGCGGGCACGCAGACCAGAGCGAGCAGCGCGATCGCGGCGGTCAGGAACGATCTTCGTAAGCGCATGGATCCTCTTTCGGGAACGCCTGAAACCAGACCAAGGTCTCAACCGCCGCTTGTTGCTCACTTGTACGTGAATGGAGACCCCTGGCTGGTCTCCGGCTCGCGCTGTCGCCCACGAAGTGACTGCCAGGCCGCCACATGCGAGGACGGCCCGGACCGCTGTCTTGAACCCCGTATCTCGGCTTTTCAGTGGTCCACAAGCCGCTTCCCAGCGCCGTGGGCGAGCATGCGACGGCAGGGTGCCGCCGCCGGAGAAGAGGGTGGCGAACGAAGTGAGCTCGGGGAAGACCTCGCGACACACACCGGAGTCGACGGCACGTGCCCAGACGGGCCACGGCGCAATGTCGTGGCCCGTCCGGGGCATCGGTCGCCGCCGTCCATGACATCTCATTGGTGAAACAAAGGTGCTATGAAACGTGTCATAACCCTGCTCGTCTTCGGCCTGCTCGCCGCGTTGTTACCGGGCCCCGCCCAGGCGGACACCGCAGTGAGGCAGCTGGTCGTCCACAGCGTCCAGGCCGACCCCACCTACACCGGGCTGTGCCGGGGAGCCGAGAACGGTGTCAAGGTGACCGCGCAATTGACCTACACCGGCCCAGGCGAGACCTATCTGAGGTACGAGGTGAGTGATCTCCAGTCCGCTGCCGACCTCGTCCGCTACCAGCAGGACCAGGACGGATCCGGCACGGTGGAATTCCTGGTCCCGGTGCCCGAGTCGGGGACCAGACAGATCACTGTCGTCGGCATGATGTGGAACGGCGACGGCGGCTGGGTCGACAACGGTCAGCCGGTACAGGTCACGATCAGCCGGACCTGCCAGGACGCGCAGGTGACCGTCGAGGCCGCGACCGACTTCCAGGGACTGTGCGGATCGGAGGTCACCACCCCGATCAAGGCAGTGATCACCTCGCCGATCGCGCAGACGGTCACCTACGAATGGCGAAGAAGTGGAACAGGGTGGGGATCTGCCCCACTACCGGGCAACGAGCCCCAGACACTCGTCTTCGACGGCCCGGGATCCCGCGAGATCGCCGGCGTCCTGCTCCGCACGCGCACGGGTTCGACCAACTACCACCTCGCCATCACCGCACCCGCCTCGTACCGCGGCCCGAATCGAAGCAGCGTGACGACCTGCGCGACCCCACCCGTCGACATCGCCACCGTGAGCGAGCTGAACTACGACGGCCCGTGCGGCCCGGACTTCTCGACCCCGCTGCGCGCCAAGATCACCTCCGGCAAGGGGACGACGCGCTACCAGTGGGTCGACGAAAACGAACAACCTCTGCTCGGGAGCGGTGTGCAGACCGTGCAGATCACGGAGAACGACGGCACACAGTACGTCGACGGCCCGCGACTGCCGCGGCAACGCCCAGCGGGCGGGAAGGTGGCGCTCCTGTTCCTTGACCTGAGCTCCACCCCCCTCATGTCCGGCCTGGCCGCCTGGTCCACGACCTGCCGGCCCCTCGCGACGCCGAATCTGACCCAGGTCGAGTTCACCAGCGAGCAGGAGAGCTGCGAGCTGCCCAAGCCCGCCATCTTCACATTGAAGGGCTCGATCACCGCGCTGGGGCCGGGCCCCATCCGCTACGCGTACGCGCGCAAGAGCGCCCAGACGAACAACGCCTGGGTCCGCGACCCGTGGACCTCGCTGACGCTCACCTCGGCCGGCACCGTCGACGTGTCCAAACAGTGGACGGTGCCCACCGGCCGGCGCGGGGAGCAGGGGTACTGGCGCCTTGAGATCGACGAGCCGTACGCGAGCGTGTCCGGTCAGGCCCGCTACTGGTTCTACTGCCCCGACTAGCGGTGAGCCTCCCGCCCCGGGCCGCCTCACTCCTCGAAGCGGTCCGGGGCATTGATTCGCCCTCCCGATAGGCATATGGATTACGCACCCCTGACACCTCATTTGGTCGCTTAAGGAAAGGGCGGGGGCGCGGGCAGTCGTCAACATATGACGCCTCGCGATTGATTGAATCAACGGCCTGCTCGACCGCCGAACCTCAGCCCGCGAACGACTGCCCCGGCGACCGATTCTCGCGCCTCCTCTCGGCTGCCAGGCGGCGGGCCATTTCACCGAGGGTGGTCGTGCACATCACGTTGGACAGGCCACTCTCCTCGGACAGACCATGGCGGCGTACCGCGTAGTAGCCGCCTCCGGCCGCCTCGGAGATGAGCCACTGCCTGCCGTACCGGGCGATCAGGATGGCCATCTCCCCGGGGGCCGGCACGTCGGTCACCGTCGCGCCAGCCGGAACCAGACGACGCGGCCCGCCGTGCCCTCGTGCCAGCCCCAGGACAGGGCCACCTCACTGACCAGCCAGAGCCCACGGCCGCCCTCGGCGTCCTGGTCCGGCTCGGCCGGGATCTCGGGCGCGCAGGTGGCGGAGCCCTTGTCGGCCACCGCTATCTGGACGGTCTCGCCGCAGTTCGCGACCACGATCGTCACCAGCCCGCCGGCGCGTCCCGACTCCGAGTGTCTTACCGCGTTCGACACCAGCTCGCTGACCAGAAGCTCGGCGTCGTACGTATCCCGCCGGCCCGAGTTCTCCAGCACGCCCCTGACGTATCGCCGGGCCGCGCCGACCGACTCGGCCACCCCGGGCAGTTCGACACTGCCCAGCAGACCGAGCGCGGGAACCGCTTCAGCGCCCATTGGATCACCGCTATTCCTGCGAGGTCACAGACGCCATGAATTCGCCTGTCACAATGTCTCCGTTAACCGGGCGAATTGTCCATTTAGTTCCTTGACATCGTCCGGATAAAGGCTTGGCACCACAGAGTGCACAGAGTTAGGCTGCCATTACAGAAAGAATCGACCGACAAATGAACGACGACCCCCTACATATGGTGTAGCCATTTGTCATTTATTTGACGGCCGACGTCATCAAAAGGTTGGAGAGATGACATGGGAAACGACCTCGACCCGCGACTGACACCGGCCCAGCGCTTCGGCCGCGAGCTGGCACGGGCCCGCAGGGAGGCGGGTCTGTCACAGACCCGGCTCGGCACTCACCTGGGCGTCTCGTCGTCGCTCATCGGCCACATCGAGATCGGCAACCGGAACCCCAGCCTTGACCTGGCGGCCCGCTGCGACGAGTTCTTCAAGACGGACGACCACTTCACCCACCTCTGCCGGAACATCACCGCCCCCACCGGGCCGCGCTGGTTCCTCAGATGGTCCGAAGAGATCGAGCCCCGCGCCCGCGTGCTGCGCTGCTGGGACCCGCTCCTGGTCCCCGGCCTGCTCCAGACGGAGAACTACGCGCGGGCCGTTGTCCGTGGCGGCCTGGCCGCCTCGGAACAGGAGGTCGAAAACCAGGTCAGCGCTCGCATCCGACGACAGCTGATCTTCAAAAGGGAGACCCCGACCATCCTGTGGGCGCTTCTCGACGAGTGGGTGCTTCGCCGCCCTATGGGAGGCCCGGAGGTCATGTACGAGCAACTCGACCATCTCGCCGTCGCCGCCGACTGGCAGAACGTGAAGGTGCAGATCGTTCCCCACGACACCTCCTGCACGACAGGGCTGCTGTCCGGATTCGTTCTCGCCGAACTCTCGGATGCGCCGACCGCCGTCTCCGTAGAGTCGGCCGGGGAAGGCGAAGTTTCAGCGGAGCACAGTCTGGTAAGTGTCGTCTGGGATAGATACGACAGGATCCGAACAGAGGCACTTCGTCCCAGCCAGTCGCTAGAGATGATCAAAGAAGCGAGGGACCAATGGAAGCAACAGATCTGACCGGCCTCGACCTCTCCAAGGCCGCCTGGAAGAAGAGCTCCCTCAGCGGCGAGAGCGGTGGAAACTGCGTCGAAGTCGCCGGCAACCTCCCCGGAGCCATCGCCATCCGCGACAGCAAGAACCCCACCGGCCCAGCCCTCACCTTCACCCCGGCCGAATGGCGTACCTTCCTCAGTGCCGTTAAGTCGGGCCACTTCGACTGACCTGCAGGACCACTCCAGGCTTTCGACTTCGTCTTTCTCCGAGGATCAGACGCACCCGATCGTTCCAGCGGTCGGGTGTCGGTCTTTGAGCCTCCCGTAGGCCCTCCACTCGGGTCCGTGTCATCAGCAGTGCGTAACGTGCGCTCCTGCGGCTTGTAGTAACGTCGAAATCAGTTTCTCTGAGCGGCAACGTCGCTTTCGGTCCCGATATATCGGGCGCGAAGTCGGAGGTGGTCACGATGCATCCGGCCTTACGACAGCCCCAGTCCGGGGCGTCATGGAGCCGAAAGGTGACCGTATGAGCAAGACCGACAAGACCCGGCCCTGGTGGGTGCGGATGGCCGACGCGCCGATGGCGACCTGCCTGCCCGTACATGATCATCGGTTCGGGCCGTGCACACTGCCGAACGAGATCACCGCTGACAACGCCTCCCTGGACCACCGCACGAGCGGCTGTTACTGGAGCGCCACCGACTACGCCTACCACCTGTTCAGCTATGGCGACGGGGGCCGGGAGTGGTACCACTTCCGACGCGAAGAGCGCCGCCGCAGCCGTCACCAGGCACGTCGCGAGCTGCGCGCCTATCACGGCGAAGACCGAAAGAAGGCGGAGGGCCGGATATCAGCGGGCGCTGCCCCTTTCCCCTCTGATTCGAGGGGTTCGAGCTGATCGGGCTCGGCCTGGTGCCGGTGCAGGACCAGCACATCGGGGCGGCCGAGCCGCAGATCCCCTGCTGGACGACACCCCGCAGTTGCGCGTGGACGGCGGGATCGACCGGCTCAGAGCTTGATGCCCTTGATGATCTTCGCCAGCTCGGGTACGAGGGGCCGGCTGGCCATCACGGTGACGACGACGCCCTCGCGCTCGACCCAGCCCGCGTACCGGCCGTGGCCCAGCGCGCCGTCACCCACCTGGGTGAGTACCTGACGGCCGCCGATCTTCACGGTCTTCGTGTCGCCGGAGAACCTCCCGATGTCAAACGGCGCGTTCTTGAGCTGCGCCGGCTCGCTCGCCTTCGGCCAGCACACCACCCTGACCCACAGCGACCGCTGCCGGGGGTCCGTGTCGGAACGGTCGTCACTCCACTGGTAGCCGTACTCGGTGATGCCATCGTGCTTGTTGACGACGACCTGGCCGTATGTGAAGCCCTTCGGGATGTGGTTGACGCGGACCCCCTTGATGGCGGTGACACCCCTGGGCGGCTTGTCGGTCTTGCTGTCAAAGGACCGCTTCGCCTCCGCCTTGGTCGGGACGGGACAGGCGGGGCGCTCCGCAGCCTGGGCGGGGGGCGCCATCAGAGCCGCGGCGACGGGCAGTACGGACAGGAGGGCAAGCTTCTGAATCTTGTTCATGCCGGCTTTGACTCGACAGGTGTGAGGAAAGTTCGGCTCTGTCGCTGATCTTGTGATGTGCTCTCCAGCTCCGCAGCAGGATCTGCCCGCTCCACCACCACGTCCGCCAGGTGAGGTAAGAAATCCTCGACGCCGCTTGTCTGAATGCACTCGGGAAGTGATCAAAGTCATGAGATCAGCGACAGGGCCTGTCGACTCATACCTGGCCCCTGGACGTGAACACCGCCTCCCGGGCACGCGGGCACGCGAATTAAATCGCTGGGCGAGCGGTGACGTGCCGCACGGAATCGGGCTGAGGGCAGTGATTCACCCGCTTGATTTCAGAATCGATTCTCGCGCTTCCTCTCGGTCTCCAGGCGGCGTGCCATTTCACCGAGGGGCGCCGTGCATATCACGTTGGGCAGGTCATTCCTGCCGAGAAACTCCTCGGACAGGCTGTGCCGGCGTACGGCGTAGTAGCCGCCTCCGGCCGGCTCGGAGATGAGCCAGTGCCTGCCATAGCGAACGATCAGATCGGACGCGTCGACCGCCGTCTCCATAGAGTCGGCGGGAGAAGGCGAAGTTTCAGCGGAACACAGTCTGGTAAGTGTCGTCTGGGATAGATATGACAGGATCCGATCAGAGGCACTTCGTCCCGGACAGTCGCTAGAGATGATCAAAGAAGCGAGGGCCGATGGAAGCAGCAGACCTGACCGGTCCCGACCTCTCCAGGGCCGTCTGGAAGAAGAGCTCCCTCAGTGGCGGGAGCGGCGGAAACTGCGTCGAGGTCGCCGGAAACCTCCCGGGGGCTGTCGCCATCCGCGACAGCAAGCACCCCGCTGGACCGGCCCTCGTCTTCGCCCCAGGCGAATGGCACACCTTCCTCACCGCCGTGAAATCGGGCCACTTCGACTGATTGGTTAGATCGCTCCCGGCAACTCAGTTCGGAACCTAGTGCCTCGCAGCGTCACGCGACGGCACACATCAACGACACAAGGAACATTAAAGGAAAGCCGCAGGGCCAATCACCGAGCATGAACTACTGACGAATCAAGGCCAATATTGAGTAGCAAATCGAGTCCGGGCGATCAGTATTCCAGGATTACATCAGTCACTCTAAGCCACTGCACTCGGGAATCATCCTGAAGCTTTCGAAGATCTTCTGAGCTTGCAGTAATGACGAAGCCTTGGATCAGCCCACTAAGGGCATGTCTGCGAATATCTCTCAAGTCTAGACCAAATGCCTTTAGGGCCTGAGCATCTTCTTCTTCAAGCGAAGACGCCCAGCGCTGAAACTCCTCCACATGCGATGCTCGGCCGCCCGAGCACGAGAAACCGCGTGTATCGCATATACTGCCCGACCATGTTACCGGTTTCTTATCGACAGTTCCGCTTGCACTAAGAACAATCGCACTGACTCGGCTATCGAAAATCCCCCAGTCACTGTCGAGATCCTTTTCGCTTGCGGGAGCCTTCAAGCTCACAACCGCAGTTGCGTGCACCGGAGAATTGAGCGCGCTCAGCAATCTGCTTGTGTATCGCCTTTGCCGCTCAGTCCTAACCGCATCTAATTTAGAGATACTATCAAGAGCTTGAGTGGTCAGCGTTTCATTCAGCGGCACCCATTTGGCGAGGGGATCAGCGCCCAGATGGATTGTGGTTGCCGAACGGTACCATTGCGGCGTGAACCTCAAATCTGGCACTCTAGGACTGATCAACATATCGATCGTACCACCCGCCCCATCGATATCGAAATCATCCGGATCCAAACCAAAAAAGTCGATGTAATATCCCGGATTCGCAATGCCAAACGCATTCACCAATACGCGACGGGCGTCAGCCGAATCGGAATATCGACTCCACGGGCCGCGCCAATAGGTGGAATTCAGCCATACACCCACCCCGACCACGCATATTAGTACCGCAACCAAAGCGGCGCGCACTGGATTCAATGCTCTACTCACGCATTCCTCCTCATGTGATCCAGTACTTCAAGAATGCATGTCTCTTGAAATCCGAACACGTCTTAGATCCGCATCAGCTTTGCGATCCGAAATTCGGCAGGGAGGCGCCCTCCCCGGGGAGGGCGCCTCCCTGCCGCGCCAATTCCTAGGAGTCCTTCAAGGACAGGGTCGGTTTATCGGGAACGCACCTGAGATTCCTAATCGGATGCCCCCATCCCCACACAATCCCCGTCGACTTCATGTCACAGCGATAAGAGTGACCTGCCTTCGCATAATACGTATGATTCTTTCCGGCTTCCTTGTATGTGAAGTCAACCCTCAGTCGACTGGCCATCCGATGGGAGTAGTTGTCTATCTGACAGTTGCTGCTGCTCTGCTCCATGCACTTCATCCAGATTTCAGCGCGCGTGGCCTTATCGTCGACGATGTTCGGCACAGAATCAGCCCAGTTGTTCTCGGCCCGACTGATACACGTTTCGCCTTCGCTCGCGCCGCCGTAGGTGAACCCCACGTTCGCACTGCTCTCTGATTGACCGAACGTGAGCCCACCGCTTATTTGCGATTGATTCAGATGATGCAGGAAGCAGGCCCCGGCTCTCATCTCCATGGCTTTAACCTTTTTGTCCTCGATTTCGTATGATTTCTTCAGCGCTTTTAGAAGGGCTGCCGCAAAGGGAGGCCTAGGTTTATTGGGATCCCAGTCGGCCCAGTTCCCCGGAAACAGGAAGAACCAGTTCTCGAACCTCTCCATCTCCATATACTTGAGGGGCTGACTGCGATAGAGATCCGCTTTCTGAGGCAATACGGAGACGATCGAGGACTGGAGGAACCAGTTTTTCTTCCCTATGTTCTGCACCACTTGGCAGTAAATCTGGTATGGAGTGTGATCGCATCTGTGCGCGAAATTTCCTGGAGACTTGGGCAAAGGAAGGGACCCAGCGGATCCACCCCCACTACTACCCGCAGAAACGCCACAGACCTCCTGGGATGTCCCATCCGGATTGACGAATCCAGAGCAAGGGTCGTGCCCGTCGCTTGAGTCCTGATAGTTCGGCAGTGGAACATCGATGATGGTGAGGCCACCGCACCGGTCGAATACGAAGATAGACAAGGTCGATTCGCTGGGCTCGACCGTGCCTGACGTGGTCGCCACCGACTCAGCCCGGACCACGCTCGGTGTGGAGCTCGCACCTGTCTCGGACCAACTCCGCTTGACCTCGGTGGTTACGCGGACACTGCCGTCGGGCATGGCCTGTACAACTGTGTTGGCCAGTTCAACCGTTGACCCGGTTCGGGTTTTGCCGGCCTGTTCCAATTCCTGGTGCTCCTGAACCAGGGCGGCGTTCAGCAAGGAGAGCTTGGCCGTAGAGGGTGCACTGGGGGTAACGCCGGCGGCATCCCAGATCGTTTCAGCCTCGCCTTCGAGGACCGCGTCTTGGGCCTGGTAATACGCCTTAATCCGTTCGAGGTACTCCTGAGCACCTGACGCCCCCTCAACAGCTACGGCCATAGCTGAATTACCAGCAGGTCCAAAGTTGCAGGACCCACCACCATTGCTGCCGCCGGGAGGCGGTGGCGGCGGCACAGCCTTGGTGGTGGCAGTGGTCGTTTCCCAGTCGCTCTTACCGAATGCCGTCCTGGCGCGGACCTTGATGGTATAGGTCTTGTTGTTGGTCAGGGAGCTGATAGCTGCATACGGATCTGTAACGTCGAGAGTCTTAACGACGGCGCCCTCGCTGTCCGTTACTTCAACGTCATAACCATTCAGCATCGCGATGCTGCCGTTGGATTCAGGCAGGCCCCAACTTGCGACAGCGCTGGCGTCGCCGCCGGATGCAGTCAGATTGAGCACCTCGCTGGGGGCCCCGGCCGGAAGATACGTGAGAGCCAGAGACGGCTGCTCGGTTGACGCGGGGGCGGCGAAGGCGATGACTTCGTCCTTGTTGGATGTGAGGAGTAGCCAGTAGAAGGCGCTGTCGCCGATGTCGGCCTGAGGACCGCTCAGCGGCAGCGTATATGGCGTTGTGCCTGTATCCACATCGCCAGCCAGGTCCGCCCCCTTCGATTCACTCGTCACAGGGCTCTTTAGCTGGGAAACGGTGATCATCGCGTCGCTTGGGCAGGCGCTTGTCGCACAGATCGGAGTGCCCAGTTTAAGGATGCCCTCAGAGATGGTCGCGCCGTCCGGCATTTCATCGAGATTGACTCCGATGACCGCGGCGGTCTTGTCGATTCCGGTGCCGCCGATTCGGATCACCGTGTCATCAAGGAGCGTACAAGGTGCCCCGTCACACGCGGTGGGGTCGACCTTGGCGGTCTTGATGACGAAGTTGTCCTTGAGCAGGGTCAGATGCCGGACGTCTTCGGCGGGTGGGTCGGTCGGGGTGCCGGGAGTCGTGAGGCTGACCGGGGTGGTCTTGGCGGTGCAGACCTCTTCGCCGTTCTGGGTTGTGGCCTGAGTATCGGCAGGCGCCGCTGATGCTGTGGCGACCTGGGCGGCGCCGTTGTAGAGGGTGGTGATCTCCGCTCCGGTCAATGACTTCTGGTAGAGGTGGACGTCGTCGATGATGCCCTTGAAGTAACTGTTCTGAGAGCCGTTGGCCTTGGTTCGGCCGATGTGGACGTTGCCGGTCGCATCCCAGCTGCTGGTGTAGGCGGTCTCGGCGTTCAGCACACCGTCCACGTACAGGCGGATCTTGTTCGCGGTCGCGTCGTAGACACCGGCCAGGTGGGTCCACTGGCCGGCCACCGCGTTCTGGGTGGACAGGGCGCGCACGGGGGTGGCACCGGTGGTGTCGGACTGGTACGTGACCATCCGCCACTTCTTGTCACCGGAGGAGTAGGCGAGCTTGAAAGCGCTGTTGACCGCGCCGTCCTGGCTGACTATCGCGTCTTCCCTGGTCGTGGCGTCCAGACGGGCCCACGCGCTGACCGTGTAGCCGGCATTGGTGTGGACCACTGGCCCGTTGGTGGCCCCGTAACCGGAGGTCCCACCCAGTACCAGTCCGCCCTGGCTCTTACCTGTCCCCCACGAGGCCGCGTTCAGCGTGACCGTGCGACCGTTACCGGAGGAATCGGCCGCGACGGTGCCACTGCCCTCGTCGAAGGCCCAGCGTGCCTTCTGCTGGGGATCCGAGGTGGGGGTCGGAGTGGGGGTCGGAGTCGGAGTCGGGGTGGGTTCGGGTGTGCTGCTTTCCTGACCCACGCACGCCTGCATCTGCCAGGTGTAGGTCCGGCCCGCCTGGACGGTGTTCTCCGGGAGTTGGAACGAGGCGCGCTCCCCACCGTTGACGGTACGCCGGCCAAGCGGGCTGGACCCTACGGGGAAACCGCCGTTGTCGTAGAGGAAGTACTTGGCGGTGACCGGGCCGCCCGAGGGACGGTTCACCATGCCCGACAGGATCGGCCTGGTCGGGTCGGCCATGCCGGTCTCGGTGTCGGTGGGCAGCATCGGGGCGTCGCTGGTGATGCGGTAGGCCGGGCTCTCGTTACACGAGGGCTGGGTGACGCCGCTGCGGCAGGCCCGCACGACGAACTTGAAGCTGGCCGGGTTGTCGAGGGTGAAGGTCTGCTCGATCACCTGCCCGGAGGGCTTGGCGTTGTAGCTGGTGGCGGCGACCTCGCCGTACAGCTTCTTGATGTCCTGCAGGGACAGGGCGCGCTGGTAGAGGCGCATGTCGTCGACGGCGCCCTGCAGGAGGTTGAGGCCCGACTTGTGGCCGCCGACGCGGAACGGGCCGCTGGTCACGGTCTCGGACGGCTGGTAGTCGGCTTCGCCGGAGAGCACGCCGTCGACATAGAGGCGGATCTTGGAGGCGCCGGCGTCGTACACGGCGGTCAGGTGCGTCCAGGTGTCGGCCGTGGCCAGCTTGGCCGAGTCGACCCAGACGCCGTAACCGGTCGTGCCGCCGGTGCCGGACACCTGTAGCCGCCACTTCTGGTAGCTGCCGCCGAGGTAGTAGATGCTCAGGCCGAACGGGTCGCCGTCCTGGCCGGCGACGTACTGGACGGCTTCGCTGTCCTTGAGGCGGACCCAGGTACTGATGCTGAAGCTGGAGTTCTGGTTCAGCACCGACCTGCTGGTGGCGGCGTAGGAATCCGGTATGCAGCAGCCGTTACTGCCGGTCATGTCGTTCAGCTGTAGCGCGCCGCCGAGTTTGCCGGTGGTGGCCGTTCTTCTGCTGCCGGTGTAGGTGGCGGTGTGGTTGTTGCCGCTGGCATCGGCCGCGGCGGTGGCCCCTGCGGCTTCGTCGAACTTCCAGTGCGCCACATGCCCGGTGGGAAAGGCGGGCGGGGGCAGCATCGTGGAGTCGTTGACCGCGACGGTGTAGTCCAGGTTGGTGCCCTCTGGCACGCTGGACTTGAAGCCGACCTTCACGCTGGTGTTGCGGGCGATCGCGTCGTTCCCGTCCATGGAGTCGATCGACTCGGCGGTGACCGTGGGGATCTCCGGCGGCAGGAAGTAGGACACGGTCAGCTTCGGCCGGGTGCCTCCGACCTTCTCCGACGAGTGGAAGTAGACCCACCATCCCGAGTACAGGGCGGGGTCCGTCGTGCCCTTGCCCGACAGCCGGATGCCCTCGTTGGGCTGGCCCGCGGCCCACGCCTGGGCCATCGCGGTGACGCTCCAGGTGAAGGTCCTCGGGATCCAGTTGCCGTTGTCGTCGACCGACGCCGTGTCCGGGCAGAGCTGGACGGACGAACCGAAGCTGGTCACGGACGGCTGGTTACTCCAGCCCACGTACGGCGGCCAGGCCGAGGTCACCCGCTTGGCCTCGATCCCCGCGGGCCCGTACCAGCGGCAGCCCACGAGCTGGTCCGCGTACATGTCCAGCCTGGCGCTGCCGACGGACCTGCCCACCAGCGGTCCGGTGTCGAACTTGAGGAGCGAGTGACTGTAGGTGAGCGTCCCTGCGGAGTTGGTGCGTTCGATGCTCGTCACCAGCCTCTCCGAAGCGGGCGAGGTGTCGGCGCCGGCGGCGTTGCTCACCACCAGGTCGCTCTGCAGGGTGAGCGTGGTGGTGGGATCCACCGTGACCGGATACCTGGTCGCCGGATCGGCGAGGAATTTCGGATCCGGAGTGAGAACCAATACCTGGCCGTCCTTCTCCTTCACCACCCGCGTGTCGATTTTTCCGGTACGCGGCGGAACCACACCGGCGTTTTTGGTTTCGGCGGGACTGGGACCAGCATCAATTATCACCGGCTCGGCTGCCGACGCGACTCGTTTTCCCTTGGCATCGGTGAGTTCGAGTCCGCCTCGCTTGCCTTCGGCGAAGTCGAGTCCGTCTGTCTCGACCGGGATGCGGAACTCCACCGGCTCTTTAGGTTGCTCCCGTAACACCACGTCATGCCGGAATCCTGTGGGCAGGGCCGTGACGACGAGATCGGCTCCCTGACCTGCCGCGTTGGCAAAGGTCGCGACGTTTCCCTCGACGGTCGGCTTGGGCAGTTCGGTCGGCCAGCTGAATGAGACTTTCTGCCCGTCACCGCGTTCCATGGACGCGAAAGGACGATCCGCGCCGCCCGCGGAGAACTCGACTTTGGCCTTGGCGAGTTTGGGTCTCAGGACCCCGTCCTGCTCCACCAGGGTGGTGTCGATCCAGGCCCACGATCCGTCGGCCTGCTTGAGCTGGGCCGGACCGGCGTACGACTGTGTCGTCAGATGCCCGTCGGGATAGGCCCAGGTGCGTGACCCCTCGGTGTAGGCGGCTTGGACCTCCACCGGCTTGTTCTGCTTTTTGGCCTCCTCAAGCGCGGCCCTCAGCACCGCGTCGGGATCCTCGGGGCGGGGGAACTCCGTCGTCTTGGGTACGGCGGGAACGGCCGGGTTATCGGGTCCGGGGTCTGCCTGTGCGGGGATGGAACCACCGGCCACCAGAAGTGATGCGGCCAGGGCCGAAACGGTTACGACCGTAAATACGGTCCGCTTCGGTGGTTCACGCCGTGGCGGCGCGAAAGGGCGATTCGGTAAGGGGAACCCCACCGACTACCTCCAATGATTGCGGGAGACCGGCCGGGGGTTCGGAAACAGGAACACCTGACCAGTGATGATCGCCACAAGCATCACGGTTGGTGCTGTTGATCTTGTCATATAAGATGTCGTGATCTTGTTAATCGATTCACGACTATCTGTTTCTCGCAGGGAATGTGCAGTTGAGCAGAGGTACGACGGTAAACATCAGCGGAATGGTCGGCGAACACCGTCCTGCGGCGACCGTGATCAGTCGGGGGTTGGCATGGAAATTCGCGTTCTCGGTCCGGTCGACGTCTGGCGCGACGGGCGTTCGATCGCGATCGTCGGGCCGAAGCAACGGACCTTGATGGCCGTTCTGGTCCTGCAGGCGAACAGGACGGTCTCTCACGATCGACTTTTGACGGCTCTGTGGGGAACGAAAGTCCCGGCCTCCGGCCGACGGTTGTTGCACAATCATCTGTGGTCGCTGCGGCGCCTGCTCACCGGCGGCAACGCCATAATGAGCACGCCCACCGGTTACTCCCTGCGACTGCGGCAGGGCGCCTCCGATCTCGACGTCTTCGTCACCGAGACGGCGCTGGCTCGCTCCGTGCTGTCCACGGGTGATGCCACCCGCGCCTCGGAGGGATTTCGCCGGGCGCTGTCGCTCTGGCGTGGCCCCGCCCTCGGCGGTACTCACTCCGAACTGCAGGCAACGGAGGGTGCGGCACTGGAAGAGCAGCGCCTCGCCGCGCTCATCGGTCGCGTCGAAGCCGATCTCACCCTGGGACGTCACTCCGAGTTGATCGGTGAGCTGCGTCTGCTGGTAACCGAGCATCCACTGAACGAGAAGCTGCGCGGCCAGTTGATGCTCGCGCTCCACCGCACCGGTCGTACGGCAGAGGCTCTTGAGGAGTTCAGGATCTGCCGCAGGCACTTCCGCGACGAACTCGGCCTGGAACCCGGCGAGGAGGTCGCCCGGATCCACCAGACGATCCTGTCCGGAGACTCCGCTTCCGGCACCGCCACGGTGGGACAGGCCCCTCCCGCACCACATGTGCCCCGGCAGCTACCCGCCGACGTCTCGCGCTTCACCGGCCGGGTGGAGAAGCTGCGTCAGCTGGACATGCTCCTGTCCGGGGAGGAAGGCAGCACAACCGTGGTGATCTCCGCCATCGCGGGCACCCCCGGAGTCGGCAAGACCGCCCTGGCGACACATTGGGGGCACAGGGTCTCCGCCCGGTTTCCGGACGGGCAGCTCTACATCAACCTGCACGGCTACTCACGAGGGCGGGCCATCACGGGAGGGCAGGCGCTGGGACGGCTTCTCCGTGGACTCGGCGTGGTCGAGGACGAGATCCCGCACGACCTCGACGAACGCGCGGCACTCTACAGGTCACTGCTGGCGGGCAGGCGGATGCTCATCGTGCTGGACAACGCCGCCGCACCGGACCAGGTTCGCCCCCTGCTGCCCGGCTCCTCGCCCTCCCGAGTCGTGATCACCAGTCGCGACGCCCTGCGAGGCCTGTCCGTCACCCACGACGTGCACGGCATCTCACTTGATGTGCTGCCGGCCGGTGAGGCGATCGCGCTGCTCAACAACTTCCTGGGCGGAAGCGAGGCGGCTCGCGAGGCGGATGTCATCGCCGAACTGGCCCGGCTCTGCGGGTATCTGCCGCTTGCCCTGCGACTGGCGGCGGCACAGCTCGCGGGCGGGTCACCTGCCCGGATCAGGGAGTTCGTCGGCAAGCTCCGGCAGGAGAACCGGCTGACCGTCCTGGATCTCGACGAGGATCCAGGGATTGGTGTTCGCACCGCACTCGAAGTGTCCTACCGGAGCCTCCCCGCGCAGGCTCGGCGAGTGTTCCGGATACTCAGCCTGCATCCGGGACCGTCCATCGGGCTGGACGCCGTGGCCGCCCTCAGCGGCCTGCCCCCCGAGAACGCCGCCGCGACGGTCGAGACGCTGGTCAACACGCATCTCCTGCAGGAGGACAGTGAGCGGAGGCTGTCGATGCACGATCTTGTGCGTGTCTACGCGGAGGAGCGGTGCGCCGACGACGAGGCCGCGGACGACCGTGACGACGCCCTGACGAGAACACTCGACTGGTACCGGCACTCGGTTCTGAAGGCCATGGACCATCTGTCACCCGTCGACACCACCTCTCTGGCGATCGCTCCGGTGGACGGGACGCCGGACTTCCCGGGTTTCGACGAGGCGATGGCCTGGCTGGAACGAGAGCACCACACTCTCGTGGCCGTGATCGTCCATGCGGCGCGGCGAGATCGACACATCCACGCCTGGCAGACCTTCAGCAGGTTGTCATGGTTCTTCTACGCGAGAAACCATCTTGACGACCTGCTCATGACGGGCGAGATCGCGTTGTCCTCCGCCCGCCTGATCGGTGACCGCTCCGGCGAGGCCGAGATCCTGAGCGACCTTGGCTACGCCAAGATGTTCACCGGGCGATACGCCGAGAACCTCAGCCACCAGGAGGAGGCCTTGGAGATCCGGCGTACGTCCGGCGACCGGGCGGGAGAGGCGAAGGCGCTGCGGCACGTGAGCTACGCCCTGTACCTGGCCGGACACCCCGCCAGAGCCATAGAACTCGGCGAGCAGGGCCTGACCCTCAACCGCAGCCTTGGGAACCGGATCGATGAGTTCGCCACCATGGACACCTTGGCGATCAGCTACTTCACGATGGGCCGGTTCGGTGAGGCGCTCAAGATCCTGTCGGAGTGCGTGAGCCACTGGCGGGAAACCGGCAGGGAGTACGACGAGGCCTACTGCCTCATCCAACTGGGCCTCGTCCACGCGAAACTGAAGGAGCCGGCGCCCGCCCTGGACTGTCTGCAGCAGGCGTTGCTCCTGGGTCGTGACCAGGGCAACCAGCGCATCGAAGTCGACGCGCTCAACGGCATCGCCACGGTCCTGCGGCAGCAGGAACGTTACCGCGAAGCCCTCGACCACCATGAGCAGGCGCTCGACCTCGCAAGGAGCCTGCGGAGCAGGCCGGTGGAGGGCGAGATGCTCTGTAGCCTCGCGGAAACCTGTCTCACGGGCGGGGACGCCCAGACCGCCCTGGAACACTACCGGGACGCCGCCCGCTACGCCGACGAGGAGAACGACGTCTACCAGCAAGGATTCGCCCACGAAGGACTGGGCAACACGTTGCGGGCCCTGGGGCGGACAGCCGAGGCCGCGGAACACTGGGAGACCGCGTTCGGCATATTCGCCCCCATGGGTGTTCCCCAGGCCGACGAGATCAAGAAGCGAATGCTTGAGGCCGGTCTGAGCTGACCGCACCCGTGTCACATGACGATGCCCTGGTTTCGGGGCGGGCCAGCGGGCCTGCCCCGAAGGCGCCTCTCAGGGGATGAGCAGCAGTGCCGCCACGGTGACGGGCAAGCACACCACGACGAGTTCGGATGCCGAACCGGTCGGCTTACCGTGCTAACCCGCTGGGCGCAGGACCCGCTCCCAAATGGCGGCCCCGCCAGCTGCTTCCCGACTCCTGCTGTCGCCCACGAAACGACCGTCAAATCACAACCCATGTCTCGGACGGCGTTGGAGTGCCCCGAAGCGCGCGTCCCGAGCCGTCTCCTTTCCAGTGGTTCACAAGCCGCCTACCGTCGTCACCCGACATCGTGGGGCGAGCGTGCGACAACGGGGGCCGCTGTCCGACCGAACCTCGTTCAGGCGGCGGCGCGGGCGGTGAGGTCCTTCCAGAGGCCGTCCATCCTGGCCTCCAGTTCCTCCAGGGTGCCCTCGTTCGGCACCACGATGTCGGCGATCTCCAGGCGCTCCTCGCGGGTCGCCTGAGCGGCGAGCCTGGCCCTGGCGTCCTGCTCGCTCATGCCGCGCAGCTCGACCAGCCGGGCCACGCGCACCTCGTCGGCGGCGTCCACGACGATCACCACCTCGTACATGGGGGCGAGCCTGTTCTCCGCCAGCAGCGGGACGTCGTAGATCACGATGCTGCCGGGGGCCGCCTGGTCCTGCAGCTCGGCGACCCTCGCGCCGACCAGCGGGTGCACGATGGCGTTGAGCGAGGCCAGCTTCTCGGAGTCGGCGAAGACGATCGAGCCGAGCTTCTCCCGGTTCAGCGAGCCGTCCTCGCGCAGGATCTCGGTGCCGAAGACCCCGACCACGCGCGCCAGGCCCGGGGTCCCCGGCTCGACCACCTCGCGGGCGATCTTGTCGGCATCGATGACCACGGCGCCTCGGCAGGCCAGCCGCCGGGAGACCTCGCTCTTGCCCGACCCGATACCGCCGGTAAGCCCCACCTTCAACATGATCCGCAGCATACGCGGTACGGATCGCCCACCGGCGGCCTGGTCCTCACATTCTTCCGCCGGGCCAGGCCGGAGACCGTCCCGACCGCGCCTGAGGCGCCTCGCCGCTTACGCCCCCGCTCTCCGCCGCCGCACAGGACGGTCGGCGTCTCCCTCGTCGCCCGGGGCGGGTCATCACATCCCGTCTCGCACACCCGGTGGCCCGTCGGCGGGCGGGCCAAAGCTGTCCTCTGCGGCGCCGGAGGCGGCATCTGCCACCCCTTTTGTACCGGTGCGGCTTTTGTGTCGTCCGCCGTATCTGAGGGCCTCTGAACGTCCCTACAGCTCCCTGCGCATGTGTACCAGCGTCAGGTGGTCACTCATCCGCTCCCTGCGGGTCTCGCGGTAGCCGTGACGGCGGTAGAGCCGCTGGTTGCCCTCCGACAGGTGCCCGGTGAACAGATCGAAGGCGAGTGCCGCGGCGGCCTCGTCGTGCAGTGCCGCCAGCAGCTCGCCGCCGATCCCCGCGCCCTGCCTGTCCGGGGCGACCGCCAGGCGGCCGACCAGGCAGGTCGTGCCGGACATCCGGCCCCGGATCGCGCCCACGATCCGCGTCCGGTCCCGGGCGACGAGCACGATGGCCGTCTCGACCGCGCTGCGGACCTGGTCGACCGACTCCACCAGGGGCGCGATGAAGGGATCGCCGTAGAGCTGGGCCTCACCCACGTGGGCGGCGCGCTGCACGGTCAGGATCTCGCCTACGTCCTCGGGCTCCGCCCACTCGATCATGACCACGGCACCTACCCTAGCGGGCGATCAAGGTTCGCAGAGGCCCCCTGAAGAGCGCCCGGGGCTACGCGGAACACCGGGTCGTAACCAGGAGACACGACGGAGGGCGGTTCCCAAGACGCCGCGTCGGCGGGGAGGCATCGGGTCTAAGGGCTCGAACAGCCACGCGGTACCGAAAAGACGCCGGGAACGCGGGAAGGGCCCCGCCGGAGCGGGGCCCTTCCGTTGGAACTTCTACCGCACAGGTCAGCTCTGGCCGCCCGCGAGCTTCTCGCGCAGGGCCGCGAGAGCCTCGTCGGAGGCGAGGGCACCCGCCGCCGGAGCGGAGGAGCCGCTGCTGGAGCTGCTGGCACCGGTGGACGGGGTCTCACCGGAGTAGGACGTGGGGGCAGCCTCGCCCGCCTCGGCCTCGGCCTTGCGGGCCTCCTCGACCTGCTTCTTGTGAGCCTCGAAGCGGGTCTGAGCCTCGGCGTACTGCCGCTCCCACTCCTCGCGCTGCTTGTCGAAGCCCTCGAGCCACTCGCCGGTCTCGGAGTCGAAACCCTCGGGGTAGATGTAGTTGCCCGACTCGTCGTAGGTCGCCGCCATGCCGTACAGCGTGGGGTCGAACTCGACGTCGGCGCCGATCGCACCCTCGTTCGCCTGCTTGAGCGAGAGCGAGATCCGGCGGCGCTCCAGGTCGATGTCGATGATCTTCACGAAGATCTCGTCGCCGACCTGGACGACCTGCTCGGGGATCTCGACGTGGCGCTCGGCCAGCTCGGAGATGTGGACCAGGCCCTCGATGCCCTCCTCGACGCGGACGAACGCACCGAACGGCACCAGCTTGGTGACGCGACCCGGGACGACCTGACCGATCTGGTGGGTACGGGCGAACTGCTGCCAGGGGTCTTCCTGCGTCGCCTTGAGCGACAGGGAGACGCGCTCGCGCTCCATGTCGACGTCGAGCACCTCGACGGTGACCTCCTGGCCGACCTCGACGACCTCGGAGGGGTGGTCGATGTGCTTCCAGGAGAGCTCGGAGACGTGAACCAGACCGTCGACGCCGCCGAGGTCGACGAACGCACCGAAGTTGACGATCGAGGAGACGACGCCCTTGCGGACCTGACCCTTCTGCAGGGTGTTGAGGAACGTCTGGCGAACCTCGGACTGGGTCTGCTCAAGCCAGGCACGGCGGGACAGAACCACGTTGTTGCGGTTCTTGTCGAGCTCGATGATCTTCGCTTCGAGCTCGCGGCCCACGTAGGGCTGGAGGTCGCGGACGCGCCGCATCTCGACCAGGGACGCCGGCAGGAAGCCACGCAGGCCGATGTCGAGGATGAGACCACCCTTGACGACCTCGATGACGGTGCCGGTGACGATGCCGTCCTCGTCCTTGATCTTCTCGATCGTGCCCCAGGCCCGCTCGTACTGAGCGCGCTTCTTGGACAGGATCAGGCGGCCTTCCTTGTCCTCCTTCTGGAGAACAAGGGCCTCGACGTGCTCGCCAACCTCGACGACATCCGCCGGATCGACATCGTGCTTGATCGAGAGCTCACGCGAGGGGATGACGCCCTCGGTCTTGTAGCCGATGTCGAGCAAAACTTCGTCTCGGTCGACCTTGACGACGGTGCCCTCGACGATGTCGCCGTCGTTGAAGTACTTGATGGTCAGGTCGATCGCTGCGAGGAACTCTTCCTCGGAGCCGATGTCGTTGACCGCTACCTGCGGGGTGCTCGAGGTGGCCTCAGTGCTGCTCGTCATGTGTGGAGTTGCTCCGAACGCGGACAGATGTCGATGTGGCGAACGCGCGGCAGGCTTCTTACCGTCAGCCGAAGAATTCACATCGGCGTGATCGAGCGCGAGCCCACTCCGTCCGAGACACGCGCGAGCCCACAACGCAGCGATCAGCATATGAGACGAGACGGGTATGGTCAATCCGACGACACTACGCTCCCGCGTGCCGAAAGGATAACGATCTCGCCTAATAGGCGTTGATCATCTGTCTCCGGTCAGCCCTGATACTACCCCGAAGCCCCCGTGGGATGGAGATGCGCTCGGGGTCGCCGTCCGCCGTGTAGCGCTGGCGAGGGTGCTTGTTCAGCCACTCCAGCCAGTATTGGGAACACCATTTCCGGCACTCGCCTTTTTTACCATTGCTCTGGATCCGCTGGACCGATCGCCGGTCGTAGTTCTTGGTGAACGGCGAGACCGACGGCTCGGCACCGGCCAGGAAGACGGCCTTGAACCGGTAGGAGACTCCCTGCCACCTTCCCGACTGCACCGTGGACCTCTTACGGGGCATCGCGCCGAACGGCAGCGCCATCGTCTCGGAGGGGGGAACGCCGAGCTGCTTCAGCAGCCGCTCGACCCTGGCGAGCTGCTCGGCGATCTTCTTCTTGGGCAGGCCCGGCAGGTAGGGGTGGCCCCAGGTGTGGTTGGCCACCTCGAAACCCCGCGAGGTCAGCCACTGCACGGCCCGCGCCTGATCCTTGGCGTTCTGCAGGCCGAAGGGCTGCTGGTTGACCCAGAAAGTGGCGACGGGCCGGAAATCTGGGTGTTTCTTTGCCACCTGATAGATGATTCCGACCGCGGTGTTCCTGGCCGGGGTGCCATCCGCCTCCAGCGCGAAGTGGCTGGGGTGACCGTCGTCGAAGGTCAGCACCACCGGGTACTTGCCCGCGGGGATGTCCATCCTCCCGGCGGCGAACTCCCGCGCGGTGACCGGCACGTAACCGTCCCTGGCGAGCATCTCCAGCTCCTTGCGCAGCTGGGCGGGCGTGCGGTCGATCGACGCCAGCCGCTTGCCGATGATCCGGTGGTACATCAGGATCGGGACCATACCGGCCTCGTTGGCCTTCACCTGCCGCGCGAACTCCGCCGTGGCGGTGACCGGCGGCGGCAGCTCGGCCGAGGGAAGGTCGGGCGTCGGCGAGGGCGTCGCGGGCGGCTGGGACGGACCGGGCGCCGCCTTTCCCGCCCCGGAGGCGCCCGGGGCGCCGGATGGGGCAGGTGGGGCGGGAAGCACGAGGAGCACCACCACCGCCACCGCGACGACCACCACATTGGTGAGCATGATGATCTGCGTCAGGGGGATTGAACTCCGCACAACACTCCCAGGCCCATCGAGCTTATTCGGACTGGATCACCAGCCTAGAACAGACTCGGACAGGCCCGACCAATCGGTGGAGTTCAGCCCTCCATGAGAGGCGGTCACCCGCCCGCTCGGAGGTGGTCGTCGGTGCCCGGCACCCGGCGGGACCCGCGGGGAGGAGCAGGCGGCGTTCATCCGGTCGGCGACCGGCTCGCGCGAGGTCCCCGGCCCCCTGGGTGCGGCCGTCAGTGTCCGGCGTCCTCCCAGGTGCGGCCGACGCCCACCGAGACGGCCAGCGGGACACGCAGGGCGTAGGCGGCGTTCATCCGGTCCGTGACCAGCTCGCGCAACGTCTCCAGCTCACCGGGGGCCACCTCGAAGACGAGCTCGTCGTGGACCTGCAGCAGCATCCGGGAGCCGAGCGCCGCCTCCTTGAGCGCGCCCTGCACGTTGAGCATGGCGACCTTGATGATGTCGGCCGCCGAACCCTGGATGGGCGCGTTGAGCGCCATCCGCTCGGCCATCTCGCGGCGCTGGCGGTTGTCGCTGTTGAGGTC
Source organism: Streptosporangium sp. NPDC002607 (assembly GCF_053592655.1). Lineage (NCBI taxonomy): Bacteria > Bacillati > Actinomycetota > Actinomycetes > Streptosporangiales > Streptosporangiaceae > Streptosporangium > Streptosporangium sp. NPDC002607. Next base: position 146,232 of record NZ_JBSFWD010000009.1, read on the forward strand.
GGGCAGGTAGCGGCGCCGCCCCATGATCGTCTCGGTGTAGCCGTCGTTCCTGGCCTGCGCGACGATCGCGTTGAGGAAGTCGCGGACGCCGCCGAACTCCTCGAAATACCCCTCCTTGAGCGCTCTGGCCTCGGAGACGGGGATGTTGAGCTGCTCCGACAACCCGAAGTCGGACAGTCCGTAGGCCAGGCCGTAGTTCATCGCCTTGATCTTGGCCCGCATCTCCCCGGTGACCTGCTCGGGCTCGATGTCGAAGACCCGGGCCGCGGTGGCCTGGTGGAAGTCGTGCCCGGACTCGAAGGACGCGATCAGCGCCTCGTCGCCGGACAGATGGGCCATGATGCGCAGCTCGATCTGGCTGTAGTCGGCGGTCAGCAGGGTCTCGAAGCCCTTGCCGACCACGAAGCCCTGCCGGATGCGGCGGCCCTCGGCGGTGCGGATCGGGATGTTCTGCAGGTTGGGCTTCTCCGAGCTGAGCCGCCCGGTGGCCGCCACGATCTGGTTGAACGTGGTGTGGATGCGGCCGTCGTCGGCGATCTCCTTGATCAGGCCCTCGACCGTGACCTTCAGCTTGGCCTGGTCGCGGTGGCGCAGCATGATCGTCGGCAGCTCGTGCTCGGTCTGGGCGGCCAGCCAGGCCAGCGCGGGGGCGTCGGTGGTGTAGCCCGTCTTGGTCTTCTTGGTCTTGGGCAGGTTGAGCTTGACGAACAGGATCTCCTGAAGCTGCTTGGGCGAGCCCAGGTTGAACTGCTCACCGCCCACGGAGGCGTGCGCCGCCTCGACCGCCTGCTTGACCGCGGCACCGAACTCGGCCTCCAGGCCGCTGAGATACTCCCGGTCGGCGGCGATGCCGGCCCGCTCCAGCTCGGCCAGCACGGTGACGAGCGGCAGCTCCACGTCGCGCATCAGGCGGATGCCGCCCAGCGGCTCCAGGAACGCCTCCAGCGCGTCGGCGAGCTCGCCGACCGCCAGTGCCCGCAGGGCCAGGTCGCGGGCGCCGTCGTCGTCCTGGTCGTCGAAGAGGCTGGTCTGGCCGCCGTTGTCGGCCTCGCTGCGCAGCTCGCGCCGCAGATAGACCCGCACGAGGTCCTCCAGCGGGAACGAGCGCTGCCCGGGCGTCGCCAGGTAGGCGGCGAGCGCGGTGTCGCAGGTGAGGCCGCGCAGCTCCATGCCCTGCGCCCACAGCGCGAGCATCGGGCCCTTGGCGTCGTGCACCGCCTTGGCCTTCGAGGCGTCGGCCAGCCACGCGCGCAGGGCCGCCTCGTCGGCCTCGGTCAGCGTGGTCGGGTCGATGAACGCGGCCCCGGCTCCGGCCGCCGCGACGGCGATGCTGTCGACGCGGCCGGTGCCGCTGCCGTACGCGCCCTTGAAGGCCAGGCCGGCGCGGCCCTCGGGCAGCGCGCGCAGCCACGGGTCCACCTCGTCGGGGCCGAGGGTGACGACCTCGACCTCGAAGCCCTCCTCGGTCTCCGCCTCGGGCGAGCCGATCGTCTTGAACAGCCGGTCGCGGATCTCGCCGCGGAACTCCAGCGTGTCGAGGATCTTGTTGATCTCGTCGCGGTCGGCCGCGCCGACCGTCAGCCGGGAGATCTCCTGCTCCAGCGGGACGTCGCGGATCAGCTGGGTCAGGCGCCGGTTCATCAGCACCTGGTCGAGGTGGTCGCGGAGCTTGTCACCGACCTTGCCCTTGACCTCGTCCACCCGGTTGACCAGCTCCTCCAGCGAGCCGAACTCGCGGATCCACTTGGCCGCGGTCTTCTCCCCCACGCCGGGGATGTTCTTCAGGTTGTCGCTGGAGTCGCCGCGGATGGCCGCGAAGTCGGGATACTGCGCCGGGGTGAGCTCGTACTTCTCCAGGACGGCCTCGGGGGTGAAGCGGGTCATGTTGCTGATGCCGACACGGGTCATCAGCACGGTGACCCGCTCGTCGACGAGCTGCAGCGCGTCGCGGTCGCCGGTGACGATCAGCACGTTCATGCCCTGCTCGGCGGCGCGGGTGGCGAGGGTGGCGATCAGGTCGTCGGCCTCGTATCCGGCCAGCGACAGGTGCGGCACGCGCACCGCGTCGAGCACCTCGTGGATCAGGCTCATCTGGCTGCGGAAGCTGTCCGGACTCGCACTCCGGTTCGCCTTGTAGTCGGCGTACTCCTCGTGGCGGAACGTCGGCTCGGAACGGTCGAAGCAGACCGCCACGTGGGTCGGCCGCTCGTCGCGGAGCACGTTGACCAGCATCGAGGTGAAACCGTAGACCGCGTTGGTCGTCTGGCCCGTGGTGGTGGAGAAGTTCTCCTCCGGCAGGGCGTAGAAGGCCCGATAGGCGAGTGAATGCCCATCCAGCAGCAGGAGACACGGACGAGTGGGGGTCGCTTCGTTCTTCGGCACAGCGAAAGCCTAGTCTCCTGGTACGACAGAACGCCTGACTCACCTGACAGGAGACGTCCCCTTGACCATGACAGACCCCGACGAGGCCGCTCGCATCGAGGAACTGCTGGCCGCCTCACACCAGAACACGCTGGTGGAGCGGATGGGCATCCTGATCACCGAGGCCACTCCCGAGCGGGTGACGGGCACGATGCCCGTCGAGGGCAACACCCAGCCGTACGGCCTGCTGCACGGCGGTGCCTCGTGCGTGCTGGCGGAGACGCTGGGCTCGGTCGGCGCGGCACTGCACGCGGGCCCCGGGCGGATCGCGATGGGCATCGAGATCAACGCCACCCACCACCGCTCGGCCACCTCGGGTCTGGTCACCGGCGTGGCCACCCGGCTGCACGGCGGCCGGACGCTCGCCACCTACGACATCGAGATCGTCGACGAGCGGGACCGCCGGGTGTGCAGCGCGCGCCTCACCTGCATGCTGCGCGACGTCTGAACACACCCGGACCGCCTTTTTGCCGTCATCGAGCGACGCTTCCGCTACGGTGGGTGATGGCGATGCCCGCGGGGAGGCCGAGTAGAAAACGTACGGGGTCGGGGAAGCTCCGTACGGCGCCAAAGGCCTCCCCCGGGCTCCCTGGACTTCGACCCTCATCGCGCGAAGGCCCGCACCGGGCGGGTGCGGGCCCTTGAGAGACGGAACTCAGATGTCCGTGTGCGTCGGGTCGAGCACCCGGCGCAGGAAGGTCTTCGTGCGCTCGTGCCGCGGAGCGCCGATCACCTGCTCCGCCGGGCCGTCCTCCACGATCACGCCGCCGTCCATGAAGACCACCCGGTCGGCCACGTCGCGGGCGAACGCCATCTCGTGGGTGACCACGAGCATCGTCATCCCCTCCTCGGCGAGCTTGCGCATGACCGTGAGCACGTCACCGACGAGTTCGGGGTCGAGCGCCGAGGTGGGCTCGTCGAAGAGCATCAGCGCCGGGCTCATGGCCAGCGCCCTGGCGATGGCCACCCGCTGCTGCTGGCCACCGGAGAGCTGGGTGGGGTAGGCGTCGCACTTCTCACCGATGCCGACCTTGTCCAGGTTCTCCCTGGCGATCTTCTCGGCCTCGGCCCTGCCCCGCTTCAGCACCCGGCGCTGCGAGATCATCACGTTCTGCAGAACCGTCATGTGCGGGAAGAGGTTGAACTGCTGGAAGACCATCCCGATGCCGCGGCGGGCGGCGTCGATGTCGACGTCGCGGTCGGTCAGCTCCACTCCGTGGACGACCACCCTGCCCGACGTCGGCTGCTCCAGCAGGTTCACGCAGCGCAGCAGGGTGGACTTGCCCGACCCCGAGGGGCCGATGACACAGACCACCTGGCCGGGGTCGACGGCGAAGTCGATGCCCTTGAGAACCTCGAGCTTGCCGAAGCACTTGTGCAGGTCACGGATCTCAACCGCGTGGTTCACCGGAGTCACCGTCCCTTCGCCTGGCGCTTCTCCAGCCGGGACGCGAGATAGCCCAGCGGGATGGTGACCAGAAGGTATGTCACGCCCACGACCAGGATGGGCGTGGCGTTGGCGTGGGTCGAGGCCATGTCGTTGCCGAACTTCGTGAGCTCGACGTAGTCACCGGAGACGCCGAGGAACAGCACCAGCGAGGAGTCCTTGAGCAGGGAGACGAACTGGTTGGTCGTCGGCGGGATCACGATGCGCACGGCCTGCGGGATGACGATGGAGACCATGGCCCGCGTGTACGACATGCCCAGCGAGCGCGCCGCCTCCATCTGCCCCTTGGGCACCGCCTGAAGGCCCGCCCTGAGCGTCTCCGCCATGTAGGCCGAACCGACGATCGTCAGACCCAGGATGCCCTCGCCGTAGGTGCCGCCCGGCACCTGGAAGCCGCTCAGGGCCAGGGGCAGGAACAGGATGAGCAGAAAGATCAGCAGCGCGGGCAGGCCGCGGAAGATCTCGATGTAGGCGATCGCGATCCACCGGTAGGGCCGCACCGACGACATCCGCATCAGCGCGAACAGCAGACCGAGCAGGAAGGCGAAGACGAACCCACCGACCGAGTAGATGATGGTGTTCTTCAGCGCGATCGTGAACAGCTCTGGAAGCGTCTTCTCCGCGACGTCGAGCCTGGCGAAGTTCTTTCCGAGCTCGCCCCACTCGATGGTCAGGGCCAGGAAGACGGCCACGGCCGCCAGTACGACGTACTGGACGGCCCGGCTGATCTGCTGTCTCTTACGGGGACTGAGCCCACTCCCGGCGGGAGCACCCCCGCCGGGAGTGGGCTCGGTCGTCGTTGGCTGGTCCGTCATCGGTTAGCCGAGCTCCCCGGGCTTCTTACCGAACCACTTGACGAAGATCTGCTCGTAGGTGCCGTCCGCCTTGGCCTCGGTGATCGCGTCGTTGATCGCCTTGAGCAGGACCGGGTCGGCGCCCTTCTTCAGGCCGACGCCGTACTGCTCGCCGGTGTCGAGGCTGGCGACCAGCTCGAACTTCTCCGCGATCTCGGGCTTCTTCAGCCAGGTCAGGACGACGGGAAGGTCCTGGACGATCACGTCGACCTGCCCGGACTGCAGACCGAGCAGTTCCTTGGGAGAGTCGGCGAACTCCTTCGGGTCCATGCCCTTGCCCTTGACGTAGTCGAGGCCCGTGGTCGAGGCCTGGGCGCCGAGCTTGAGGCCCTTGGCCTTGATCTCGTCAAGGGTCGCCGCGCCGGCTCCCTTCTTGGCCAGCAGTGCCTGCGTGGCGTCGAAGTAGGGCTCGGAGAAGTCGATGTTGGCCTTGCGCTCCTCGGTGATCGTCATACCGGCGGCGGCCACGTCGCACTTGCCCGCCGCCATCGCCGCGCCACTCTTGATGACGGCGAAGTCGATGTCGACGATCTCCTGCGTCAGGCCGAGCTTCTTGGCCGCCAGGTCGACGATGTCGACGTCAAAACCGACGACCTTTTCCCCCTCCTTGAACTGGAAGGGCTCGTAGGGCAGGTTGGTGCAGGTGGTCAGCTTGCCGGGAGTGATCACCTGCGGGCCGGCCGCGGCCGCGGGAGCGCTTGCCGAGGCACCATCGCTCGGGCTCGCGCTGGTGGTCTCGCCACCACCGCAGGCCGCAAGGCCGAGCGCACCGGCGACGACCATGGCGCCCACCGTGAGTGCACGACGGGAAACAAAACTCAGGCCCACAAAGGCCTCCTTACGGTCAAATGTCGCTTCTTTTATGGATACCTCAATGCAGGTCATGCTCCATCACCTGCATAATCGTGCAGATCACCGATATGACACAATTCGGACAACAACCGTGTCAGGAGCCCCCCGATTCACACCCTGCTCCCGCCGCGGACCGGGATGCGAGCACTTGCCGGATCGTCAACGCCGGCCGGGCCGGTCGTTGAACTTCGGGGTCCGACTCGGTTACGTTGCCCGATGTGCGCGCCCCCCTGATCCTGTTCACCGGTGTCGCTCTCGCCGTCACCGTCCTGTCCGGCTGCACCGCAGGGGAACCGGCCGCATCCGCCTCCCCCTCGGCCACCCCCACCCCGACCTACGAACTCCCGCCGCGCCCGGTCCGGCCGGGCGAGAGCCCCGTCCGGGCCGCGCCGGTGACCGACGGCGACACCCGGTTCCAGGTGATCGGCCTGCAGAAGGGCCTGAGCGGCTTCTTCGGCAGCCACGCCGAGTGGCAGGCCAAGGGCCAGTACGTGGTCGTACGGATCCTCGTGGAGAACCCCGGGCGCACCAACTCCCGCTTCGACGCCAAGCGGCAGCAGCTCATCGCCGCCGACGGCACCGTCCACACGATCGACAAGTTCGCGCAGGCCATCAAGCGCCAGCCGGACACCCTCCCGCTCGGCGCCCAGGTCAGGATCGAAATGGACCTGTGGTACGACATCCCCTCCGAGGCGCAGGTCTCCGCGATCAGGCTGTTCGGCGACCCGCCCCTCGGTGTGGGGGGCACCACCGACGGCGTGCGGGTGCCACTGTCCTGAGCCTCCCCGACATGGGCGGGCCCGCCGCGCCGACGCGCGGCGGGCCCGCCCCCTGCCGTGGAAGGCACGGATCAGGCCGGCTCCTCCGAAGCGGAGGCGGAGCCGGGAGCACCCGCCGCCTCCTCGACCAGGTCGTGCGCCGCTCCACCGCCCAGATAGGCGGCCTGCACGGCCGGGTCGTTGAGCAGCTCCTCCGCGGGCGCGCTCTTGACCACCTGCCCGGTCTCCAGGACGTAGGCGCGGTGGGCCAGCTTCAGCGCCTGCTGGGCGTTCTGCTCCACCAACAGCACCGTGGTGCCCCGGCGGTTGATCTCCTCGATGATCGAGAAGATCTGCTGCACGATCAGCGGCGCCAGACCCATCGACGGCTCGTCGAGCAGGAGCAGCTTGGGCTTGGCCATCAGCGCGCGGCCGATGGCGAGCATCTGCTGCTCACCTCCGGACATCGTGCCGCCCATCTGGGTCCTGCGCTCCTTCAGGCGGGGGAACAGCTCGTAGACCTCGTCCAGGTCTGCGCTGAAATCACCCGAGCGGGTGTAGGCGCCCATGAGCAGGTTGTCCTGCACCGTCATGCCCGGGAACACGCCCCGGCCCTCGGGCGCCTGCCCCAGGCCTGCGATGACCCGCTTGTGGCCGGGCATCTTGCTGATGTCTTCGCCATTGAAGACGACGCTCCCCGACGACAGCGGGCGCAGGCCCGAGATCGTCTTCAGGGTGGTGGTCTTACCCGCCCCGTTCGCCCCGATGAGCGTGACGATCTCGCCCTCGTTCACCTCGACCGAGATGCCCTTGAGCGCCTCGATCTTGCCGTAGTGGACATGGATGTCCTTGACCTCAAGAAGCATCGGCGGGAGCTCCCAAATACGCCTCGACGACCCGGGGGTCGGTCCGCACCTCGTCCGGCAGGCCATCGGCGATCTTCTGGCCGAAGTCCAGCACCGCGATGCGGTCACTGATGCCCATGATGAGGCTCATGTCGTGCTCGATGATCAGAATCGTCCGCCCGGCGTCCCGGATGTCCCGGATCAGCTGCTGCAGCGCCACCTTCTCCGCCGGGTTCATACCGGCGGCGGGCTCGTCCAGCAGCAGCAGCTTCGGGTTGGTCGCCAGGGCGCGGGCGATCTCCAGACGGCGCTGGTCACCGTAGGGCAGGTTCTTGGCGTGGTCCTGCGCGCGGTGCGAGATGCCGACGAAGTCGAGCAGCTCCATCGCCAGCGCACGCCCGTCGCGCTCGGCCCGGCGGTGCCAGGGAAGCCCCAGCGCCACGCTGACCATGCCCGACTTGTGGTGCGCGTCCGCGCCCACCATGACGTTCTCGATGGCCGTCATGTTGTGGAACAGGCGGATGTTCTGGAACGTGCGGGCGATGCCCCGCTTTGTGATCTTGAAGCGCTTGACGCCACTGATCTTCTCGTCCAGGAACCGGACCTCGCCCTCGGTCGGCTGGTAGACCCCGGTCACCACGTTGAAGACCGTGGTCTTGCCGGCGCCGTTCGGGCCGATGAGCGCGAAGATCTCCCCCTCCTTGATGGTCAGGTCGACCTCGCGCAGCGCCGTGACACCGCCGAACCGCATCACGAGGTTACGCAGCTCCAACATGGTGCGGCCGCTCCGCTCCGGCTGTGCCACCTCCGAGGTCACAGTGGCCGGATTCACCTCGGCGCTCACTTGGAAGCCACCTCCTCAACCTGCGAATCGGGCCCGGGAACCTCGGCCCCGAGCGTACCCATCCCGCCTGTTCCCTCCTGCAACTCCGCCTTGCGTTGACGCGACGGCAGCAGACCCTCCGGACGGAAGATCATCAACGCCACCAGCACCGCGCCGAAGATCAGCATGCGGTACTCCTGCAGGCCGCGGAACCGCTCGGGCAGCCAGGCCACCAGGAAGGCACCCAGCATGACACCCGGCAGGTTGCCCGAACCACCCATGACCACCGCGGCCAGGATCGTCGCCGACAGCAGGAACTGGAAATCGTTCGGGTTGATCGAGATGGCCTTCGCCGCCCACAGCACGCCCATCGCGCCACCGATGGAGGCACCGATCGCGAAGGCGAGCATCTTGAAGCGGAACGTCGGCACGCCCATGACCTCGGCCGCGTCCTCGTCCTCACGGATCGCCGCCCAGGCACGCCCGACCCGGCTCTTCTCCCAGCGCTTGACCAGGATGATCACGATGACGGCCAGCGCGACCAGCAGGTAGTAGTAGGGACGCGGATCCAGCACCCCGTACTTGAGCGGATCCACTCCGAACACCTCGGAGAAGTTGATCCCGAAGAGCTGGAAGTCCTCGACGCTCGGCGGGTGCGGAATGCCGCGGATGCCGTTCGGGCCACCGATCTCGTCGGTGTTGCGGGCGGTGATACGAATGATCTCACCGAAGCCCAGCGTGACGATCGCCAGATAGTCACCGCGCAACCGCAGCGTCGGAGCGCCCAGGGTGAGGCCCGACAGGGCACAGATCCCGATGCCGACCAGCAGGATGAGCCAGAAGTTCCAGCCCAGCCGGGTACCGATCAGCGCCATCGCGTAACCGCCCACGGCGTAGAACGCGACGAAACCCAGGTCGAGCAGACCCGCCTGACCGACCACCACGTTCAGGCCGATCGCCAGGACCACATACGTCCCGATCGGGAAGAACAGGATGCTCGCCCAGTCGGTGTAGGGCGACATGAAGGGGGCGAGACTCTCCGACGGCAGCAGCAGCGCCCCGACGATCAGGAGCACGTACAGCACCCAGCGCTGCCAGCCGGGAGTGCTCAGCCAGCGATCGTGCATGGCGTCGCCGAAGCGGCCGAGGCCATTGCGGAAACCTGCCAGGGAATTCTTCTGGTTCATGCGCGCGCCTGCTGGAGTGATTCACCGAGGATTCCGGTGGGGCGGAACATCAGGACCAAGACGAGGATGGTGAAGGAGATCACGTGCTTCCAGTCGGAGCCGAAGAAGATGGCTCCGTAGTTCTCCACCAGCCCGAGCGTGATTCCACCCACCAGGGCGCCGCGCAGGTTGCCGATGCCACCCAGGACCGCCGCGGTGAACGCCTTGATACCGAAGAGGAATCCGACAAAGTAGTGCGTGTTCTCGTACGAGATCAGATAGAGCGCACCCGCCACACCGGCCATGCCGCCGCCGATGAGGAAGGTCATCCGGACGATCCTGTTGATGTCGACGCCCATCAGCACGGCCGCCTCGGGGTTCTGCGCGGTAGCGCGAATACCTCGGCCGATCTTCGAGCGGTTCACCAGGGCGTCCAGCGCGATCATCATGCCGATCGCCGCGAGGATAACGAATATCTGGTCGATCCGGACGGGGTGCCCGAAGATCGAGAAAAGTTCGCTCCGCTCCATCAGCCGGGGCAGGGCCATCTGGATACGGCCCTGCTCCGGACGGTTGAAGACATTCGGGATCACCAGGAGCGCGAACAACTCCTGGAGGAAGATCGAGGCGCCGATGGCCGAGATCAACGCCGCCAGCCGGGACGCGCCGCGCTTGCGCAGCGGCCGGTAGGCGATCCGCTCCAGCGTGATCGCGGTGCCCGCCGAGGCGAGCATGCCGGCCAGGATCATCGCCAACACGACACCGACCAACGCGATGCCGGTCAGCGCCGAGTTGATGCCGAACACGAACGGCACCAGCATCGCGCCGAACGTACCGATCATGAAAACTTCTGAATGCGCGAAGTTGATCAGCCGCAGCACGCCGTACACCATGGTGTAGCCGAGCGCGATCAGGGCGTAGATCGAGCCGAAGGCCAGGCCATCGATCGTCGCCGGCCAGAACTGATTGATGAAGTCATTGAGCACTAGGGTTTACCACTTCTAGCGGGGGTCGCCTGCACTTCCGGGTAGCACACCGCCTCCAGCAGAACCTCGTGGACTCTCTGGAAGTACGCGAGAAGCGGGAACGCACTGCGCGTTCCCGCTCCCCACGCGCCGACTACCTAATCTCCTTCAGCGCCGGACTAACCCAGCTTGGCCTCGGTGGCCTTGCCCAGCAGGCCGATGGCACCATCCTTGACCTGGTAGATGTAGATGTCCTTCGCCGAGACCTCACCGTTGGCCTCGAACTTGACCTGCTTGGAGACACCCGCGAAGTCCACCGTGGCGATGAACTCGTTGATCTTCTCGGCAGTGGTGTTGCCGGCCTTGATCGCCTCGACGAAGACCGTCGCGGCGTCGTAACCCTCGGCCGCGTAGATCGCCGGGTCCGCGCTGTAAGCGGCCTTGTAGGCGTCGGCGAACGCCTTCACCTTGGCGTCGGTCACATCCGGGGTCGCGATGTAGCACGGGCAGCCGACCAGCGCGCCCTCGGCGTTCGCGGCGCCGGCGCCGTCGATCAGACCCTTGTCCAGCGAACCGTCACCGGACAGGAACTTCGCGTCCTTGACACCCTTGTCGCGGAGCTGCTTGAGCAGGTTGCCGCCCGCGGCGTAGTAACCACCAAAGAAGATCGCGTCAGGCTTGGCGGCCGCGACCTTGTTCACCACCGAGGAGAAGTCACTCTCGGTCGGGTCAAGCGAGTCGGTCGTCAGCTTCACGCTCTTGGCCTCAAGCGCGCCCTTGACCGCGTCGGCAAGCGGCTTGCCGTACTCGGACTTGTCGTCGATGACGAAAACGTTCTTCGCGGCGAGGCCCGTCGCGATGAAGTCACCGATACCGGGGCCCTGAACGTTGTCACTCGGCAGCACCCGGTGCCAGTACTTCCAACCATTCGTCGACAGCGCGGCGTTGGTGGCGGACGCCGAGACGCTCGGCAGCTTCGCCTCCTCCAGCACCGGCGCCACCTGGGCGGACTCACCGGAGAACGCAGGACCGATCAGGCCAACGATCTTGTCGGTCTTGATCGCCTGCTGGGCCAGGGCGACCGCCTTCGACGGGTCCGCCTGGCTGTCGTATTCGACCAGCTCGATCTTCACAGCCGGGTTGGTCTTGTTGTACTCGTCGATGACGAGCTTCGCACCGTTCCGGGGGGGAATGACGATGCCGGCATTGGCGCCGGTCAGGTCTCCCATGAAGCCAAGCTTGATGGTACCGGGGGCGGCAGCACTGGAGCCACCCTCAGCCGGCGTGGCTTCCGTACCACCGTCACCGCAGGCAGCGAGACCGAGGGTGAGCGCCACACCGGCGGCAAGCACTCCACCGAGGCGTGCAGTCTTAGGCCGCAAGGTTGCCTTCCTTTCGCCCGTTCCCTCGTCAGGACCGGGTTCACAGATGCCCTTCCCTGGCGGGTGGCCAGGGGGTTGTGTCGGTTAGTACAGCCAGCCGATGTCACGGGTCGATACAGGACGGCCCGCCGTTACCGTTTCTTTATAACACCGATCCTTTTCGGCTATCAGCCGCAAAAGCCATGGTCACCGGCGACCTCGCCACCTCCACGGCCATCACACCGGCCCCCAGGAAGCCCACATCGCCTCCTCCTCGAGCCACACCCCCGACAGGCGCGGGCCTGCGGAAAGAACCGGAGAGTCCGATTCAGGGCTCCTCCGCCCCCATCTCGGAGCCGCCCCCGCCCCGATCCGCATCCGCGACCACGATCTGCGCAACCTGCCGCATGCTCAGCCTGCGATCCATCGACGCCTTCTGAATCCACCGGAACGACTGCGGCTCACTCCACCCGTGCCGCTCCATCAGCAGACCCTTCGCCCGCTCCACCAGCTTGCGCGTCTCCAACCGCTCGGAGAGCGTCCCGACCTCCCGCTCCAGCGCGGCGATCTCCTGATGCCTGCTGACCGCCATCTCGATCGCCGGCACCAGATCCGACTTCGTGAACGGCTTCACCAGGTACGCCATCGCACCGGCGTCCCTCGCCCGCTCCACCAGGTCACGCTGCGAGAAGGCCGTGAGAATGAGGCACGGCGCGACCCGCTGCGACACGATCTGCTCGGCCGCCGAGATCCCGTCCAGGACGGGCATCTTCACATCCAGGATCACCAGATCGGGCCGCTGCTCCATCGCCAGCTTGACCGCCGACTCCCCGTCCCCGGCCTCCGCGACGACCTCGTATCCTTCTTCCTCTAACATCTCCTTGAGGTCGAGACGGATCAGTGCTTCATCTTCCGCGATCACCACTCGCCGCTGCGTACTCACGAGCAAGAGAGTACCGACGTCCGCTAGATTAGGACCACGTCAGGGCGAGGCATGAGAGCGTTATGATGCAATTGCTCACCTTGAATTGAACAAGCCCCGGTACTCCAACGGCAGAGAGGGCGCTCTCAAACAGCGCACAGTGTGGGTTCGAATCCCACCCGGGGCACGCTTCAGCCGCCCGGCCACATGGCTGGGCGGTTTTTGTCGTACCCGGCTGAAACACTTTCCGTATGTACGACGTAACTATCCGTGAAAGAGTTCGTAATCTCCTCGACTCGGGCGAGACGATCAGCGCGGTCAGCCGCCGCACCGGCATTTCACGGTCGACCGTCAGGGCATGGCGGGAACGTCCGGACCACCTAGTCCAACGGGTGGCTTCCTGCCCTCGCTGCCTGGAGATTCCGGAACTTCCCGCTCCACCAGACAAGTACGCCTACCTTCTCGGCCTCTACCTTGGAGACGGCTACATCAGCACCATCGGCGACCCTTCCAAGCAAGTGTGGTCATTGCGCATCATGTGCGCCGATACATGGCCAGGACTACAGGAAGAGTGCATTAAGGCACTTATATCCATCAGACCGGACAACAAGGTCCGCATGCTGCCCAGACAGGGTTGTACCGAAATCAATTCCTTCTCCAAGCATTGGCCGCACTTGTTCCCACAACATGGGCCAGGGAAGAAGCACACTCGCCTGATCGAACTGGAAGCCTGGCAACGTCAGATCGTCACAGCGAATCCGGGCCATCTCGTTCGAGGGCTGATGCACTCCGATGGTTGTCGCATCATCAACCGCGTTCGACGGCAGTTACCCGGCGAGACCCACTGGTACGAGTATCCGCGCTACCTCTTCGTGAACGAGTCCCGGGACATCCTCGCTCTCTGCGGCGAAGCGCTCGACATGCTGGGCGTGGCATGGCGTTATTCCAAGCCCAACACCATCTCCGTGGCCAGGCGAGCGGCCGTTGAGCGGTTGGACGAGTTCGTGGGGCCGAAGTACTGAGGTGGTTCGGTGGGGGGCGGCCCGGTGGGCGAGTAGGTTGCTCGGAAGACGGCGTGACGGAGGGGGATGCGTGGGAATCGTGGAGAACGGCCAGGCGGAGCTGGGCGGTCCCGGTGCCGGGCGGGTGCGTCTTCCGGAGGGGGTGCGGCTCCGCGGGCACGGGGTGGTGCTGCGGGAGTGGGAGGACGGCGACCTGGGGGCGATGGTGAAGCTGTTCGACGACCCCGAGGTGGCGTACTGGACGCCGCTGGTCTCGCCGTTCGGCCCGCAGGCGGCGCGGGCCTATCTGGAACGTGCCCGGCAGCGGCGGGCGGCCGGGGAGCGGCTGCAGTTGGCGATCACCGTGGACGGGGGTGAGCCCATGGGTGAGGTGTTGCTGATGTTGAGCGGTCTTGGCCTGGATGTCGCGGAGATCGGTTACAGCGTGGGGGCCGCCTTCCGGGGGCGGGGGCTGGCGCGGGGGGCGGTGCGGGTGATGACGGGGTTCGCCCGTGACACGGTCGGGGTGTCGCGGCTGTTGCTGGAGATCGAGGCGGGTAACGCGGCGAGCGTGGCGGTGGCCCGCGCGGCGGGATACCGCCTGACGGACGCGCCACCGGTTCCCGCCGAGGAGAAGGGCCGGCCGATAGCGCTGCGGACGTGGGAGTACGAGGGGGCCTGACCGTGAGTGCCGGTGCGGGGCGGGATGATGGTGACCCCTGCGACGGCGGGTAGGAGAGTATCGGGGCGATCACGACAACCCGTGTTCCTTCCATCTCGGTAGGAGAATCATGAGCACACTCGCTGACAGGACCATCGCGGCCCTGCGCGCCACCCATGACGGGCTGGCGGCCTTCGTCCGCGGCCTGGACGCCGCCGACCTGACCCGGCCTTCGGCCTGTTCGGAGTGGACCGTCGCCCAGGTGCTCAGCCACCTCGGTAGCGGCGCCGAGATCGGTCTGGCGGCGTTGCGGGCGGCGCTGGGCGGTCAGGACGCCCCGGGCCGGGATTTCAACCACGAGGTCTGGGATCGCTGGAACGCGAAGGACCCTGCGGGGCAGGCCAAGGACTTCCTCGTCGTGGACGCGGAGATCGTCTCCACCTTCGAGGGTCTCGACGCGGACGCCCGCGAACGGCTCCGGGTCAAGCTGAGCTTCCTGCCCGCGCCCGGCGATGTCGCTCTGGTGGCCGGGATGCGGCTGAACGAGGCCGCCGTGCACTCCTGGGACATCATGGTCGCCTTCGACCCGGCGGCTACCGTGGCGCCGGACACGAGCGGGGTGCTGACCGATCTGTACTCCGGGCCGCTTGATTTCATGATCGGCTTCATGGGCAGGCCCGACGCCCTCGATCCGCGCCTTGCCACGACCCTCCGGGTCGAGACGAGTGACCCCGAGCGGGTGCTGGGCCTCACTCTCGGTGAGACCGTCGGCTTCAGCGAGGTCCCCGAGCCTGCCGACACCCTGTCGCTCCCGGCGGAGGCGTGGGTGCGTCTGCTCGGCGGCAGGCTGGCTCCCGAGCACACCCCGCCGTCGGTGACCGTCACCGGTGACGGCGTCACCCTGGACGACCTGCGCCGGGTGTTCCCGGGGATCTGACGTTCGCCGGTCGTCCTCCGACGACCGGCGAAGACGGGTACGGCCACCGCCGGAGCGGTGGCCGTACGCCGGTGTGTCGATCAGGAGGGGTTGGAGACCGCCGCCCCGATGGTGTGCACGCGCAGGGCGTTGGTGGAGCCCGCGGTGCCGGGAGGGGAGCCGGCGACGATGACCACCTTGTCGCCCTTCTCCAGGCGGGAGTGGGCCAGCAGCGAGGCCTCCACCTGGCGGACCATGTCGTCGGTGTGGTGGACGAACGGCACCTCGAAGGTCTCCACGCCCCAGGTCAGCGCGAGCTGGTTGCGGACGTGGCTGGCGGAGGTGAAGGCCAGCAGCGGGATCGGTGAGCGGTAGCGGGCCAGGCGGCGGGCGGTCTCACCGGACATGGTGAACGCCACCAGCGCCTTGGCTCCGACGATGGCGCCGACCTCGGCGGCGGCGCGGGCGATGGCGCCGCCGGTGGTCTCCGGCAGCCGGTCGAGGCTGTGGGTGGCTTGGAGTGAGCTCTTCTCCGCGGTCGTGGCGATGCGGCTCATGGTCTCGACGACCTCGATGGGGTAGTTGCCGACCGAGGTCTCCCCGGAGAGCATGACCGCGTCGGCGCCGTCCATGACGGCGTAGGCGACGTCGGAGGCCTCCGCCCGGGTGGGGCGCGGTGCGGTGATCATCGAGTCGAGCATCTGGGTGGCGACGATGACCGGGCGGGCCTTCTCGCGGCAGAGCTCGATGGCCCGCTTCTGCACGATGGGCACCTCTTCGAGGGGCAGTTCGACGCCGAGGTCGCCGCGGGCGACCATGATGCCGTCGAAGGCCTCGATGATCTCGGGGAGCCGTTCCACCGCCTGCGGCTTCTCGATCTTGGCGAGCAGCGGGAGGCGGATGCCCTCCTGCTCCATGATGTTGCGTACCACGTCGGCGTCGGAGGGACGCCTGACGAAGGAGAGCGCGACCAGGTCGAAGCCGGTGCGCAGGGCCCAGCGCAGGTCGGTCTCGTCCTTGTCGGTGAGGACGGGGGCGCTGACGTTGACGCCCGGCAGGTTGAGGCCCTTGTTGTCGGAGATCATGCCGCCGATGATCACGCGGGTGGTGACGCGCTGGCCCTCGACCCGGGTCACCTCCAGGCGGACCCGGCCGTCGTCGACCAGGATGCTGTCTCCGGGGTGGACGTCCTTGGGGAGCCCCTGGTAGGAGGTGGAGACCTGCTCACGGTCGCCGGGGACCTCCTCGGTGGTGATCGTGAAGACATCACCGAAGCCGAGGCGGACGGGGCCCTCTTCGAACTTGCCGACCCGGATCTTGGGGCCCTGGAGGTCGGCCAGCAGACCTACGCCACGTCCGAGCTCGGCGGCGGCCTCCCTCACCCTGTCGTAAACCTCCTTGTGCAGCTCGTGGCTGCCATGGCTGAGGTTGAAACGGGCCACGTCCATCCCGGCCGCGATCAGCTCGCGGAGACGTTCGGGAGAGGAGGTGGCTGGGCCGAGAGTGCAGACGATTTTCGCGCGACGAGTCACGGATCCCACCCTAATTGGTACAGACCACTTGGTCGTGACGTTGGTCATGGCGGCGATGAAAAATTCGGTGACACAAACGCTACCCTGGGTGAACGGAAGGTTGCGAATCGCCCCGCACGTCACCCGCACCGCGATCTTTCTCATCAGGTACACGAGTCGCTCCCCTGGCGGCCTCAGGTTCCACAGCGCGGGTGTCGGAGACCCCTCGGTTCGGCCCTGCTCCCCGGACGGGACGGACCGGACGGGACGGAGGCGCGGGTCACTCGTAGACGAGTTCCTCCACGACCAGTCCGGCGCCGATGCCCAGCAGCCAGACGTCCTTGGCCAGGACGATGCCCTGCTGGGTGGGGCGCAGGCTGTCTTCCTCCCGCATGCCCGGTGTCTTGAGGTAGAGCCCGAGCAGCCCTCCGGCGAAGGCGGTCAGCCCGGCGCCCGCCAGCAGCGAGGGCACCACGGGGACCAGCAGTGCCGTGCCCAGGGCGATCTCCGCGGTGGAGAGCAGTTTCACGAACCGCGTCGCTTTGATGTTCTTGAGGAACGGGTAGGTCCCCACCGCCATCCCGTGGACCCCCGCGGCGATCTCCTCGTCGGCGGACCACTTGCTCAGCCCCGAGTTCAGGATGAACACACCGGCGGCGGTTCGGGGTGGAAGCTGGTGTGGGCGCGCTAGAAGTCTCATGGATCCTCACAGTGACGAGATGGAGCCGGAGAACCGTTCTCCTTCCCCGGCCTGACCGCTCCACCCACCTGTTGATCCTCTTTTGAACGTGACAAAACGAACATAACGGGGCACAGTTTCCGCCGGGAAGCCCCTCCGGAGCCCGCCCCCGCGGCCGGCGTTCTCATCGGATCCTCATCGGACGCCAAGCGGGCATTGAGCTGGTTTCCGCAGGGTGTGGCCATGGATGTGCGCAGAGAACCGCGGTGGTCGAGGTGGGCGCTGGTCGCGGCGTGTGTGCTCGGCGGTGTGCTGTACGGCTGGGCACTCGACTCGATCGGGTACGGCAACTCCTACTACGCGGCCGCCGCCCGTTCGATGAGCCGGAGCTGGTCGAACTTCTTCTTCGGCGCGTTCGACCCGCTGGGCGTCTCCACCGTGGACAAGCCCCCGGGAGCGCTGTGGGTGCAGGCGCTGTCGGTGCGGGTCTTCGGCTACCACGGCTGGGCGCTGATCATGCCGCAGGCGGTGGAGGGGGTGCTGGCCGTCGCCGTGCTGCACAGGGCCGTACTGCGCTGGGCCGGCCCCGCCGCGGCGTCGATCTCTGCCCTGGTGCTGGCCCTGACGCCGATCACGGTGGCGGTGAACCGCAACGACAACCCGGACACGCTGCTGGTGCTGCTGCTGGTCTGCGCCGCCTACGCGGTGACCCGGGCCGTCACCGCGGGCGCGGGTCACACCGGCACGGCAGGACCGGTGGCCGGGCCGACGGCGGAGGGCGTGGCCGTCGGGCCCTCCGGTGCGCGAGGTGGCCGGGGGCGGCCTCTGGCGTGGCTCCTTTCGGCGGGCGCGCTGGTGGGCCTGGCGTTCACCACGAAGATGCTGCAGGCGTGGGTGGTGGCCCCCGCGCTGCTCGGCGCCTACCTGGTCGCGGAGCCTTCACCGAGAAGGCTGCGGCATCTGGTCGCCGCGGGTGCGGTCATGCTGATGACGTCGACGGCGTGGGTGGCCGCGGTGGACCTGTGGCCGGGCGCCAAGCCGTACGTCGGGGGCAGCAGGGACGGCAGCGCCTGGGACCTGGTGGTCGGCTACAACGGCCTGGGCCGGGTGCTGGGGACGCGCGACGGTGCCGGGACGGGGCTGGGCAACGCGGGGCCGAGCATGGGCGGGGATCCCGGCTGGGGCCGGCTCTTCAACGACCAGGTGGCCGGGCAGATCAGCTGGCTGCTGCCGTTCTGCGCGGTGGCCCTGGTCTCGGCGATCGTCATGGACGTCACGAGAGGACGGCTGACCGGTCCGGGCGAGCAGGGGCGGCCCGGTGCGGCGGCCATCGGGGCGACTCGGGCGGGGTGGGTCCTGTGGGGCGGCTGGCTGGTGCTGTGCTGGGCCGTCTTCAGCTTCGCCGAGGGCATCTTCCACCCGTACTACACGACGCAGCTGGGGCCGGCGGTGGCGGCGCTGAGCGGCGCGGGGGCGGTGACCATGTGGCGGCTGTACCTGCGGCCGGTGGGCGCGGCGTGGGCGCTGCTGCCGGTGGCGGTGGGGTCGACGGCCCTGTGGTCCGTCGTTCTGGTGCGGCGGACACCCGACTGGGCGGCGTGGCTGTCCCCGGCGGTGGCGGCGGCCGGGGCGCTGGGGGTGGCGGGGCTGCTGGCGGGCCGGGTCCTGCTGCGCGCGTTCCGCCGCCGGGCGATGCGGACCGCGACGGTCGCGTCGGTACTGGCGGCGGTCGCCCTGCTCGCCGCCCCCGCCGCGTGGTCGGCGGCCGAACCCCTCGACGGCCCCGGTGGCATGGGCGGGGTGAACCCGACCGCCGGACCGGAGACGGGTTCCGGCGGTGGCGGTACGGGGCCCGGCAGGGGTGGCCCCGGCGCGAGCCGCGGCCTGTCGGGACGGGGCGGCGCGAGTCCCGGCGGCACCGGCCCCGACGGGACCCGGCAGGACGGTACGGGCTCGGACGGGAGGGACGGCGGAGGGGCGTTCGCGCCGGGCGGGGGCGGGCGCCG
The DNA here is from genome assembly GCF_053592655.1 of Streptosporangium sp. NPDC002607. NCBI lineage: Bacteria > Bacillati > Actinomycetota > Actinomycetes > Streptosporangiales > Streptosporangiaceae > Streptosporangium > Streptosporangium sp. NPDC002607. The sequence continues at coordinate 165,420 of NZ_JBSFWD010000009.1, forward strand.
GGGTACGGGGGGTGGGCTGTCAGATTGGGGGGTCTCCACCGGAACCCTGACCGCCGACCGGCAACGCGTGCTGGACCACGTCAGGGCCAACCGGGACGGTGCCCGGATCCTGCTCGCCACGCTCTCCGCGACCGGCGCCGCGCCCTACATCATCGCGACGGGCGAGGACGTGGTCGCGATGGGCGGCTACAACGCCACGGACCAGGCGGTGAACCTGGCGGAACTGCGGAGCCTGGTGGCGGCGGGCGACCTGCGGTTCGTCCAGCTTTCCGGCTTCACCGGCCAGGGGGCCGACGCCGACCCCCGGCTCTCCTGGATCCAGGAGAGCTGCGCCCGGGTCGACCTGGAGGACGTCACCGATCTCTATCGGTGCGGCACCTGACGGCCAGGTGCGTCCCTCCGGGCCGGAGCCTCAGCGGGTGGGACGGACCTGGGCCCTGGTGAAGCCCTCAGGGGGTGACGGAGGCCGCCTTGGCGGCGTTGACGATGCCGTGGCCGTAGAAGCCGTTGTGCGCCTTCGAACCCTCGCACTTGTGAACCTCGTCCGCCAAGAGGTCGATCTTGTAGACGTACTTGCGGGGCGAGGGGCAGGCCTCGCTCGTGGCGGTGGCGTACAGCAGGCGCTGGACGTCGCCGGGAGGCATGGTGAGGCCGCTCTTGTCCGGCTTGCCGAAGCGGCTGATCAGGATGGCGGCCACGCCGGTGGCGTGCGGGGCGGCCATGGAGGTGCCGACCAGGTACTGGTAGTAGGCGCAGACGTTGTCGCGGCACTCCCGAATGATCGACGTGTCCTTCGGCGTGCCGTCGGCGCTGATCCGTCCCTTGGCCCGCAGTGCGTACTCCGGGGCGGCGGCCAGGATGCCCCTGGTGGTGTCGTAGGAGGGGCCGCCGTCGAACTCGTCACCGCCGGGTGCCGACAGGTCGGTCTGCTCGACGCCGTAGTCGGAGTAGTAGGCCTTGCGCTTGCTCGGGCCGACCGCGGAGACCGAGATGACGCCCTCGGACTCGGCCGGGATGTTGAGGCAGGAGTTGTCGATCTTGCGGGTGCGCTCGGTCTCCTTGGGATAGTCGGGGCTGGTCTTGTCGGTCTTGGGCCTGCCGAGGTCGGTGGAGCCGTTGCCGAGGGCGCTGATGAGGGTGACGCCCCGCTTGCGGGCGTAGTCGAGGGCGCGCTGCATGCCGGTGATGATGCCGCGCTGCTCCAGTTGCTCGGCCTTGGAGTCGGCGGGGTTGGCCTTGCAGTTGAACAGCCACGGGTCGACGTAGAAGCTCATGTTGACCACGTCGATCCCGGCGTCCGCGGCGTAGGTGAGCGCCTCGATGCTGGGCTTGAGGAAGAACATGCCGGAGTCCTGGCCGGCGCGCAGGTTCACCAGGGTGACCCCGGGGGCGACTCCGGCGACGCCCCGGCCGTTGACCGGCGAGGCGATGGTGCTGGCCACGTGGGTGCCGTGGCCGTCGTCGTCCCAGTCGACCGGGTCCTTGCAGTCCTTGAACTCGCAGGGCCCGTCGAGGAGCTTGCCGTTGGGGTCCTTGGGCCGGTCGGTCACGAAGTTGCGGCTCAGGGCGTAGCTGAAGTTGGGGGCGATGTCGGGGTGCCTGCCGTCGATGCCGGTGTCGATGACGCCGACCAGCACCTTCTTGCTGCCGGGGGCGGTGGCGTGGGAGCCGTCCGCGGTGGCGCCGATCATCTTCATGTCCCACTGGCGTTCGGCCAGCGGCTCCGGTGCGCCGATTCCGGTCTCCCGGATGCCTGGAGTACCGCTCTGCCCGAGGGCCGCGGGGGCTCCTGTCCCGGGGATCGCGGTGGTGGAGCCGATCCTGCGGTCGGAGGAGACGCCCACGACGGCGTCGCTGCCGGCGAGGTTCTCCACGAACCGGGAGCCTGGGCCGCTGGCGACGACGTAGCCGAGCCTCGTCTCCGTGGACAGCGCGGTGCCGCCGCTCGCGTCGATCGCGTCGATCGCGCGGTCGTGGGCGCCGTCGGCGTAGAAGACCAGGTACTCGCGGGCCTGGCTCGCGACCGTGGTGACCCCGCCGTCCAGGGCTCCCGCCGTGAGAGTGGCCGCCAGGGCGAGAACCGTTCCCGCGCCCGTCAGGCTTCTGATCCCGCGTCTCATCGATCCTCCGCACCTGGCCTGATCACGAAAATTTATCCTTCAGCGGTACGCGCGACAAAGCGAACTCAACATCCGCTCTACGCATTTTTCCGTGAAGGGGTCAGTGAAACAGCCGGTGCACACGGCGTTCCCGGGTGCGGCGGGCGGCGCCGCACCCGGGAACGCTGTGACGTGCTCATACCGGCCGTGACATACACGGACCAAATACAACCTACTCAGTGTTCAGACCGGCTGTGCTCAGACCAGTGGCCTCGCGGTCGGCGGGATCGCCACCGGCAGGGCCGTCTGGCCGGTGAGGTAGCGGTCCGCGGCCGAGGCGGCCGAGCGGCCCTCGGCGATCGCCCACACGATCAGGGACTGGCCGCGGCCCATGTCCCCGGCGACGAAGACGCCGTCGACCGAGGACATGTAACCCCTGTCCCTGGCGACGTTGCCCCTGGCGTCGAAGAACTCGCCCTCGGCGACCTCGGCGAGCTCGGTGAGCAGGCCCTTCTTCTCCGGTCCCACGAAGCCCATCGACAGGGTGACCAGCTCGGCGGGGATCTCCCGCGCTGAGCCGGGCACCGGCTTGAACCCGCTGCCGGGACCCTCCACCTCGACCAGGCGCAGCGCCCTGACGTTGCCGTCGGCGTCGCCGACGAACTCGGTGGTGGAGACCGCGTAGACCCGGTCGCCGCCGCCGTCGGCCAGTTCCTCGTGGGCGCTCTCCATCTTGAACAGGATGGGGAAGGTGGGCCACGGCTGGCTGCCGGGGCGCTCCGCCGGAGGCTGGGGCATGATCTCCAGCTGGGTGACCGAGGCGGCCCCCTGCCGGATCGCGGTGCCGATGCAGTCGGCGCCGGTGTCGCCGCCGCCGATCACGACGACGTGCTTGCCCTCGGCGCTGATCGGCGAGACCGGGAAGTCCCCCTCCTGGACCTTGTTGGAGGGCGGCAGGAACTCCATCGCCTGGTAGATGCCCTTCAGGTCACGCCCGGCGACGGGCAGGTCCCGCCACTGGGTCGCGCCGCCGGCCAGCACGATCGCGTCGAACTCCGCACGCAGCCGCGCCGCCGTGATGTCGACTCCGACGTTGACGCCGGTACGGAACTCGGTGCCCTCGGCCCGCATCTGGGCGAGCCGGCGGTCGATGTGCCGCTTCTCCATCTTGAACTCGGGAATGCCGTAGCGGAGCAGGCCGCCGATCCGGTCGGCGCGCTCGAACACCACCACGTCGTGCCCGGCGCGGGTGAGCTGCTGCGCGGCGGCCAGGCCCGCGGGGCCCGAGCCGACGACCGCGACCCGCTTACCGGTCTTCGAGGCGGGGAGCTGGGGGGTGACCCAGCCCTCGTCGAAGGCGCGGTCGATGATCTCGACCTCGACCCGCTTGATCGCGACCGGGTCGGAGTTGATACCGAGCACGCACGCCGCCTCGCACGGAGCCGGGCACAGGCGGCCGGTGAACTCCGGGAAGTTGTTGGTGGCGTGCAGGCGCTCGATGGCCTCCTGCCAGTCGTCCCGGTAGACCAGGTCGTTCCACTCGGGGATCAGGTTGCCCAGCGGGCAGCCGTTGTGGCAGAACGGGATGCCGCAGTCCATGCATCGCGCCGCCTGCTTGGTCAGCGCGGGCTTGGGGAAGTCCTCGTAGACCTCCCGCCAGTCGCGGATGCGGACGTCCACCGGGCGGCGCGTCGGCAGCTCTCGTCCGTGAGTGAGGAAACCCTTGGGGTCGGCCATCGGTCGTACCTCCCTTATCCCTGAACAGCCTGAGCGGTGTGGACGAGTCGCCGGGGGTTCCCGGCCGGGGTGCGCGTGGACATCGGCCTCACCCCTGGACCGCGGCGGTCATGACCGCCTCGTCGATGTCGCGGCCCTCCAGCCGGGCGGACTCGGCGGCCCGCAGGACCCGCTTGTAGTCCGTCGGCATGATCTTGCCGAAGCGGGACGGGTCCCAGTCGGCCAGCAGCGCCTTGGCCACCGTGGAGCCGGTCTCGGCCAGGTGCGCCTCGACGATCTCGCGCAGCGTCTCGGAGTCGGCCTCGTCGAGCTCCTCGATCTCCACCATCTCGCGGTTGACCCGCTCGACGTCGGGGTCGAGCAGGTAGGCGACGCCGCCCGACATGCCGGCCGCGAAGTTGCGGCCGGTCGGACCGAGGATGACCGCCTTGCCGCCGGTCATGTACTCGCAGCCGTGGTCGCCGACGCCCTCGACCACCGCGGTGGCGCCGGAGTTGCGGACGCAGAACCGCTCCCCCACGACGCCGCGGATGAACGCCTCGCCGGAGGTCGCGCCGTACAGGCCGACGTTGCCGGCGATGATGTGCCCCTCCAGCGGGGCCGCCTCGTGCGGCTGGACCGAGATCCGGCCGCCGGACAGGCCCTTGCCGACGTAGTCGTTGGCGTCGCCGGTCAGCCGCAGCGTGACGCCCCTGGGCAGGAAGGCGCCGAAGGAGTTGCCCGCGGATCCGGTGAAGCGCACGTCGATGGTGTTGTCGGGCAGGCCGGCGCCGCCGTACCGCTTGGTCACCTCATGACCGAGCATGGTTCCGACGGTGCGGTTGACGTTGCGGATGGGCAGTTCGAGGGTGACCCGGGAACCGTCCTTGAGCGCGCCCTCCGCGAGCTGGATCAGCGTGTTGTCCAGCGCCCTCGCCAGTCCGTGGTCCTGCCCCACCACGCGGCGGAGCGAGGCGCCGGCGGGCAACTCGGGCTGGTGCAGGATCGGTGCCAGGTCAAGACCCGCGGCCTTCCAGTGGTTCTCCGCCGAGGTGGTGTCCAGCAGCTCGGCGTGGCCGACGGCCTCCTCCAGGCTGCGGAAGCCCAGCGCGGCGAGATACTCGCGGATCTCCTCGGCGACGAACTCGAAGAAGTTGACCACGAACTCGGGCTTGCCGGTGAACCTCTTGCGCAGCTCGGGGTTCTGGGTGGCGACGCCGACCGGGCAGGTGTCCAGGTGGCAGACGCGCATCATCACGCAGCCGGAGACGACCAGGGGTGCCGTGGCGAAGCCGTACTCCTCGGCGCCGAGCAGCGCGGCGATGACCACGTCGCGGCCGGTCTTGAGCTGGCCGTCGACCTGGACGGTGATCCGGTCGCGCAGGCCGTTGAGCAGCAGCGTCTGCTGGGTCTCGGCCAGTCCGAGCTCCCAGGGGGCGCCCGCGTGCTTGAGCGAGGTCAGCGGGGAGGCACCGGTGCCGCCGTCGTGGCCGGAGATGAGCACGACGTCGGCGTGGGCCTTGGACACGCCCGCCGCGACCGTTCCGACGCCGACCTCGGCCACCAGCTTGACGTGCACGCGGGCGGCGGGGTTGGCGTTCTTCAGGTCGTGGATGAGCTGGGCGAGGTCCTCGATGGAGTAGATGTCGTGGTGCGGCGGCGGCGAGATGAGACCGACGCCCGGGGTGGAGTGCCGGGTCTTGGCGATCCACGGGTAGACCTTGTGGCCGGGCAGCTGGCCGCCCTCGCCGGGCTTGGCGCCCTGGGCCATCTTGATCTGCAGGTCGTCGGCGTTGACCAGGTACTCCGACGTCACGCCGAACCGGCCGGAGGCCACCTGCTTGATGGCCGAGCGGCGGACCGGGTCGTGGAGCCGCTCGGGGTCCTCGCCGCCCTCACCGGTGTTGGACTTGCCGCCCAGCCGGTTCATCGCGATGGCGAGTGTCTCGTGCGCCTCCATCGAGATGGAGCCGTACGACATGGCGCCGGTGGAGAACCGCTTGACGATCTCGCTGACCGGCTCGACCTCGTCGATCGGCACCGGCTCGCGGACCCCCTCCTTCAGCTTGAACAGGCCCCGCAGCGTCATCAGCCGCTCCGCCTGGGAGTCCACCAGGCCGGTGTACTCCTTGAAGATCTCGTAGCGGCGCGAGCGGGTGGCGTGCTGCAGCTTGAAGACGGTCTCGGGGTTGAACAGGTGCGGCTCGCCCTCGCGGCGCCACTGGTACTCGCCGCCGACCTCCAGGCGGCGGTGGGCGTTCTCGGCCCGGGGGTAGGCGCGCAGGTGGCGCAGCGCCGCCTCCTCGGCGAGGACGTCGAAGCCGACACCGCCCAGCCGGGAGGTGGTCCCGGTGAAGCAGGCGTCGACGACCTCCTGGCTCAGGCCGAGCGCCTCGAAGATCTGCGCACCGGTGTAGGAGGCGACGGTGGACACCCCCATCTTGGACATGACCTTCAGCACGCCCTTGCCGTACGCCTTGATGAGGTTGCGCACGGCCTTGTGCCTGTCGACCCGCAGCACACCGGAGTCGACCATGTCCTCGACGGTCTCGATGGCCAGGTACGGGTTGACCGCACCCGCGCCGTAGCCGATGAGCAGCGCCATGTGGTGCGCCTCGCGCGCCTCGCCGGTCTCGATGACCAGGCCGACCCTGGTGCGGGTCTTCTCGGCGATCAGGTGGTGGTGGACGGCACCGGTGAGCAGCAGCGACGGGATCGGCGCCAGCACGTCGGAGGAGGCCCGGTCGGAGAGGACGATGATCCGCGCCCCGCTCTCGATCGCCTCGGAGACCTCGGCGCGGATCTCCTCGATGCGGCCGAGCAGTGCCTCGCCACCGCCCGCGACCTCGTACAGGCCACGGACCACGTGCGGGCGAAAGCCCGGCAGCGCGCCCTCGTCGTTGATGTGGATGATCTTCGCGAGCTCGTCGTTGTCGATCACCGGGTAGGGCAGCACCAGCTGGCGGCAGGAGGCCGGGCCCGGGTCGAGCAGGTTGCCCTCGGGGCCGATGGTGGTGGCCAGGGAGGTGACGAGCTCCTCCCGGATCGCGTCCAGCGGCGGGTTGGTGACCTGCGCGAACAACTGGCTGAAGTAGTCGAACAGCAGCCGGGGCTTCTCGCTGAGCACCGCGACGGGGGTGTCGGTGCCCATCGAGCCGATCGGCTCGGCGCCCGCCCTGGCCATCGGCGCCAGGATGATCCGCAGCTCCTCCTCGGTGTAGCCGAAGGTCTGCTGCCGCTTGATCAGTGCCTCGTGCGTCGGGACCTCGTGCGAGCGGGCGGGCAGTTCCTCGAAGCGGACCAGCCCGGCGTGCAGCCAGTCCGCGTACGGCAGCTCGGCCGCCAGCTCGGCCTTGATCTCGTCGTCCTCGATGATCTTGCCGAGCTCGGTGTCGATCAGGAACATCTTGCCGGGCTGCAGGCGGCCCTTGCGGACCACGTCCTCGGGGGCGATGTCGAGCACGCCGGCCTCGGAGGCCAGCACGACCAGGCCGTCGGTGGTGACCCAGAACCGCCCCGGGCGCAGGCCGTTGCGGTCGAGTACCGCGCCGACCAGGGTGCCGTCGGAGAAGGTGATCGAGGCCGGGCCGTCCCAGGCCTCCATGAGGGTGGAGTGGAACTCGTAGAACGCCCGCCGGGCGGGGTCCATCTCGGTGTGGTTCTCCCACGCCTCGGGGATCATCATCAGCACCGCGTGCGGCAGCCGGCGCCCGGCGAGGTGCAGGAGTTCCAGGGTCTCGTCGAAGGAGGCGGTGTCGGAGCCGGCCGGGTCGCAGATCGGGAAGAGCCGCGACAGGTCTCCCGGCAGGTTCGCGGTCCGCAGCATGGCCTCGCGGGCCCGCATCCAGTTGCGGTTGCCCTTGACCGTGTTGATCTCACCGTTGTGGGCGATGTAGCGGTACGGGTGCGCCAGCGGCCATGAGGGGAAGGTGTTGGTGGAGAAACGCGAGTGGACCAGCGAGATCGCGGTCTCGTAGCGCTCGTCGCTGAGGTCGGGGAAGAACTGCTCGACCTGCAGCGGGGTGAGCATGCCCTTGTAGACGATGGTCCGGCAGCTCAGCGAGGGGAAGTAGACGTTCGCCTCGTGCTCGGCCCGCTTGCGCAGGCAGAAGGCCAGCCGGTCCAGCTCCAGGCCGGTCTCGCCGTTGGGGGACGTCACGAACAGCTGGCCGAAGAACGGCATCACCGCGCGGGCGCTCGGCCCGGGCAGGTCGGGGGTGGTCGGCACGTCGCGCCAGCCGATGACCGTCAGGCCCTCCTGCTCGGCGATCTCCTCGATCAGCCGCACCGCCCCGGCGCGGGCCGGCGCGTCGGCGGGCAGGAAGGCCGTGCCGACGGCGTAGGCGCCCGCCACGGGCAGGGGGAAGCCCACCACCGTGCGGAAGAAGGTGTCGGGGATCTGCGTCAGGATCCCGGCGCCGTCGCCGGTGTCCGGCTCGCTTCCCTGGGCTCCTCGGTGATCGAGGTTGCACAGGGCGGTCAGTGCCTTCGCGACGATGTCGTGGCTGCGGCGACCGGCCACGTCCGCGACCATGGCGACGCCACAGGCGTCGTGCTCGTGCGAGGGGTGGTACAGGCCCTGGGGCTCGGGAAAGCCGAGGTGGGCAGCGGGCATCGAATCCCTCCCGTCGTCTTGCTTCTTTGGAACAAGCAAGGGACGACGTTGGCCCTGCTGCGTGGTGGGTAGAGGTTACCGTACCCTGCCGGATACCGGCCTACCCGGTCAGGTCACACCTATTTGGCACCGATTCGCCCGGTTTGTTTAACACGCGCTGATGGCACGACATTCCAGGTCCGGGCTTTAAGGTGGCCGAATGGAACCGAGCGCCCCCGCCGAATCGGGCGACCACACCGGCCTGACAAACACCGGAACCGCGCACACCCCGGGCGTGTCGGAGGTGCCGGGCGGCCCGGCCGCCCACGAGGGGGTCAGGGCGCTCGTCGCCCGGCTGGGCGTCGACGGCAGGCGGCTGAGGATCGCGCTGGCCGCGCTGGGCGACGGCCGCTGGTGGACTCTCGCCGACCTGGTCAGGCGGACCGCGACGTCGCGGCGGACCATCGAGGCGCTGCTGCGCGAGGTGGACGGGGAGCTGGAACGCTCCGGCGACCGCTTCAGGCTTCCCGCCCACTGGGCCGGGCAGGAGGTGAGCACCCTCGCACCGGCCGACCCGGTGGCGCACCTCCTTTCCGACCGGGCGGAACTGGTCGCGCGGATGGACGAGCTGATCGCCAAGGCCCCCCGGGGCCGCCACACGCTGGACCACGTCGCCGCGACCGGCGACACCGTGGTCCGGCGGGCGCTGCTGCTGGACGCCCGGTTCTGGCTGGACGGCGCCCGGCTGCTGTGCGTGGGCGACCACGACCTGACCTCGCTGGCCACCGCGATGCTGCACCCCGGCGTCGAGGTGACGGTCGTCGACGTCGACGAGCGCATCCTGGCCTACATCGCCGGCCAGGCCGACCGGCTCGGGCTGGCCGTGCGGACCCGCTGGGCCGACCTGCGCCTGGGACTGCCCGCCTCCACGCAGGCCTGGGCCGATCTGGCGATCACCGACCCGCCCTACACCCCCGAGGGGGTCGGGCTGTTCGTCGCCCGCTGCGCGGAGGGGCTGCGCGACCGCGAGCAGGGCCGGATCATGCTGGCGTACGGCGCGAGCGAGCGCACCCCCGCGCTCGCCCTCAAGGTGCAGCAGGCCCTGTCCCAGCTCAACCTGGTCAACGAGGCGATCTACCCCGACTTCAACCGCTACCTCGGCGCCGAGGCCATCGGCTCGGCCGCCGACCTGTACGTCCTGCGCCCCACCACGAGGACCTGGCCGGCCGCGGCCGCCCGCACCGACTCCTCCGGCACCGCCATCTACACGCAGGGTCCCCAGTCCGTGGAGTCCACTGTGACCTCCACTGTGGACTCCACGGTGGCCTCCGCAGCCGGTTTCGAGGGCGGGTTCGTCCCGGAGGTGCTGGTGGGCGAGTGGCCCCGCGAGGTGCTGCCCAGAGCCCCCAGGGCGCGCCTGGCGACCTGGCTGGCCAAACCCTACGCCAGTGCCCCGGCCAGGGTGGCGATCTCCGTACCGGCCGGGCTGGAGGCCGCGCTGCCCCGGCTGCTGCTGGCCACCCGCGCCGGGGAGGTCCGGGTCACCCTGGCCGCCGCCCCCGGAAACCTCCCCGCCGACCTGCTCGCCCCCGTCTACGACCTCACCGTCGAGGGCACGTCCGTACGCGCCGTACGGACGACGCCTCACCAGGACGACACGGCCCGGATCCTGCGCCGCGTCCTGGACAACGCGCACGGCAAGCTCGCCAACACCTGGCGCGAGGCCCTGATCAAGGTCAGGGGCGAGTTGACGAAGAAGCAGGCCAGGGCGGTCATCGCCGCCGTCGCCCCGTGGGCGGACGACGTCACGGTCCTCGAACTGCCCGCCCACCGGCTACTGGAGCTCCGGGCCGCGGTGGAGAGCTCCCTCAGCGCACCAGCCGGCGCTGGATCGCCAGGCTGAGGCCGTCCACGGCGACCTGCGGGTAGGTGAGATCCACCTGACCCCCCTCGACCACCGGGGCGACCCAGCTCACCGTGGCGTAATGCCCCAGGGCACGGGCCTGTGCCCAGCTGCGTGAGCCGTCGAAACCCTCGGGCGTGTCGGGAGCGGGCCGGACGAAGCCGTCACTCCTGAGCGCCGCCACGAGTCTGTCCGCGGCGGCGGAGTCCGCGAGGTTGAAAATCAGGAACTGGCCGGAGACCTCGCCGTCCTCGGTCTCGTAGCGGGCCCGCAGCACCTGCGTGCACCCGTCAAGCGCGTCCAGCGCGCTCCCCCAGGCCGCCTCGGCGCAGTCGGCGAGGGTCTCGGTGGTCTTGAGCGCGAGCCTGGTCGTGCCCGCCGACACCGAGGGGCCGGGGAACATCTCGGCGACGGTCAGCGGCTGGGGGTCGAGGGCGCGGGTCGCGATGGGCGCGTAGTGGGCCGTACTGGGCTCCGCGCGAAGGACGGCGGCGCGCGGGTCGGGCCTGCCCCCCAGCAGGAGGAAGGCCGCCACCCCGGCGACCACGACCAGCACGGCGACGGTGACGGCGATCCACTTGCGCATGGGGAAAGAGCTTACTTCGACAGGCGGGACGTCAGGGACCACTGAGCCGGGGCGGACACGGGGACGGCGGGGACTATTTGGACGGGGCGGGCGCGGGGGAGGCGGCGACGATGCGGCGGAAGATCGCCTTCTCCACGCCGCGGACCGTCAGAGCCAGCGAGACGAAGTCGTCCTTCGGCCCGGGATCGACGCCGTCGGTCCTGCCGATCCAGACCAGGCCCGCGTAGTGCCCCATGGCGTGCCCGCTGGACTCGGTGTGACCCCCGGCGGGGAAGACGGCCTTGCCCGCCTGGAGCGGCCGGACCCAGCCGCCTCGGTGCAGGGTGGTCAGCGTGTTCACCAGCGTGTCGGCCGAGGCGGTGTCGCGGAGGTTGAACAGGGTGTACTGCGCGACGTAGCGGCCGTCCGCGCTGACGTACAGGCCCCTGGCCACCTGGGTGCACCCGCCCTGGGCGAGCAGGTCGGCGAGCCCCTGCCCCCAGGTCGCCATCGCACAGCCGGCCTCCAGGCGGGTGGCCGCCAGCCTCAGCGTGACCCTGCCCTCCTTGAGGGTCCTGGTGGCGAAGAGGTCCTTGACCGTCAGCGGCTTGGGGTCGGCCTTGCTCTGCGAGATCGGGGCGAACACCTTGGAGGAGGGCCAGCCCTTGTAGACGTCGGGCCTCGGCTCGGTGCCGATGACCGAGGCGGTGGCCCGTTCGGGCACGAAGTCGTTGCCGATCGCGGAGATCGCGAGGGTGAGGGCGACCGCGGCGACCAGCACGCCCGCCACCGCCCCGAAGATCATCAGCAGCCGCTGCTGGGGCCGGGTCAGCCCCCACTCGTCCAGCCGGGTGATGTCCTCGGTCCGCGCCCTGGCGGAGGTGCGGCGGCGCTTGCGCGCGGGTGTGGCGGGCGGGCCGGCCGGGGGGGTCACAGTCCGACCCCTCCCAGGAGGGTGCCCAGGCCGAAGGTCAGGGCCGCGGCGACCGCGCCGACGAGGAGCTGGCGCAGCCCGCTGTACCACCAGCTGCGCGCGGTGACCCGGGAGACCAGCGCGCCCGCGCCGAACAGGGCCAGGCAGGAGATCACCGCCGAGGTCACCAGGCTGGTGACCCCGAGCAGGTACGGCAGGAGCGGCAGGAGCGCGCCCACGCCGAACGACAGGAACGAGGAGATCGCGGCGATCCTGGGCGAGGGCAGATCCTGGGCGGTGACCCCCAGCTCGGCCTGGGTGTGCACCTCGAGCGCCCGGTCGGGGTCCATCGAGATCTGCCGGGCCACCTCGGCCGCCACGGCGGGCTCGACGCCCCGGTCCTCGTAGAGCTTGGCGAGCTCCTGCTGCTCGGCCTCGGGGTGGCGTTCAAGCTCGCGCCGCTCGACATCGATCTCGGCCAGGGCGAGTTCCCGCTGGCTGGCCACCGAGACGTACTCACCCCCGGCCATGGAGAACGCGCCCGCCGCCAGCCCCGCGACCCCGGCCAGCACGATGACCGTGGTGCTGGCGGTGCCGCCGGCGACACCGGCGATCAGGGCGAAGTTCGAGACGAGGCCGTCCATCGCGCCGAACACCGACGGCCGCAGCCAGCCGCCGTTGACGTCGCGATGCCGGTGGTGCATCTCGGCGCGGCCCCCCGAGTCGTCGCCGCTCACCGGGATCCTTTCTCCTCCTGGTCGGCCAGGTCGGACGGGTGGGCCGGATCGACCGAGTCGTCGGCCGTGAGCGTGCCGGAGGTGAGCCGCGGCTCACCGTCCTCCTTCGCCGTGCCGCCGCTCTCGTCGGGGTCGGCCAGGCCGGACGGGTGAGCCGGGTCGGCGGTGTCCTCCCCGTCCGAGGCGGCCGGGGTGATGACCGGCTCGGCATCGGTGTCGGCCCCGGCCTCACCCTTGTCCGTGTCGGCTGTCTCGCCCTGCACGGGCTCGGCGGCCGGATCGGGCAGCGGACGGACCTGCTCGGCGTTGCTCTTGTTCCTGGCGTACCAGAAGTAGGCCAGCGCCCCGATGAACAGGATGATCGAGGTCCACTGGTTGAGCCGCAGGCCGAGGATGTGGTGGGCGCTGTCGACCCGCAGCCCCTCGATCCAGAAGCGGCCCACGGTGTAGCCGGCGACGTAGAGCGCGAACAGGCGGGCGTGGCGGAGCGCGAATTTGCGCCCTGCCCAGATGAGAACCAGCGCCAGGCCCAGGTCCCAGATCGACTCGTACAGGAACGCCGGGTGGTAGGTGGCCTCGCCCGGCACCGTGCCCGGCCGGTCGGGGTCGATCTCCAGACCCCACGGCAGGTCGGTGGGGCTGCCGAACAGCTCCTGGTTGAAGTAGTTGCCCCAGCGGCCGATGGCCTGGGCCACCGCGATCCCGGGGGCGACGGTGTCGGCCACCGCGGACAGGGAGATGCCCCTGTTGCGGCACCCCAGCCAGACACCCACTCCACCCAGTGCGACGGCACCCCAGATGCCCAGGCCGCCGTTCCAGATGAACAGCGCCTCGATCGGCTCGTTGGGTGCGTCCGGCCCGAAGTAGAGCTGCCAGTCGGTGATGACGTGATAGAGGCGTCCACCGACCAGGCCGAACGGCACGGCCCAGACGGCGAGATCCACGATCGTCCCCGGCTCACCGCCGCGGGCACGCCAGCGGCGCTCGCCGATGACTACCGCGACGACGACGCCGAGCACGATGCACAGTGCGTAGGCCCGGATGGGGACCACGCCGAACAGATACCAGACCCCCTGGGAGGGGCTGGGAATCGAGGCGAGGGGCATGTCAGGTGACGTTACCGTGTCCCGGGCTACTTGGCGGCATCAAGAACGGCCTGGCGTAGCTCGGCCGGCTTGAAAGCCACGTTCGTGGCCAACTCGACGCCGTTGAGCTTCAGCGTCGGGGTGCCCGTGAGCTTCTGGGACTCCATGACCTTGGTGCTGTAGGCGATGTGCGCGGGCGCCTTCTCCTGGCTGGTCACACACGCCTCGAAGCCGGGATCGGTCACCCCGGCGTCCTTGCCCCAGGCGATCAGGTCAGGGATCTTGAAACCCTCCACGAGCTCCGAGGGCTGCTTCTTGAACAGCTTGTCGTGGAAGGCGATCCACGGGGCGCCCCCGGGGATGCAGCGGATCGCCGACGCGGCGCGCAGCGAGTTGGCCCGGGTGATCCCCTTGTTGGTCTGTTCCTGGAAGATCGTGATCGGGTGGTAGACCACCTTGGCCTTGCCCTCGGCCGCCAGGTTCTTGATCGTTGGGCCGCTGGTCTCCTCCAGCGCCCTGCAGGCGGGGCACTGGAAGTCCTCGAAGACGTCCAGGACCGGCTTCTCCACACCCGCTCTGGCCATGACCACCGAACCGTCCCCGGCGACGGTGATCGGCGCGAGCGAGGCTCCGACCTGCTCGGACTTGCTGCTCTGGGCGGCGAACCACCAGCCACCGCCGACGGCGGCGATCGCGACGACGGCCACGGTCACGATGGTCGCCACACGCTTTCGCTTGTCCCTCCGCATCTGCTCTTCGCGCTGCGCCTTGATCCGATCACGCGCCGACTGCTCCCGCGCGGCCTTGCCCATCAGTAAGCCTCCTTCTCCTGGAGCTCCTCGTCATCGCTCTCGACGTCCTCGTACGACTCCTCGCCCGGGGTGAGCCCAAGCGCGGAGTCCAGCGCGAAGCGGCCCGGGGGGAAGACCGCGACGAACGCGCCGAGTCCGAAGAGACCGAAGTCACGCAGGATGTCGATGAGGTAGTCGGGCTCCACCCCGGCCGCCAGCTGACCGCCACCGCCGAAGCAGCCGCAGTCGATGCGCAGCCCGCGCGCCCACGCCGAGGCGATGCCGATGACGAACGCCAGCATAAGCAGCGCCGAGATGACACCCGCCGCTCGGGTGAGCAGCCCGACGACCAGCAACAACCCCACGACGATCTCCAGGATCGGCAGGCCGTAGCCGACCGCCGTGGCGAGCGATTTGGGGAGCAGATCGTATGCCTCGACCGCCTGAACCGAGAGCACCGGAGTGCCGATCTTGCCCCAACCCGCGACGATCAGCACTCCCGCCAGCACCAGCCGTGAGACGGTCGTTACCCAGGGTAGCGCTGAAATCACGATACGCGACCTATTGGGCGCGGGGTTATCAGAGGTCACGAGCACCATTCTCCTATTCCAAGCCCCGGCCACAGACGTCTTCGGCGAATGCCAGGTATTCGAGGAAAACCTCATCACGAGCCTGATAAGCATCGAATAAGCCTGCCTGGCAGGCACGGAAGCGGGAGCGGGAGCGGCCCCTTTCTTCGAGTAAGGGAGCCGCTCTCGAACGGGCTCGTCAGCCGCGGACACCCGCCGCCAGCTCGGCGCCCAGCTCACGGACCGACGCCAGCCCCGAGGCCTCGTCCGGCGCGTCGAGAACGCGGCGGATGAACGCCGACCCCACGATGACGCCGTCGGCGTAACCCGCCACCTCGGCGGCCTGCCGGCCGGTGCCGACGCCCAGGCCGACGCAGACCGGAAGGGAGGTGTGCGAGCGGGTGCGCTCGACCAGGCCCTGCGCGGCCGCGCCGACCGAGTCGCGGGCACCGGTGACGCCCATCAGCGAGGCCGCGTAGACGAAGCCGGTGCAGCTGTCGACGACCGCCTTGATACGGGCCTCGGTGGAGCTGGGCGCGACCAGGAAGACCGTGTCGATCCCGGCCCCGGCACTGGCCTCGCGCCAGGGCCCGGCCTCCTCGGGGGTCAGGTCGGGTGTGATGGTGCCCACCCCGCCCGCGTTCGCCAGGTCACGGGCGAAGCGGTCGGCGCCGTAGCGGTCGATCGGGTTCCAGTACGTCATGACCAGGGTGGCGGCACCGGTCTTGGCCACGCCCTCGACGGTGCGCAGCACGTCGGCGATGCGGGTGCCGTTGGTCAGCGCCCGGTGCACGGCGTCCTGGATCGTCGGGCCGTCCATGAGGGGATCGGAGTAGGGCAGGCCGATCTCGATCACGTCGCAGCCGGCGTCCACCATGGCGGTGGCGACGGCGATCGCGCCCTCCTTGCTGGGGAACCCAGCGGGGAGATATCCGATGAGGGCGGCGCGGTCGTCCGCCTTGGCCTTGGCGAACACCGTCTGAAGAGTCGTCATCGTGGTTTCCGTTGCGGTTCGTCCCCTCCGGCACACCGGAGGGGAGGCAAGTCGGTAGTCAGAGGTTGAAGTACTTCATCGCGGTGCCCATGTCCTTGTCGCCCCGCCCCGAGAGGTTGACCAGGATCGTCGCCTCGGGACCCATCTCGCGACCGAGCTTGAGGGCTCCGGCGAGCGCGTGCGAGGACTCGATCGCGGGGATGATGCCCTCGGTGCGGGCGAGCAGCGAGAAGGCCTCCATCGCCTCGGCATCGGTGATGCCGTGGTAGGTGGCGCGGCCGGTGTCCTTGAGCCAGGCGTGCTCGGGGCCGACGCCCGGGTAGTCGAGCCCGGCTGAGATCGAGTGCGACTCGACGGTCTGGCCCTCCTCGTCCTGCAGCACGTAGGTGCGCGAGCCGTGCAGCACCCCGACGGAGCCCGCGGTGAGGGTGAGCGCGTGCTCGCCGCTCTCCAGGCCCCGGCCGCCCGCCTCGTAGCCGTGCAGCCGGACGCCTGTGTCCCCGAGGAAGGCGTGGAAGATGCCGATCGCGTTGGACCCGCCGCCGACCGCCGCGGCGACCGCGTCGGGCAGCCCGCCGGTGAGCTCCAGCATCTGACGGCGGGCCTCGACGCCGATGATGCGGGCGAAGTCGCGGACGATCTCCGGGAACGGGTGCGGCCCGGCGATGGTGCCGAAGAGGTAGTGGGTGCGGTCGACGTTGGCGACCCAGTCGCGGAAGGCCTCGTTGATGGCGTCCTTGAGGGTCTGGCTGCCGTTGGTGACCGGGACGACCGTGGCGCCGAGCAGCTTCATGCGAGCGACGTTGAGCGCCTGACGCTCGCAGTCGACGGCCCCCATGTAGATCACGCACTCCAGGCCCATCAGGGCGGCGGCGGTCGCGGTGGCGACGCCGTGCTGGCCGGCGCCGGTCTCGGCGATCACCCGTGTCTTGCCCAGGCGCTTGGTCAGCAGGGCCTGGCCGAGCACGTTGTTGATCTTGTGGGCACCGGTGTGGGTCAGGTCCTCGCGCTTGAGGATGATCCGGGCACCCCCCGCCTGCTCGGCGAAGCGGGGCACCTCGGTCAGCGTGGTCGGCCGCCCGGCGTAGGTGCGCAGCAGGTGGTCGAACTCCCGAAGGAACGCCACGTCGCTCTTCGCCTTGTCGTACTCCGCCGCGACCTCGTCCAGAGCCGGGATGAGCGCCTCGGGCACGTAGCGGCCGCCGAAGACGCCGAACTTGCCGTGGATGTCCGGGTCGTTGCCGTGGAGGCCGTTCCCGGCGAGGTCCGCGGCGGTGAGGACGGTTCCTTCGTGCGTTGTCACTGCTTACTGCCCCTCGGGTCGGGATGCGGGGTGGGCACCGGCGGTGACCAGGTCGACCACGGCGGCCCGCGGATCCTTGCCGGTCACCAGGCTCTCGCCGACCAGGACGGCGTCGGCGCCCGCCCTGGCGTAGGCGAGCAGGTCATGGGGGCCGCGCACGCCCGACTCGGCGATCTTGATGATCCCGTCGGGAACCTTGGGGGCGAGCTTGGCGAACACGTCGCGGTCCACCTCAAGCGTCTTGAGGTTCCGCGCGTTGATACCGATGATCTTGGCTCCGGCGGTGAGCGCCCGGTCGAGCTCCTCCTCGGTGTGCACCTCGACCAGCGGGGTCAGCCCGATCGACTCGGCCCGCTCGATGAGCGAGACCAGCGCGTTCTGGTCGAGCGCCGCCACGATCAGCAGCGCCAGGTCGGCGCCGTAGGCACGGGCCTCCCAGAGCTGGTACGAGGTGACGATGAAGTCCTTGCGCAGCACCGGGATGTCGACGACGGCGCGCACGGCGGCCAGGTCGTCCAGGCTGCCGCCGAAGCGGCGTCGCTCGGTGAGCACGCTGATGACGTGGGCACCGCCCGACTCGTAGTCGCCGGCCAGCGCGGCGGGGTCGGCGATCGCGGCCATCGCGCCCTTGGACGGGCTGGAACGCTTGACCTCGGCGATGACCGCCACCTGGTCGCCGCCCAGCGCCGCGTAGGCGTCACGGGGGGCGGGCGCCCGCCCGGCCCGCTCCTTGAGCTCGGCCAGCGTCACCTTCTCCTGCCGCTCGGCCAGGTCGGCGCGGACTCCTTCGAGGATTTCCTCAAGCACGCTCATTTGCCCTCCCCGCGAAGTTCAGAGGCCAGGTTCGCGAACGCTGCCGTGTCCGTGGTTCGCTCGCTCCGCTCGCTCACGAGTAAGGCCCCTCCCGATCGACTGCCCTTGTCCCGCCGATGCTATCGGCCCGGCCGGGGTCGCCCCGCCACTGGGTGAAGCACAAAGGCGACTATGGGCCCAAGAATTCCCCAAAAGGGAGGTTTCGTACTATCCAAAACACGATCATTAAAGCAAGAAATAACCAGACATAGGCCGGACGTATGGATTTCGCCACGGGCGGCCCACCCGATTCTCTCCCGGACCGACCGCCCCACCAGGCACGCAGCGCCCAGCGACCCCAGAGCACGACCAGCACCGGGACCATGAGGGTGACGAGCGGGTTGAGCCCCAGCGCCGTCACCGGATCGCCGTGCACGAGCGCGTGCACGGCCCGCAGGCCGCCGCAGCCGGGGCAGTACAGACCGGTGAGCATGAGGAACGGGCAGGTCGGGTAGTGACCGGGCTCGTTCGGGTCGACCGCCCCGACGAACGCGACCGCGGCACCCGCCACCAGCGCGGTACCGAGCGGCGCCAGCACGGCCCGCGCGCGTGAACCAGCGATCTTCCCCATGAGCACGGCCGTCGGCACCCCCTCACCGGCCACCCTACTCGCGCCGGACGCGGACCCGCCTCAGACGACCGTCAGGTCGACACCCGTCAGGTCAGACACCCGTCAGGGAGGCACTGCCGACGATGGCGCCGACCGCGATCAGCCAGGCCAGCACCGCCAGCCAGCACGCGATCCCGAAGTAGGACAGGACCAGGCCGGCGATGGCCATGCCCCGCCCCTCCTCGCCCGTCCGCTTGATCTGCCCCAGCGAGATGTGGCCCAGCACCACGCCCACGATCGAGGTGAGGCCGCAGAGGAACAGCCCCGCGATCCCCATGATCAGCGCAGCGATGGCCATGCCGTTGTTACCCCGGGGAGGCGGCGCGCCGTAACCGCCGTAGGCGTCGTAACCGCCACCGGGCGGCGGGCCGTAACCACCGGACGAACCGTAACCGCCGGACGAACCGTAACCACCCGGAGAGCCATAGCCACCGCCTCCCGGGGGTTGCCCGTAACCACCCGGCTGATTGCCATAGCTCATGAATGACTCCCATTTATCTAAGTTGCGGGCGAAATCCTAGCGAAAACACTCCCGGGCCGAAGGAATCCGGGCGCCCCTGTAAGCAAGTCGTAGCCGGGGCGCACACCCCCCGGACCTCGGATCTCGGACCGCGGCATCGAGGAGAACGCACCGAGCGCGCGGAGGCCGCGTTTCCGCCGAGGTCAGCGCTCCCGGGGGTCCTGATCGACCGTCGGGTCGGTGCCCTCGTCGAGGGCGTCCCACAGTGCCCGCTCACTGGGGGCGCTCTCGGCGGGGGCGGAGCCCTGGCGGTTGTAGCGATCGGACATGCCCGGCCATCGGCCGCCCCGCAGGAGGGCCGTCACTCCCCCGGCCAGCAGGAGCAGCCCCCCTGCGGAGGCGATGATCGGCCAGACGACGGCCGAGGCGACCCGCGGCACGGAGTCCACGACCACCGGCGCCTGCTCCGCGGAGATCCGCAGCGCGGCGCTCGCGCCGCTCCCCCACCAGGAGGCGGCCACCACCCCGGCCCCGCAGAGCGCCATCACCACGCCGACGACCCTGCGCCACACGCCTGCCGTCGCGAGCACGGCGACCACCGCGGCGAGTGCCGCCCAGGCCGCGGGCCCCAGCGCGGGGGCCAGTTCCGCGGCGGGGACCGCCACCTCGCGGGTGCCGTACGTCACGGTGAACCAGTCGCGCCCGGCGGCGAGCAGCACGAGCGCGGCGCCGGCCACGCAGGCCGCCAGCCAGGTCCACAGCTCCCGCTTGGCCGTCACGCCCGGGTCACCACCAGCTCGTCGGCGTCGAAGCAGGTCCGATCGCCCGTGTGGCAGGCGGCCCCCACCTGGTCGACCCTGAGCAGGATGGTGTCGCCGTCACAGTCGAGCGCGGCGGACTTGACGTGCTGGACGTGGCCTGAGGTGTCACCTTTCACCCAGTAGGACCCTCTGCTGCGTGACCAGTAGGTGGCCCTGCCGGTGGTGAGCGTGCGATGCAGCGCCTCGTCGTCCATCCAGGCGAGCATGAGCACCTCGCCGGTGTCGTACTGCTGGACGACGGCGGGAACCAGCCCGTCGGTGGTGCGCTTCAGCCGGGCCGCGATGGCAGGGTCAAGGGGCATGCGGCAATTGTGCCGCAACCAGGGAGAGGGGTAGCGTCCGGCATGGCCTAGCGAGCAGACCGGGGGCTCCCCTGAAGACCGACCCGGCGAGCCATCTGGCAGTGGTGGAGGCCACCACCCTGCCGTGCGCGTTCACCAGGAAGGCCGGTCCTCCCACCCTGCGAAGCAGTGGCGAGACGGCGACCTCGAAGCGGCGCACGAACACGTCGGCCGCCGCCACGCCGATGAACTCCCCGCCCTTCAGCACGGGCACCGACAGGGTCAGGGAGTACTCGGTGCTGCAGAGGAAATCCACGTACGGGCCGGTGAGAGTGCGCTCGGCACCGGAGCGCGGACCGGCGAACCAGTCCCAGTGCGTGTAGTCGTAGAAGGCGCTGCTGGAGGGGTCCATGTCCCGGAGCAGCTGCACGGGCTCCCCCGAGGCGCCCTCCTGCCACCACTCCAGATACCAGGGCGCGTCGATGAGCAGGCCGGGCGCGGCGATGAACCCGATGCCGGAGATCAGCCCGCCCAGCCGGGGAAAGAGCAGCGGGCGCAGCGCGGCCAGGTCGCCGCGCACCGGCGCGGTGCCCACAAGCCCGACCACGGCGTCGCGCACCTGGTGAAGCCCCTCGAAGACATCCTCGACGATGCCGCCGACGGCTACGGCCGCCTCGGCCGCGCCGCCGGGCGCCAGCAGCGCACCGTGTTCACTCACTTGATCCATCCGCCCCAGGCATCCGACGATCACGGCTCCCGCAGACGCAGCTCGATGAGGTGTTCCATCGCGTCGAGCACGTGCCGCTCCGCCAGGAGCCTGGCGTGGTCGTCGTCTCCGCGGTGGATGGCCTCGGCGATGGCGTGGTGCCGAGCCGACGTTCCATCGTCTCCCCCGTGAGCGGACCAGAGCAATGGTCCGATGTCAGCCTGTAACCTGATCTCTTCCTGAGTGAGTCGTGCCGACTGGGAGGCCGCGGCCACCTCGATGTGGAAACGCCCGTGCAGCCTGCGCAGGTGGGCCTGGTCGCGGGAGCCGGCCATCTCCTGCAGCGTGCGGCGGAGCGGCGCGATGTCCTCCGGCAGTGCCCGCTGCGCGGCCAGCCTCGCGGCGGCCCCGGCGATGGCCGCGTAGTGGTCGCCCAGGTCGCGGAGTTCCTCCGCGGTGAAGGCGCACAGTCGATCGAGTGCCCGGGGAGCCTCACGCGGGGCCCGCACGAAGCTACCGCCTCCGCGCCCCCGCCGCGTCTCGACCATGCCCTGCTGGCGCAGGGCCATCAGGGCCTCCCGCAGCGTGACCGTGGACACGCCCAGCTGCGCGGCGAGCTCCGCCTCGCTGGGCAACTGCTCGCCGTCGGCCACCAGGCCGAGCACTATGGCGTCGGTGAGCCGCCTGACCACGGCGTCGACCCGCGCGGTGCTGTCGACCGGCGCGAACGCGGCCAGACGGGCACCACCGGAGATGTCTGCCATGCCCATGCGCCCTCCCTCGCCTTCGACGGTCATACAGTCTCCCACCTGGGGTCCCGTCCAGGGTCCCCCGAGTGCCGCCCGCGCGCGGCCGGCACCGCCGCGAGGATCTCACTCCGCGCCCCCCTCGACGGTGATGTCCGAACGGCTCTTGCCATCAAACATCTAACCTCATATGTTTTCGGTCATGTCAGACCCAGCGGTGAGGTTGACCGGCCTCCGCAAGAGTTTCGGGGCCGTGGACGCGGTCACCGGCGTCGACCTCGACATCGCCGACGGCGAGTTCTTCGCCATGCTCGGCCCCTCGGGCTCGGGCAAGACGACGGTGCTGCGGATGATCGCCGGCTTCGAGACGCCCAGCGCGGGCACCGTCGAGCTCGGCGGAGTCGACGTCACCCGGCTCGCCCCCTTCGAGCGCGACGTCAACACGGTCTTCCAGGACTACGCGCTGTTCCCGCACATGAACGTGGCGGACAACGTGGAGTACGGCCTGCGGGTCAAGCGGGTCCCCCGGGCCGAGCGGCGCGAGCGCGCACTGGCCGCGCTGGCCTCGGTCCGGCTGGAGGGCATGGAGCGGCGCAGGCCGAACCAGCTCTCCGGCGGCCAGCGGCAGCGGGTCGCCCTGGCCCGCGCCCTGGTCAACCGTCCCCGGGTGCTCCTGCTCGACGAGCCGCTCGGCGCACTGGACCTCAAGCTCCGTGAGGAGATGCAGGTCGAGCTCAAGTCGATCCAGCGCGAGGTCGGCATCACCTTCCTGTTCGTCACCCACGACCAGGAGGAGGCGCTGACCATGAGCGACCGGGTGGCGGTGTTCGACCGGGGGCGGATCGAGCAGGTCGGCACCCCGGCCGAGATCTACGAGAGGCCCGCGAGCACGTTCGTCGCGGGGTTCGTCGGCACCTCCAACCTGATCTCCGGCCAGGCCGCGCAGGCGGTGCTCGGCCGGGAGGGCACGTTCAGCGTGCGCCCGGAGAAGCTGCGCCTCGCCGGCCTCGACGAGACGGTCGACGGCACGGAGCACAGCGCGACGGGCACCGTCGCCGAGGTCGTCTACGCGGGCCCCGCGACCCGGTTCGTGGTCGAGCTCGACGCGGGCGGGCGGCTCATCGCACTCCAGCAGAACCTGCAGGTCTCGTCAATGGACGTGATGGGCCTGCGTGGCACCAGGGTCCGGCTCATCTGGCACCGCCGGCACGAGTTCGCGATCGTCCCGTAAGAAAGGTCGTCATCCCATGCGGTCCACCCCCCGGATTCTCACCCGGCACAGCGCGGTCGTCCTCTCCGCGCTCGCCCTGGCCACCGTCACCGCCTGCGGCACCGGCTCCGCGCCCGCACCTGGCGCCTCCGCCGCCGCCCCCGGCCAGACCGGCTTCACCCCGCCCAAGATCGAGGCGCTGCAGTCGCTGGGCCCGGGAGAGGGGCAGGTCAACCTGGTCAACTGGGCCGGATACGTCGAGGACGGGAGCAACGACCCCAAGGTCGACTGGGTCACCCCGTTCGAGAAGGCCACCGGCTGCCAGGTCAACTCCAAGACCGCCGGCACCTCCGACGAGATGGTCAACCTCATGAAGACCGGCGAGTACGACGCGGTCTCCGCCTCGGGAGACGCCTCGCTGCGGCTGATCGCCGGCGGGACCGTCGCCCCGGTCAACACCGCCCTGATCCCGAACTACGCCGACGTCTTCGCCGGCCTGAAGGACAAGGCGTGGAACTCGGCCGGCGGGGCCGCCTACGGCGTGCCGCACGGACGCGGGGCCAACCTGCTCATGTGGCGCACCGACCAGGTCAAGCCCGCACCCGACTCCTGGGGCGCGGTGTTCGATCCCGCCTCGCCGTACGCGGGGAAGATCACCGCCTACGACTCCCCGATCTACATCGCGGACGCGGCGCTGTACCTGATGGCGACCAGGCCCGAACTCGGCATCAAGAACCCGTACTCCCTGGACGAGGGGCAGTTCCAGGCCTCGGTCGACCTGCTCAAGCAGCAGAGGAAGATCGTCGGCGAGTACTGGTCCGACTACACCAAGGAGGTCCAGGCCTTCAAGAGCGGTGACTCCGTGCTGGGCACCACCTGGCAGGTCATCGCCAATGTGGCCCTGGCCGACAAGGCACCGGTCGAGGTGACGCTGCCCAAGGAGGGGGCCACCGGCTGGTCGGACACCTGGATGGTCGCCACCGCCGCCAAGAACCCGAACTGCGCCTACCGGTGGCTCGACTGGATCATCTCGCCCCAGGCCAACGCCCAGGTCGCCGAGTATTTCGGGGAGGCGCCCTCGAACGCGAAGTCCTGCGAGCTGACCGCCGACCCGAAGCACTGCGACACCTTCCACGCGACCGACGAGGACTACTACTCGAAGGTCTGGTACTGGACCACCCCCATCGCCCAGTGCCTGGACGGGCGCACCGACGTCACGTGCAAGGACTACTCCGAGTGGACCAGGGCCTGGACCGAGATCAAGGGCTGAGCCCCGCCGGAACCACCCGTGCGGCGGGCACCGGGGTGCCCGCCGCACCCGCCCCGCGAGAAGGGCCGGAAGCCCGCCTCGCCCGGGGAGAGAACCGACGTTGACCGGGAAGGAGCCGACGTTGAACATCGCGGCACCGGCGAGACCCACACCGCCCCGCACCCCTCGACGCAGGCTCGCGGCCTTCCTGCACCGGCACGCGGGCGTGCGGCTCTCGCTGCTGCTGTCGGCCCCCGCGCTCTGGCTCGGCCTCGCCTATCTCGGCGCGCTGGCCGCCCTGTTCGTGACGGCCTTCTGGAGCACCGACACCTTCACCGGCGACCTGGTCAGGGTGCCGACCTGGGGGAACTTCCAGGACCTGCTCACCGCCGACGTCTACCGTACGATCGCGCTGCGCTCGGTGGGCGTGGCGGTCGCGGTGACGCTGATCGACCTGCTGATCGCCTTCCCGATGGCGTTCGCGATGGCCAAGCTGGCCTCGCCGCGCGCCCAGCGCTGGCTGGTGATCGCCGTGCTCACCCCGCTCTGGGCCTCCTACCTGGTCAAGGCGTACGCCTGGCGGGTGATGCTCGGCTCCGAGGGCCTTCTCGGCTGGGGGTACGGGCTGACCGCCACCGTCCTCACCCTGTCCTACCTGTGGTTGCCGTACATGATCCTGCCGATCTACGCGGGGCTGGAGCGGCTGCCGGACTCGCTGCTGGACGCCGCCGGAGACCTCGGGGCGCGTGGCTGGCGGACGTTTCGCACCGTGGTGTGGCCGCTCGCCCTCCCCGCCGTGCTCGCGGGCTCGGTCTTCACGTTCTCGCTGTCGCTCGGCGACTACATCACCGTGAAGATCGTGGGCGGCACCTCGCAGCTGATCGGCAACGTCGTCTACGACAACATCGGCGCGGCCAACAACCTCCCCTTCGCCGCCGCGGTCGCCACCGTCCCCGTGATGATCATGCTGGTCTACCTCGCCGCGGTCCGCCGCACCGGTGCCCTGGAGAACCTGTGAACCTGTCCCGTACGGCGCGCACGGCGCTGTGGGCCATGCTGGCCGCCGGGCTCGGCGTCGTCTACGTTCCGCTGCTGATCGTGGTGCTCAACTCCTTCAACACCGACCGGACGTTCGCCTGGCCGCCCAGCGGGTTCACCGTGCGGTGGTGGGAGGCGGCGTGGAACTCCACCGGCGTGCGCGACGCGCTGTGGACCTCGGTCCAGGCGGGGGCGGGCGCCACGGTGATCGCCCTGGTGCTCGGCACGATGGTGGCCTTCGCGATCCAGCGCTACGACTTCTTCGGCAAGAACGCGGTCTCGCTGCTGGTCCTGCTGCCGATCGCGCTGCCCGGCATCGTCACCGGCATCGCGCTCAACAACGCCTTTCGTGCGGTGCTGAGCCCGTTCGGGGTGAGTCTGGGGCTGTTCACCGTGATCGTCGGGCACGCCACCTTCTGTGTGGTGACCGTCTACAACAACGTGCTGGCCAGGCTGCGGCGTACGGGCACCTCCCTGGAGGAGGCCTCGGCCGATCTGGGCGCCGACACCTTCACCACGTTCCGGCTGGTCACCTTCCCGATGATGCGCTCGGCACTGCTCGCGGGCGGGCTGCTGGCCTTCGCCCTGTCCTTCGACGAGATCATCGTGACCACGTTCACCGCCGGGGCCGGGGTCAGGACCCTGCCTCTGTGGATCTTCGAGAACCTGTTCCGCCCCAACCAGGCGCCCGTGGTCAACGTGGTCGCCGCGGCTCTCATCGTCGCCTCGGTCGTCCCGATCTATCTTGCCCAGCGCCTGTCGGGCGGTGGCGCGGGAGTCCGCTGAGCGGGGACGGCTCAGCGGGCGCGGTCGTCGTCGAGCACGTCGGCGGCGTGGACGACGATCCTGGGGTCGGGGGTGCCGACGACCTCGTGGTCCTTGTTCTCGTACTCGAAAAGGCTCAGGACGTGGCGCATGGCCTCGACCCTGGCCCGCTTCTTGTCATTGCTCTTGATCACCGTCCACGGGGCCTCCTCGGTGTCGGTGTGGACGAACATGTCCTCCTTGGCGGCGGTGTACTCCTCCCATTTGTCGAGCGACTGCAGGTCCATCGGCGACAGCTTCCACTGCCGTACCGGATCGACCTGGCGGATCACGAACCGGGTGCGCTGCTCGGAACGCGAGACCGAGAACCAGAACTTCACCAGGTGGATGCCGTCGCGGACGAGCATCCGCTCGAACTCGGGCGCCTGTTCCAGGAACTCCAGGTACTCCCCGGGAGTGCAGAAGCCCATCACCCGCTCGACCCCGGCGCGGTTGTACCAGGAACGGTCGAAGAAGACCATCTCTCCGGCGGACGGCAGGTGGTAGACGTAGCGCTGGAAGTACCACTGGGTGCTCTCGCGCTCGCTCGGCTTCTCCAGCGCCACCACGTTCGCCCCACGGGGGTTGAGGTGCTCCATGAACCGCTTGATCGTGCCGCCCTTGCCCGCCGCGTCGCGCCCCTCGAAGAGGACGACCAGGCGTCCCCCGGTGTCCTTGATCCAGTACTGGAGCTTGAGCAGCTCGATCTGGAGCAGCCGCTTGAGCCGGTCGTACTCGGTCCGGTTCATCCGTTCCCCGTAGGGATACTTCTCCCGCCAGGTGTCGACGGGGGTGCCGTCCAGGCGGATCAGAACGGGGTCGTCGTCGTCATCGTCGTCGACCCGCAGGTTGGACAGGTCATCGAGCAGGTCCCCGCGGGCCAGCGCCGAACGGAGGTCCAGAACGGGGAACCGCTCCTCCGCGGGCTCCGCCTCTGCCATCGTTCCCTTCCCCTCGGGCGGACATGGGATCCGCCCTCGCCTTGCCCTCTACCTCGCTTTGAGCAGGCTAATCATCGGCGGGCGGTCCGGTTTGCACCGATCTCGTTCGGTGCCATATAAAACCCACTAAACCAGTAGGTCTTGACGGGATTATGAGCGTGTGTTGAAGTGATGTCATGCGCCCAGAGCTCCGGCCGACGGTCCGCGGGCACATTGACCCGCGCCCCCTCCGCCTCCCCTCGTGTCACCGCTGACCTTCTGACGATTCGCCGGCGACGCCCCCCTCGCGCCCGTCCCCCTCCTCCTGGACGAACCAGCCAGAAAGGCCTCAACCATGCCCGTCGAATTCTCAGGCACCGACGGCGGTGACACGCACGGAGCCGCCGCGAAGGCGGCGAAGGCACCGCCCCCCGCCCCGGCGGCGGGCGCTCGGGTGCGCACCCACCGCGGGTACGGGGGGAACCGGGTGCTGCTCGCCTCCACCACCGCCCGGACCGCCACCCTCCCGGCGGGCGGAGCACCGGGCGACAGGGGAGACACGAGAGAGACAGGGACCGGCGAGCCTCCGCCGAAGGTGGTCACCACCCGTCACCCCTGGCGGTGGGTGGCGGCCGCGGGCATCGCGGTGCTGCTGGCCATGGTGGCCAGCGCGCTGATCACCAACCCGGCCTGGGAGTGGGAGGTGGTCGGGGAATACCTGTTCGCCCCCTCCGTGCTGCGGGCCGTCGTCTTCACGCTGGAGCTGACCGCGCTGGGGATCGTCTTCGGTTTCCTGCTCGGCACCGTCCTGGCGCTCATGCGGTTGTCGAGGAACCCGCTGCTCAACTCGGTCGCCTGGGGCTACATCGCCCTGTTCCGGTCGGTCCCGCTGATCCTGCAGCTGCTGTTCTGGTACAACCTGGCCCTGCTGTATCCGAGAATCTCCTTCGGCGTGCCGTTCGGCCCGGCGTTCTTCGACATCGGCACGATGGACCTGATCGGCCCGGTCACCGCCGCCGCGCTCGGCCTCGCCCTGCACCAGGCCGCCTACGCCGCGGAGATCGTCCGGGCGGGGCTGCTCTCGGTGGACCACGGCCAGCGGGAGGCCGCCGCCGCACTGGGCATCCCCAGGACCAGGCAGCTGTTCCGGATCGTCCTGCCGCAGGCCATGCGGTCGATCGTGCCGACCGCGGGTAACGAGATCATCGGCCTGGTCAAGGGCACCTCGGTCGTCTACATCATGGCCCTGCCCGAGCTCTTCTACCAGGTACAGGTCATCTACAACCGCAACGGCCGGGTCATCGCCCTGCTACTGGTCGCGACCATCTGGTACCTCGTCATGACCTCGGTGATGTCCGTCGCGCAGCACTACATCGAGCGGTACTACGGCAGGGGCCGCGCATGAGCACCGCGATGGTCGAAGTGCGGGGCGTGCACAAGAGTTTCGGGTCGCTTGAAGTGCTGCGCGGGGTGGACCTGCGGGTCGACCCCGGCGAGGTCACGGTGATCCTGGGCCCGTCGGGGTCGGGCAAGTCGACGCTACTGCGCACCGTCAACCACCTGGAGAAGGTGGACAGCGGGTCGATCAGCGTCGACGGCGAGCTGGTCGGCTACCGCAGGGTCGGCGACCGGCTGTACGAACTGCCCGAGCGCGAGATCCTCCGGCAGCGAACCAAGATCGGTTTCGTCTTCCAGAACTTCAACCTCTTCCCGCACCTGACCGTGCACCAGAACGTCACCGAGGCGCCCCTTTCGGCCCAGCGCAGGCCGAAGGCGGAGGTGAACGCGCTGGCGACCCGGCTGCTTGAGCGCGTCGGGCTCGCCGACAAGGCCCACTCCTACCCCGGCCGGCTCTCCGGCGGCCAGCAGCAGCGGGTGGCCATCGCCCGCGCCCTGGCCCTGGAGCCCAAGGTCATCCTCTTCGACGAGCCGACGTCCGCGCTGGACCCCGAACTCGTCGGTGAGGTGCTCGACACGGTGAAGGACCTCGCCGGGAGCGGCACCACCATGATCGTCGTCACCCACGAGGTCGGCTTCGCCCGCGAGGTCGCCGACACGGTGGTCTTCATGGACGAGGGCCGGATCGTCGAGCAGGGCCCTCCCGCCGAGGTGCTGGACGCCCCCAGGCACGAGCGAACCCGTCTTTTTCTCAGCAAGGTCCTCTGACCCCGCCCAACCTGAACAAGGATCTACATGTCGTTCATATCGAGGCTCGCCCCCGCCGCCATCGCCCTGCCTCTCCTCCTCGCCGCCGCCTGCGGCACCGCCGAGCCCTCCGCCGGCACCACCGACAGTGCCGCGGTCCCATCCGCCGCCCCGCCCACGGCCGGCGGAGTCAGGATCAACACCTCGCCGGAGCAGAACCGGATCCGCGCCGACAAGGTGGACGCGATCGCCGCCAAGGTCCCCGAGGCGATCCGGTCCAAGGGCGAGCTCATCGTGGGCTTCAACGGCGAGGGCGCGCCGCCCCTGGTGTCCCTGGCCGACGACGACACCACCCTGATCGGGGTGGAGACCGATATCGCCCATCTGATCGCCGACGTGCTGGGCCTGAAGGTGAGGGAGGAGAACACCTCCTGGGAGAACCTGTTCCTGGCCGTCAAGTCCGGCAAATACGACGCGGTGCTCAACAATGTCACGGTGACCGAGGAGCGCAAGGACATCTACGACTTCGCCACCTACCGGGTGGACCAGCTCGCCTGGCAGGTGGGCGCCTCCAGCCCGATCACCAAGATCGAGAAGCCCGCCGACATCGCCGGGCTGAACGTGTCGGTCGGATCGGGCACCAACCAGGAGAAGATCCTGCTGGAGTGGGACGCGCAGAACCAGAAGGCCGGGCTCAAGGCCGCGCAGATCCAGTACTACCAGAAGTACGGCGACGTCCTGCTCGCCCTGAAATCCGGCCGCATCCAGGCCTACCTGGGCCCGAACCCGCCCATCGCCTACCAGGTCGCCGTCGGCGGCGACAGCAGGATCGTCGGGACGCTCTCGGGCGGCGGGTCGGTCGAGGGCCTGATCGCGGTCATGACCCTGAAGGGCAACGGCCTGGTCCAGCCGGTCAACGAGGCGATCAACACGCTGATCGAGAACGGCAGGTATCTTGAGGTGCTCAAGCGCTGGGGCCTGGAGAACGAGGCGCTGCCCAAGTCGCTGATCAACCCGCCCGGCCTGCCGAGGCAGCCCAAGTGACGGTCGACTCCACCAGGCCCGCCCCCGGAGCCGAGAACATCCTCCGGACGACACCCCTGCCACGACGGACCGGCACAACCGTCGAGGTGCACCACGTGGCCGTCCGCGACCCGCGGGTCAGGCCGCTCCTTGAGGACCTGCACGCCGAGTACAACAGCCGGTACGGCCCCAACGAGGAGATCAACCGCTACCCCGACGAGCGGTTCGCCCCTGAGCAGGGGGGTGCGTTCCTCATCCTCGCCGAGGATGGACAGACCGTCGCCGGGGGCGCGTTCTTCCGCCGCGACGAGGAGACCGCCGAGCTCAAGCGGATCTGGACCCACCCGGGTCACCGGCGGCGCGGCCTGGGCGTCGCCGTCGTCCGGGAGCTGGAGCGGGAGGCCGCACGGCAGGGCTACCGCAAGATCTACCTGACCACCGGTCCCCGCCAGCCCGAGGCCGCCGGGCTGTATCTCGCGACCGGATACACCCCGCTCTACGACCAGGACGCCGATCCCGAGACGATCGGCCCCCACCCCTTCGAGAAGACCATCCGGGAAGCGCGGACCGGCTGACCGTGCCACCGCCCGCCGGGGAGCGCCGGAGAGGACGTCTGCCGGACACCGACCGCCCCGACTTCCTAGGAACGGGCCGACGAGACCCAGGAGGCGTACAGGTCGGCGTAGACGCCCGGCTGCCGTACCAGCTCGGCGTGCGGGCCGCGCTGCACGATCCGGCCCCGGTCGAAGACGAACACCTCGTCGGCCGCCTCGGCGGTGGAGAGCCGGTGGGCGATGGAGACGGCGGTGCGGCCCCGGGTGACCCCCTCCAGGGCGCGGGCCAGCCGTACCTCCGTCGCCGGGTCCACCGCGGAGGTGGCCTCGTCCAGCAGCAGCAGGTCGGGATCCGCCAGGTAGGCGCGGGCGAGCGCGACGAGCTGGCGCTCGCCGGCCGACAGCGACTCGCCGCGCTGGCCCACCCTGGTCGACAGGTCGGCGGGCAACCCCTCCAGCCAGTCGGCGAGCCCCAGCTCGGTCATGGCCAGCCGGATCTCCTCCTCGGTCGCCGAGGGGCGGCCGAAGGCGATGTTCTCGGCCAGGGTGCCGTCGAACAGGAACCCGTCCTGCGGGACCATGACGATGCGCCGGCGCAGCGAGGAGAACCTGACGGTCCGCAGGTCGTGGCCGTCCACCGTGATCCGTCCCGAGACGGGGTCCATCAGGCGGGTGAGCAGCTTGGCGAAGGTGGTCTTGCCGGAACCGGTCTCCCCCACCACGGCGATCCGCGAGCGGGGCGGGATGTCCGCCGAGACCTCGTGCAGCACCGGCACCCCGCCGGGATAGGCGAACCCGACGTTCTCGAAGGAGACCGAGATGGGGCCGCGCGGCAGCTCGACGCCCTCCGGGCCGGGGTCGGCGACGTCGGGCGGGGTGTCGAGCACGCCGAGGATGCGCCGCCATCCGGCGACGGCGTTCTGCGCCTCGTTGAGCACCTCGGTGGCGATCTGCATCGGCGAGACGAAGAGCGTGATGAGGAACAGGAAGGCGACCAGGCTCCCCACGGTGATCTCGCCGGCCAGGCCGAGCCGCACCCCGACCAGCACCACGGCGGCCAGGGCCACCGAGGCGACGATCTCGGTCAGCGGGAACACCGTCGCGACGATCCGCTGGGTGCGGGCCTGCGCCGCCTTGTTGGCGTCGATCGCGACGTCGAGCCTTTCCGCCGTACGGGCCTCGGAGCCGTGGGCCCTGATCACCGCGGCGCCCACCACCGACTCGCTGACCGCCGAGAGCATGTCGCCGGTGCGCTCGCGGACCCGGGTGTAGGCGCCGGAGAGCCACCGCTGGAAGCGCGGCAGCACGACCATGAGCGGCAGGAAGCAGGCCCACACCACCAGGGTGAGCTGCCAGGAGTAGACGAACATCAGCACGGTGGCGACCAGGAGCTGCCCCGGGGTGATGATGATCATCAGCCCGCCCCACTGCATGAACGTGCTGATCTGGTCGACATCGCCGGTGACCCGGGAGACGAGGGCGCCGCGCCGCTCGGAGTTCTGGGTGAGCACCGACAGGTCGTGCACGTGCCGGAAGCCGCGCACCCTGAGCGCGGCCAGGGAGGACTCGGTGGCCCGGTAGAGGCGGACGTTCATCAGGTATCCACACAGCGCGGTGAGCGCCACGGCGGCGGCGCACAGCAGCACCGCGGTGCGCACGTAGGCCAGGTCGGGGGTCGCTCCGCCGAGCCCGGTGTCGATGGTCTGCTGGACCGCGATCGGTACGATGATCTTGCCGACCGTGGCGACCACGGCCAGCACGAGCGTTCCGGCCAGCCCCTTGCGGAACTCCGGCGTGAGTGACAGCCCGTGCCTGACGGTGGCCACCCCGGAACGCTCGACCCCCTGAAGCGAGCTCAAGCGCTGACCTCTTCCTCTTGCTCGGCGTCGAGCGCCTCGCGCTCGGCTTCCTGACGTTCGTAGGCGGTGACCAGATTGCGGTAGCCCGCGCAGCGGGCGAGCAGCTCCGCGTGGCCGCCCCGGTCGACGACCCGGCCGTGCTCCAGGTAGACGACCTCGTCGGCCAGGGCGATGGTGGCCATCCGGTAGGCGATGACGACCACCGTGGAGGCCTGGGCCGCGTCCCTCAGCCCGTACAGGATCCTGGCCTCGACCTGCGGGTCGACGCTGGAGGTGGCGTCGTCCAGGACGAGCAGCCGGGGGCGGCGCACCAGCGCGCGGGCCAGCGCGATCCGCTGGCGCTGGCCACCGGAGAGGCTGGTGCCGCGCTCGCCGACCTTGGTGTCCAGCCCCGAGGGAAGGGCGCTGACGAACCCCTCGGCCTGGGCCAGGCGCAGCGCCGCCCAGACGTCCTCGTCGCCGACCGGCAGGCCGAGGGTGACGTTGCCCCGTACGGTGTCGTCGAACAGGAACGTCTGCTGCGGCACCAACGCCACCGCGTCGCTGACCCCGCCCCTGGTGACCTCGCGCAGGTCCGTACCGTCCAGCAGGACGGTGCCCCGCGCCGGATCGACCAGGCGGACGAAGGTCTGGGCGAGCGTGGACTTGCCGGACCCGGTGGGGCCGACCAGGGCGACGGTGCGGCCGGGGGCGACCTCCAGGCTCACGTCGTGCAGGACGGGGAAGTCACCGTCACCGTCACCGCCGCCGTAGGCGTAACCGAGGTCGCGGACCTCCAGCCTGGCGGGGTCGGCGCCGGTCAGCTCGACGGCGCCGTGCTCCATGGAGCCGGTCGCGTCGAGCACCGCCCTGATCCGCCCGTAGCCGACGACGGCCCGGGGCAGCTCGGCGAGCACCCAGCCCAGCGCGCGGATCGGGAAGGCCAGCAGGGTGAACAGGTAGGCGACCTGGACGAGCACGCCGGAGCCGATCGCGCCGCTCTCCAGCCGCATCACGCCGATCAGCAGCACGGCGAGCACGCCCAGGGTGGGCAGCGCCTCAAGCACCGGGTCGAACAGGCCGCGGACCCGGCCGACGGCGATGTTGGCGTCGCGCAGCTCATGGGCCTTGGCCAGGAACCTGGCGGTCTCCTCGTCCTCGCGGCCGAGGGTCTTGACGACCAGGGCGCCGTCGAAGCTCTCGTGGGCGATCTCGCTGACCTCGGCGCGCAGCTGCTGGGCGCGGGTGGCCAGCGGGTTGAGCCTTCGCTGGTAGACCAGGTTGAGCACGGCGATCGCGGGAAAGACCAGGAAACCGACGAGGGCGAGGATCGGGTCGGTGATCACCATTGCGACGGCCGCGGTGACCAGCATCACCACGACGCCGACCGCCATCGGCAGCGGCGCGAGCGGCGCCCAGGCGGCCTCGACGTCGGAGCCGGCGTTCGACAGCAGCTGCCCGGTCGGGTGCCTGTGGTGCCAGGCCAGCGGGAGCCTCAGATACTGCCGGGTGACGTCCCGGCGGGAGCGGGCCTGCATCCGGTACTGCATGACCCCGGCGAAATACCGCCGTCCCGCCACGCCCAGCGCCTTGAGCAGGGAGACCCCGAGGATGAGGAGCGCGCCGAAGGCCAGCGCGCCGGTCGTGATCCGCCCGTTCTCGAAGGCGGGCAGCACGACATGGTCGGTCGCCCAGCCGAGCGCCCACGCCGCGGCGACGGTCATCAGGCCGTACAGGGCGCTGGACAGCACCGCGGCAGCGAAGATCGGCTTTTCAGCCCGGATCGCCACCCCGAGGACACCGAACCCCTGTCGCATGACTGCGGTGGTCACCTTGCTCGCCACGCGGGAGGTGTCCTTTCGACGGGAAACATTGCTACCTAAGTCCCTATCACCCTGGATCATGCGGTTATTCCCGAACCACCTCCGACAAGATCGCACCCACACCTCTGGTTGCTCACACAACGACCTTGTTAGGATCATCAAATGAATCACGCCCGTGCCGAACGCGCCGCGCTCAGCGACCTGTTCGCCCAGCTCGGCCCGGATGCCCCTACGCTCTGCGAGGGCTGGACCACCTTCGACCTCGCCGCCCACCTCGTCCTGCGCGAGCGCCGCGCCGACGCGCTCGGAGGCATCCTCCTCAAGCCGCTGGCCGGATACACCGACCGGGTGCAGGAGTCGTTGAAGACCAGAAAGGGCTACCCGGGCCTCGTCGAGCTCGTGCGCTCGGGGCCGTCCGGGCTCTACCGCCTTCCCGGCCTCGACCAGACCGTCAACACGGCGGAGTTCTTCATCCACCACGAGGACGTGCGGCGCGCACAGCGGGTCTGGGAGCCGCGCGAGCTGCCCGCCGACCTTGAGGAGAGGTTCTGGAAGCAGATCCGCGCCGGCATCCGGGTGTTCCTCCGCCGCTCCCCCGTCCGGGTGGTCCTGCACCGCATCGGCGGAGGCGTCGCCATCGGCGGTTCCAAGGACGCCACGCAACAGGTCGAGGTGACGGGCCGGGCCGGGGAACTGCTGCTGTTCTGCTTCGGCCGCCAGGCCCACGCCAAGGTCGACCTGAGCGGCGACGACGAGGCGGTGGCCAGGCTGATGGACGCCCCCCTGGGCGTCTGAGCGGCCCCACCCCGGCGGCTGTGCGCCCGACCGGCTCGCTCACGGCCCGTGCGAGATCGTGACGAGCCGGGACACGCACACGCCAGGCGTCGCGCGATCGGCCCGCGGTCTCACCCGGGGCCCGGGGCGACCGGATGCCACCAGACACCAAGCCCCCTTGGTTTTTTCGGCAGGGGTCACCGCACACCGGTATTCGCGATCCCACCGCCTCCCCCTAGCCCTACCGGTATACCTGGCTGTGAGGATTGGACAGGAGCGCCCCGGCCACCGCACGATGGCTGGTGTGACCTATGCCAAACTCGCGACCAGACCATGGTTCGCCCCCGTGGGATGGGTATGATCATCAAAATCCGGGAGCCACCCGGGCCGCAGATGCCAAAGATCGATAAAATTCGGGTATATACGGCTGGGATTGGAACTGCCAGGAGGCCCCCATGCAGGTCAAGAAGGTCCTCACCTACCTCGGGGTAGCGTTCGTGGTCTTCTATCTGTTCACCAAGCCCGCCGAGGCGGCGGGCGCGGTCAACGGAGTCTTCGACGGGATCGTGAGGGGAGCAGACCAGTTGGCTCTGTTCGTGACACGAGTACTTAGCTGACCGACCGGCGGGAACCGCCCGCCCCGAACCATGTCATCCGCGCTCCTGACCGATCCACGGGGGAGCGCCACACTCCCCCGACACCAGACCGCCGCACCGTCTGCTTCGCCGATCCCGAGAGCGCATCACAAGGATCGCCGTAGGCCGCCACCCCCCCTGCCCGTGAGCCCCCGACGAAACCCCACCCGCCGCCCAGAGCCGCGCGGCGAACGCCCTGACCCGATCATGGATGACCACGGGAAACATCACGGCACTCCCTTGATGATCTTTCCGGCACCTTGAGGGGAAGGTCCGTTTCTCGTACGGGGGGATCGTTCATGCGGGGCACGCGGGGTTTCTTCCTGGTCGGGTCGCTCATCGCCGGAGCCGTCACGTTCGGCCTACCGGCGACCTCACAGGTCGCCTTCGCGACCCCTGCATCCGTCCAGACACCGTCCCCCGCCCCGTCACCGGCCTCCACCCCGGCGTCCGGCTTCAAGGGCCCGGCAACGGTAGGGACGGCGGCCGGTGACGGAACCGAACGGCCCGTCGGGCGAGGCGCCGTTCCCTCGCCGCCCTCCGCCCACCCGTTCCTCGGCCACTTCGGCGCCCCCGTCGACCGGCCACTGAAGGGCAGGATCACCCTGGCCAACCCGACCGGCGCGACGCTCGGTTTCAGGGTGGCCGACCCCACCCTGCTGCCCACCGGGATCACGCTCGACGCCGACGGCCTGCTCGGCGGCGCCTCCCGGGTGCCCGGCATCTGGACGGTCCCGGTCGAGGCGTGCACTCCCTCCGGCGCCTGCGCCACCGGCGCGGTGACGATCACCATCACCTGCCGCTGCGCCCGCCCGCTCCCCTCGGCCCCGGCCTCTTTCCCTCCGGCTGCCCCCGCGACGCCGAACACCCTGCGCTAGCAGGGTTC
Source organism: Streptosporangium sp. NPDC002607 (assembly GCF_053592655.1). NCBI lineage: Bacteria > Bacillati > Actinomycetota > Actinomycetes > Streptosporangiales > Streptosporangiaceae > Streptosporangium > Streptosporangium sp. NPDC002607. The sequence goes on from NZ_JBSFWD010000009.1 coordinate 202,064, forward strand.
CACCACATAACAACAGGTCAAAGACCGCTGGAACCCCCCGAACCGATCCGAGGGAAACACCAAGGTGCTTCCACTCTCCCCGGAGACGTGTTACGCAGAAAGCGTGGGAGATCATCACGACGCCGGCGGAGCCGACACGCTCGACTCCGCGACACGACGCGTCATCGAACGTGTCACCGAACGCGTCAACACCGACGGCATCAAACTGATCCGCTTCCTGTACGCCGACCACGGCGGCGTGATCAGGGGTAAGGCCACCTCCCACTCCCTGCTGGCCGAACGGCTCCGTACCGGCATCGGGCACACCGTCGCGATGATGGCGATGAACATGCTCGACGAACTCCAGGACGTCAAGGGGCTCGGCCCGGTCGGCGAGGTCCGTCTCGTCCCCGACCCGACCACCTTCGTCCAGTTGCCCTACGCCCCCGGCTCGGCCGCCATGCTGTCGGATCTGCGCCAGGTCGACGGCTCCCCCTGGCCCGCCTGCCCGCGCACCTTCCTGCGCGAGGCCGTGGCCGCCCTGGCCGACGAGGGCCGTGTCCTCGTCGCCGCCTTCGAACCCGAGTTCACCCTCGGCCGCCGCGAACCCGACCCCGAGGGCGGCCTGGACCGCCTGGTCCCCGCCGACGACAGCCTCTGCTACTCGACGACCGGCTTCAACCAGGCCCACGACTACGCGACGACTTTGGTCCACGCCCTGGAGAGCCAGGGCCTGCGGGTCGAGCACTACCACCCGGAACTGGGCCACGGCCAGCAGGAGCTGTCGATCCGCCACGCCGCCGCCCTGCACGCCGCCGACAACCACCTGATCTACCGCGAGACCGTCAGGGGCGTCGCCACCCGCATGTCGATGTGGGCCTCCCTCGCCCCCAAACCCCTTGCCGACCAGGCGGGCAACGGCACCCACCTGCACCTGTCCCTCTGGGACCCCGCCCTGCGCACCAACGTCTTCGCCGACCCCTCCGACCGGTACGGCCTGTCGGTCACGGCCTACCACTTCATCGGCGGCCTGATCGCCCACCTGCCCGCGCTCACCGCGCTGACCTGCGGCTCGGTGAACAGCTTCCGGCGTCTCACCCCGAGGGCATGGTCGAGCGCGTACGCCTGCTACGGAATGGACAACCGCGAGGCCGCGGTGCGCATCTGCTCCCCCACCGGCCGGGACGCCGCGGCGTCCACCAACCTGGAGCTGAAACCCTCCGACTCCTCGGCCAACCCCTACCTGTCGCTCGGCGCCGTCATCCACGCCGGCCTGGACGGCATCCGCCGCCGGCTCGACCCCGGTGCCCCCGTCGGCGTCGACCCCGCCACCCTCCCCGCCGGCCAGGTCCCCCGCCTTCCGGCCTCCCTGGACGAGGCCCTGGACGCCCTGGAGGCCGACGAACTCCTCATGCACGCCCTCGGCCCGCTGCGCGCCTCCGCCTACCTCGCCGTCAAACGCTCCGAGGCCCGCTCCTTCGCGGCCCACAACACCGCCTACGAGCTGTTCCACCACTTCCGGGTCTTCTAACCGAAGGCCCGGATGCCGTCAGAGCGTCCCCTCGTGGCCCGGCAGGACCAGGCCGAAGAAGTCCTGCGCCGTGTAGCCGCCGATTCGCCGCGCCTTGCCGGTTCCGACGTTCAGCGCATAGGCGGTGACGGTCACATAGGGCGGATCGGTCGTCGTGGCCGGGGCGTCATCCGCCGCGGGAAGCCGTTTGCCCATGCACACCGGGTTGGGAATGGCGATGACGGTGATCTCCCTGGGGTTCAGCCAGGCGCGCAGGGAGACGTTGTGGGTCTTCGTGGGCAGGCCGCTCACCGTGACCTTCCGGCGCACCTTGCCGGTCCTCGCGTCCAGGTGTGCGAGGGCACCCGTCAGGCACGGCTTGGAGCTACTGGTCATACGGTTCTCCAGTCCGACGACCGTTTCGCCGTCGAGAGCCAGCGCACCGAACTTGTAGGCCCGCGGGAGGGTGACCGCGGCCTGGTTTCCGGCCGTGGACGTCGTCCACAGGTGGGACATCATCTGCAGGCGGGACTTGGGCGAATACTCCGCCAGCATCACGGTGTCGCCGTCCTTGGAGATGCCGATGGGATTCCCCCCGTTCGGCAGCGGCCGGGTCATCCGCTCGCGCATGTCGATCAGCATGGCCGGGTCCTTCAGGGGAGGACGCTTGGTGAACGCCAGGAAGCGGCTGTCGTCGGACATCAGGAGGTGGGAGACGGAGCCGAGCCACGCTGTGGGGATCTTGACGGGAGCCGCCAGTTCGTCGCCGCTGTCCAGCTCACGGACCTTGAAGGTGCTCTCCTTGACGGCGTAGTAGGCGATCCTGCGCCCGTCCTGGCTGATCGCCAGCGGGCTGCTGAAGCCGGTCAGCGCGTCGGGAACGTGGTAGGTCCTTCCCGCGCGGGTGACCACCCGCCAGGCGCCGTCCCTGCAGTCCGGCGGGGCCGCGCCTTCGGACGGGTTGCAGAAGGTCTTGTACGCGTGGCTCAGCGGGCCCACTCCCCGGTCCGGCAGATCGGCGACTCCGCCGGTCCCGGAGGAGTCCTGCCGTTCCGTGGGCAGCAGCCGCACCCCGGCCGTCGCGCCGAGCACGATGACGGTGACCGTGACGGCCGCGACGAGTGCGGTGACGGTCCGGCGCCTGCGTTCGTGGATTCTGATCGTCCGCTCGGCCAGATCCACCCTTGGGGAGTCTTCGGCGATGTCGTCGAGCACCTGCCGCAGCCAGGTCATCGGTGTGCCTCCTGAGTATCGGCCTGATCTTCCAGTTCGGAGAATTTGGGGGCCAGTTCCGGCGCCAGGACTCGTAAGCGGTTCAGTGCCTGATGGGCCTGACTCTTGACCGTGCCGACCGAACAGCCCATCAGCTCGGCGGTCTCACGTTCGGTGCGGTCCTCGTAGAAACGCAGGACGATCACCGCGCGCTGTTTCGGGGGCAGCCGCAGGAGCGCCTGGCGCACGACGATCCGGATGACCGTGGAGTCCTCGCTCGAATAGGCCACCTCGGGCGGGTCGGCCCGCGGAAGCTCGCGCCCGGTCCGGCGCCGCAGCCATGAGATGTACTGGTTCACCAGCGCTTTCCGCGCGTACGCCTCCGGCCTGTCAAGGCTCAGCACCTTCGACCAGCGCCTGATGATCTTGATCAGGACACTCTGCAGCAGGTCCTCGGCAAGATGCGCGTCTCCGGTGAGCAGGTACGCCGTGCGCATCAACGACTGCTGGTGAGCGTCCACGAATTCACGGAAGCTGTCATTGCGATCCAATATTTCTCCTCCCGACTGGTACAAACGCCGACGAGGAGCAAGAAGGTTGGGTGGCAGACCCGAATTAAACGACTTGCGCGAACGTGCGCCCCAGGAGCCGGGAAACGCCGACGAACCACTACAGGGCCTTGGCCGCGCTCTCGATCGCGCGCCGGATGGGTTCGTACCCGGTGCACCGGCACAGGTTGGACGTGAGGAGTTCCCGCAGCCGCTCCGGATCCTCGACGATCGCGGGGTCGGACTCCAGCGCGGCGACGGCGAGCATGAGGAACCCCGGCGTGCAGAAACCGCACTGCAGCGCGTGCTCGGCGGAGAACGCCCGCTGGAGCGGATGCGGCTCACCGTCGCGGCCCGCCAACCCCTCCACGGTACGCACCGAACGCCCGTCGCACTGCACGGCCAGCAGCAGGCAGGAACGGACCGCACGGCCGTCGACCACGACCGTGCACGAACCGCAGACTCCCTGCTCACAGCCAAGGTGCGTACCGGTCAGCCCGCAGTCCTCACGCAACACGTCGCCAAGGGCGCGCCGGGGTTCCACGTCCAGCTGGTGCACCCGGCCGTTCACCGTGAGCGTGATGTTCATCGCCGCTCCCCCGCTGATCCGTCATGTCCGGCGTGCGCCTGCCGATCCGAGGCCGCCTGGTACAGGGCACGGCCGACGAGGACGGCGACGACCTGCCGCTGGTATTCGACGTCGGCGTACGGCTGGGCACAGGGGTCGGCGTCACCCTCGGCGGCGATCCGCGCGGCGTGATCGAACGGATGGCCGTCAGGCGGCGCCGGGTAGGAGCGAGCCGAACCGAAGAGGGCCGGGCCCAAGAAGGAGGCGCCGATCTCGGCGCCGATCAACGACAGTTCGGCGGCGTGCGCTCGTACCGGCCTGTCCGCGGCGTTGGCGAGTCCGATGAACGCCTGGGTGATCACTCCGTCGAGCACGGTCAGGGCCACCGCGACGGCGATCTGGGCGAAGCCGGCGTGCGTCCGCCGGTGCTCGACGAACGCGACCCCGACGGTGTCGTCGAGCAGCGGGAGCCGGACAGACGTGATCATCTCCTGCGGCCGGCACTCGGTCCGGTGGGGACCGTGGAAGTAGTCACGAGCTGCGATCACTCGCGCGCCCGCGCGCCCGCGCAACTCGATGTCGGCGTCCAGGCCGACGGCGATGGCGCCCCATTCGGCGGCGGGGTGCGCCCAGGCCAGGCTGCCCGCCATGGTGCCCAGAGCGCGAATCGGCGGGTGCGCGATGTTGACGACGGTGCGCGAGAGCAGCCTGCCGAGCGGACCGGGCGCCACCCGGGGCGACTCGAAGGCACGGTGCCGGACCAGCGCCCCGACCTGCAACCCGCCGTCCTGCACCCGCAGCTGATCGAGGCCCTGGACCCGGTTGATGTCCACCACCAACTCCGGCAGACAGCGCCGACAGCGCATCTCCATGATCAGGCTCTGCCCGCCGGCGAGTATCCGCGCCCGCTCCCCGACCTCGGCGAGCGCGCCCACCGCCTCCTGTACGGTCTCCGGTGCGAGGTAGTCGAAAGCGGCGGGCTTCACAGCCCCTCCCCCACCGTCGGACCCGCGCCGGTGGCCGGCACGACATGGCCGAAGACAACGGGCCTCACGACCCCTCCCCCACCGTCGGACCCACCGTCGACCCCGTCGAGGAGCCGACCGCCGAGGAAGCGACCGTCGCGGCGCGGGCCGCCCGCCACACCACGTCCGGGGTGAGCGGCATCCGCAGCAGGTCAGGATCGGTGACCCCCAACGCGTCGGCGACCGCGTTGACAATGGCCGCGGGAGTGCCGATGCACCCCGACTCCCCGGCTCCCTTGGCTCCCAGCGGTGTCCACGGCGTCGGAGTGCTGGTCTCCCGCACCTCCATCGGCGGCATCTCGGTGAACGTCGGCAGCAGGTAGTCCAACAGGCCGTAGGGCAGCAGCGGCACCCCGGCCTCGTCGTAGGGCACCCCCTCGTACAGCGCCTGCCCGATCCCCTGCGCGATCGACCCCCTGGCCTGCCCCGCGACCGCCGCCGGATTGAGCATCACCCCGCAGTCGTCCACCGCGACCAGCCGGAGTACCCGTACGGTGCCCAGGCCCGGGTCGACCTCGACGACGGCGGCGTGGGTGCCGAACGGAAACGCCATACCCGACTCGAACCGCTCGTCCACCCGCAACGACCCGGTGACCCGCACCAGCTCACCGAGGTCCAGCGCGACCGCGTCGTCCGTGCGGGAGCTCAGCCTGCCGCCGGACCAGACCACCTCCCCGACCGGCAGCCGCCACAGCCGCGCGGCCCGCTCCCGCGCCAGGTCGATCAGCGCGGTGGCCGCGCGGTGCAGGGCCGGGCCGCCCACCTGTGCCGAGCGGCTGGCGTACGAGCCGACCCCGTCGGCCAGTTCGTCGGTGTCTCCTTCCACGAACCGGACCCGCGAGGAGTCCAGGCCGAGGGTGGCGGCCACCAGCGAGGAGAAGGTCGTCTCGTGGCTCTGCCCGCTGGAGGCGGTGCCGCACCTGGCGATCACCGTGCCGTCCGGGCACGCCTCGACGCCGCCGAACTCGTGCAGACCACCCTCCTCACCTCCGGATCGTTCGACGTAGCAGGAGAGCCCGATGCCCAGGGGCAGGGCGGTCACAGAGGCCCGGCGCCGGGCCCGCTCGGCCCGCCACCCGTCGTAGTCGAGGGTCTTCAGCGCCAGATCCAGCGCCCCGGCGTAGTTCCCGCTGTCGTAGCGCCTGCCGGTGGGCGTCTCGTACGGGAAACGCTCGGGTGGGATGAAGTTGCGTCGCCGTAGTTCCGCCGGGTCCATGCCCAGCCGATCGGCCAGCACGTCCATCGACCTCTCCAGCGCGAACGCCGCCTCCGGCCGCCCGGCGCCGCGATAGGGGTAGGTCGGCATGGTGGTGGTCAGCACCGAACGAACCGTGGCGTGCACCAGGGGCGTGGCGTAGGCGCCGGTGGCCATCCGGGCGGTCTGCATCGGCAGCCCCGCCCCGATGTGCGGATAGGCCCCCACGTCGGCGTCGATCCTCAGCTCGTACGCGAGCAGCAGCCCCTCGGCGTCGGCGGCCAGCCGGACCCGCTGGTCCTGCCCCCGGCCCCGGGTGGCGGCCAGCAGCGACTCGGCGCGGTCCTCGATCCACCGGATCGGCGCCCCCAGCGTCACCGCCAGAAAGGCGACCGTGAGGTACTCGGGAAAGGTGGCGCTCTTCGACCCGAACGCACCGCCGCTGTCGGGTGTCACCACCCTGATCCGCTCAACGGGCAGGCCCAGCGCCCCGGCCAGCTCCCGCCGGAGCCGGTACGGCGCCTGATGGGAGCACCACACGGTCAGCCGGTCCTCCTCGGGGACCGCGAGGAACGCCCGGCACTCCATCGGCGACGGCAGCAGCAACTGCTGGCGGTAACGCGCCTCCACCACGACCGCCGCCCGCCCCCAGACGGCCTCGTCGATCGGCACACCGACCGACCGTTCCAGCACCACGTTGTCCAAGCCCTCGAACAACGGAACAGAGCCGTCCAGGGCCTCGGCCACCGACACCGCGGGCGGAAGCGGATCCGTCCGCACGACGACCTCGGCCACCCCGTCCTCGGCCCGGTAGCGGTCCTCCCCGACCACCACCGCGACCGCCTCACCCGCGTACCGCACCCGGTCGGCAGCCAGCGACGGCCACACCCGCCCCGCCACCACCTCCGCCGAGGACATCCCGGCGAGAGCCGTCAGGGGAACCGGCGGCAACCCCGGAAGATCGGCAGCCGCCCAGGCCCCCCGCACCCCGGGAACCCGACGAGCCGGAGCGCAGTCCACCTCGCGCAACCGGCCGTGTGCCACAGAACTCCGTACGAACGCCGCGTCCAGGCATCCCGGCACCGCGATGTCGGCGACGTAGCGGCCATGACCGGTGAGCAGCCGCGCGTCTTCCCGCCTAGCCCAGTCATGTGCCACGACGTCCTCCACCCCCCGGATTCGGCTCGGCAATTCTAACTCACATAATGCCCATAAAACTTATATATTACTTTGCCCCAAAGCTCACTGGAATCAGACCAACAGCACAAATCTCCCCAAAAATCCACTACACCCACGCCAAGACAACCACTCACTTCAAACGAGGAATCATCCCCGGATCTCACAAATCAATAAAATGAATGAAGAGGGCACGACCACTTCAAGCTTCGGAGAAGCCGGGGAGCAGCCCAGCCCCTGAGCCCCTCCTCCCAGCAGCACCGCAACCACGCCCCCCACCCCAACCAACCCCACCAGCCCCAAAGAAGAAGCCCGGCTCTGAACTCCTCCCCACAGCAGCAGTTCGACCACAGCGCCCAGCTCCGCCCAACCCCCACCCCCAACCAGCCCCGAGAAGGAAGCCCACCCCCTGAGCTCCTTCTCGCAGCAGTGCTTCAGCTACGGCGCCCGCCCCTCAACCCACCCCAGGCGAAGGCTTCAGCATCAGGACGCACCCTGAGCGGCCGGAAACAAAGTGACTACGGCCCGTACCCCATACGAACAGCACCAAGTGCGCGGAGGTGGGCCGGTGTTCCGGGCGGCGTATAAGAAAGCGCAACCCCAAACGCCCGAGCAGGCCGGAGGCCTGAAGAACCAGACCCCGCCACGACGGCCGCCCGGAACACCGGCCCACCGCAGCGCGAACCACGCTGACCGGCAAGACCAAACAGACGCGCCCACTCGCCGCACGACGAACGACGAACGACGTCAGCGAACGACGTCAGCGAACGGGATACCCCGCCCCCCGCAAAGCGTCCTTCACATCACCGATCTTGAGCTGCCCGAAGTGAAACACCGACGCCGCCAGCACGGCGTCCGCCCCAGCCTCCACCGCCGGAGGGAAATCGGCGACAGAACCCGCACCACCACTGGCGATCACCGGAACCGACACCACGGCCCGTACCGCCCGGATCATCTCCAGGTCGTAGCCGTCCCGGGTCCCGTCACCGTCCATCGAGTTGAGCAGGATCTCCCCCGCCCCCAGTTCGGCACCCCGCCGAGCCCACTCCACCGCGTCGATCCCGGTCCCCCGGCGACCACCGTGCGTGGTCACCTCGAAACCGGACGGCGTCGGCGGCCCGTCGACGACCCGGCGGGCGTCCACCGAGAGCACGATGCACTGCGCCCCGTACCGCTGCGCGGCCTCGGTCAGAAGCTCGGGCCTGGCGATCGCCGCGGTGTTCAGCCCCACCTTGTCCGCGCCCGCCCGCAGCAGCCTGTCGACATCCTCGACCGAACGCACTCCCCCACCCACGGTCAGCGGGATGAACACCTGCTCGGCCGTCCGGCTGACCACGTCGTACATCGTCGACCGGTCGGAGCTGGAGGCCGTGATGTCGAGGAACGTCAGCTCGTCGGCCCCCTCCGCGTCATAGCGGCGGGCCAGCTCGACCGGGTCTCCGGCATCGCGCAGGTTCTCGAAGTTGACGCCCTTGACCACCCGCCCGGCGTCCACGTCCAGGCAGGGAATCACTCGTACCGCGACACTCATCGACGACTCCTCACGAACGGACGGCGGCGAGGGCGTCTTCGAGGGTGAAGGCCTGCGCGTACAGCGCCTTGCCCACGATGGCCCCCTCGACGCCGATCGGGACCAGCGAGGCCAGCGCGCGCAGGTCCTCCAGGGACGAGACCCCGCCGCTGGCGACCACCGGCTTGTCAGTACGGGAGCAGACCTCGCGGAGCAGGTCCAGGTTGGGACCGCGCAGCGTGCCGTCCTTCGTGACGTCGGTGACGACGTAGCGGGAGCAGCCGTCCTTCTCCAGCCGGGCCAGCACCTCCCACAGGTCGCCGCCCTCCTGGGTCCAGCCCCGGGCGGCCAGGGTGGTCCCCCGGACGTCGAGGCCGATCGCGACCCGGTCACCGTACTCAGAGATGATCTTGGAGCACCAGACGGGGTTCTCCAGCGCCGCGGTACCGATGTTCACCCGGCGGCAGCCGGTGGCCAGCGCGAGCTCCAGGGAGACATCATCACGAATGCCCCCGGACAGCTCCACCTTCACATCCAGCGCGCCGACCACCGTGGCGAGCAACTCGCGGTTGCTGCCCCGGCCGAAGGCCGCGTCGAGGTCGACCAGGTGGATCCACTCGGCACCGGCCTCCTGCCAGGCGAGCGCCGCGGACAGGGGGTCGCCGTACGACGTCTCGGTGCCGGCCGCGCCCTGGACCAGGCGGACCGCCTGACCGTCGGCGACGTCCACGGCGGGGAGCAGCTCAAGCGACATCTGTTCAAGACCTCCGGTCGAAGACAAGGGTGAGAAAAAGCGGAACGAACAGCAAGGAAAGCACGAGCACGCCGAACCGCGCCGCCCACGAGGACCACAGCAGCCAGACGATCACCTGCACGATCAGGAACAGCACCGCCGCGACGCCGTTCTGCGCCCGGCGGCGGCGGGCCATGATGCCCCCCTGGGAGACGATCCGGACGGGCCTGCCCGGCAGCAACGCGGTCACCTTGCCGATGCGCTCGCGCCGCCGCGCCAGCCGCGCCTCCCGCGCTGCGCGCAGCGCGGCCAAGCGCGCCTGCTCGGCCTCCCGCTCGGCCCTGCGCCTGGCCCGTTCCTTACTCATCAAAGACCCATCAAAAACTCACCCGACGGTCCCGAGCCAGTTGGTGAGCAACTGGGCTCCGGCGTCGCCCGACTTCTCCGGATGGAACTGGGTGGCCATCAGCGGGCCGTTCTCCACCGCCGCGACGAACGGCACCCCGTGCTCGGCCCAGGTGAGCAGCGGGTCGGCGAACCCGGGCCCCGCCTGGAGCTTCCAGGTCCGCACGCCGTACGAGTGCACGAAGTAGAAGCGGGTATCCGCGTCGAGCCCGGCGAACAGCACGGTCTCGGCGGGCGCCTTGACCGTGTTCCAGCCCATGTGCGGCAGGACCGGCGCCTCCAGGGACTCCACCGTGCCCGGCCACTCCCCGCAGCCCTCGGTCGTGACGCCGTGCTCGACGCCCGCCTCGAAGAGGATCTGCATGCCGACACAGATGCCCAGCACCGGCCGCCCGGCCGACAGGCGCCGCGCGATGATCCGCTCACCCCGCACCGCGCGCAGCCCGGCCATGCACGCGGCGAACGCCCCCACGCCGGGGACGACGAGCCCGTCGGCCTCCATCGCCGCCTCGTAGTCGGCGGTCACCGTGACCTCCGCGCCGACCCGGGCCAGCGCGCGCTCCGCCGAACGGAGGTTGCCCGAGCCGTAGTCGAGAACGGTTACCTTCTTCACCACCAGAGCACCGCCGCCGTGGTCGCCAGGGCCGCGAGGGCGGCGAGCAGCACCGCGCCCTTCTTCAGACCCTGTTTGAGGAATGAGACGATCCCGCCCACGAAGAAGAGCGCGACGAACACCATCGCGATGGCCGACCAGTTGTCGCTCACCGTCTCCGCCCCCTCCGGCCGGGAGAAATCACAGCACGCCCTTCGTACTCGGCACCCCGGTGGCACGCGGGTCACGCTCGGATGCCGCCCGCAGCGCCCTGGCCAGGGCCTTGAACTGCGCCTCCACGATGTGGTGGGCGTTGCGGCCGTAGGGGACGCGCACATGCAGGCAGATGGCGGCCTGGGCGACGAACGACTCCAGGATGTGCCTGGTCATCGTCGTGTCGTACTCCGGGCCGATCATCGGAGCCATGCCCTCGGGCTCGCTGTGCACCAGGTAGGGCCGCCCCGACAGGTCGACCGTGACCTCCGCCAGCGACTCGTCCAGCGGGCAGGAGGCGTTGCCGAACCTCCGCAGGCCCGACTTGTCGCCCAGAGCCTCACGGAACGCGGCGCCCAGCGCGAGCGAGGTGTCCTCGATCGTGTGATGGGCGTCGATGTGCAGGTCACCCTCGGTCTTCACGACCAGGTCGAACAGCCCGTGCTTGCCGAGCTGGTTCAGCATGTGGTCGAAGAACCCGACACCGGTGGACACCTCGACGTTCCCGGTGCCGTCGAGGTCGACCTCGACCAGCACCGAGGTCTCCTTGGTGACGCGCTCGACGCGACCGCGACGCGGTGCGGCCTCGCCGCCGGCAGTGATGCTCACAGGATCTCCTCCAGGGCGGCGCGGAACGCCGCCATCTCCTCTGTCGTTCCGATGGACACTCTCAGCCACCCGGGCGGTCCCACCTCGCGGATCAGCACCCCGCGGTCCAGCAGGCCCTGCCACACCGCGCGCCGATCCGGAAACAGCCCGAACAACACGAAGTTGGCGTCCGAGTCGGCGACCTTCAGCCCCCGGGCGCGCAACCAGTCCACGATGGCGTCGCGCTCGGCCCGCAACTCGTCGACGGCGCCGAGCAGCTCGGCGCGGTGGGCGAGCGCGACGCGCGCCGCCGTCTGGGTGAGCGTGGACAGGTGGTACGGCAGGCGGACCAGCAGCAACGCCTCGACCACCGCCGGATGGGCGGCCAGGTAACCGAGCCGGGTGCCGGCCATGGCGAACGCCTTGGACATCGTCCGCGTGACGATCAGCCGGGGATTGTCCGGCAGCAGGGTCAGCGCCGACGGGGTGCCGGTCCGGGCGAACTCGAAGTAGGCCTCGTCCACCACCACCATGCCCGGCGCCGCCTCGACGATCCGGGCGATCACCTCCGGGTCCAAAGCGGTGCCGGTCGGGTTGTTGGGCGAGGTCAGGAAGACGACGTCGGGCCGGTGCTCCTCGATCGCGGCGACCGCCTTGCCCGGGTCGATCCCGAAGTCGTCCTCACGGGCCCCGGAGATCCACTCGGTCGAGGCCCCGGTGGTGATGATCGGGTGCATCGAGTAGGACGGCTCGAAACCCATCGCGGCGCGGCCGTGGCCGCCGAAGGCCTGCAGGATCTGCTGGAGCACCTCGTTGGAGCCGTTGGCGGCCCAGACCTGCTCCACGGCGAGGCCGTGACCGAGGTACCCGGCCAGCTCCCGGCGCAGGTCGAGCGCGTCGCGGTCGGGATAGCGGTTGAGGTCGGCGGTGACGCCCCGTACGGCCTCCGCCAGCTCGGCGACCAGCGAGTCCGAGGGCCCGTAGGGGTTCTCGTTGGTGTTGAGCCTGACCGGGACGTCGATCTGGGGGGCACCGTACGGCGTGCGCCCCCGGAGATCGTCTCGGATCGGCAGGTCTTCGAGCTTCACGACGGGATCTCCACCTCGAACCGGAAAGGGAAGGGCACTCACGAGGGCACCTCCCAGGCGAACCGCGCCCTGATCGCCGCGCCGTGCGCCGGCAGGTCCTCGGTGTCGGCCAGCACGCACACGTGGGCGGCGGCACCGGCCAGGGCCTCGCGGCTGTAGTCGACGACGTGCACGCCACGCAGGAACGTCTGCACCGACAGCCCCGACGAGTGGCAGGCGCAGCCGCCGGTGGGCAGCACGTGGTTGGAACCGGCCATGTAGTCGCCCAGCGAGACCGGCGCGTACGCCCCGACGAAGATCGCCCCGGCGTTGCGGACCCGGGCGGCCAGCGCGGACGCCTCCGCGGCGTGGATCTCCAGGTGCTCGGCGGCGTAGGCGTCGACGACGCGCAGCCCCGCCTCCATGTCGTCGACCAGCAGGATGCCGGACTGGCGCCCGGAGAGCGCCTCGGTGATCCGCTCGGTGTGCTTGGTGGCGGCGACCTGCCGGGGCAGCTCCCGCTCGACGGCCTCGGCCAGCTCCTCCGAGTCGGTGACGAGCACGGCGGCGGCGATCGTGTCGTGCTCGGCCTGGCTGATCAGGTCGGCGGCGACGTGCACCGGGTTGGCCGTGGAGTCGGCGAGGATCGCGATCTCGGTCGGACCCGCCTCGGAGTCGATGCCGATACGGCCCTTGAGCAGGCGCTTGGCCGCGGCGACCCAGATGTTGCCAGGGCCGGTGACCATGGTGACCGGCGGGCACTCCTCGGTGCCGTAGGCGAACATCGCCACCGCCTGGGCGCCGCCGACCGCGTAGACCTCGTCCACGCCGAGCAGCGCGCACGCCGCCAGGATGGCCGGGTGCGGCAGGCCGTCGAATTCGCGCTGCGCGGGCGAGGAGACCGCCAGGGAGGCCACCCCCGCCTCCTGCGCGGGGACGACGTTCATGACCACGCTGGAGGGGTAGACCGCCCGGCCACCGGGGACGTACAGCCCCACGCGGTCGACGGGCACCCAGCGCTCGGTGACGGTGCCGCCCGGCACGACCTGGGTGGTGACGTCGGTGCGCCGCTGGTCACGGTGGACGAGGCGGGCGCGGCGGATCGACTCCTCCAGGGCCGCCCTGACCTTCGGGTCGAGCCTCTCCAGCGCCTCGGAGATCGCCTCGGCCGACACCCGGGTGGACTCCAGTTCGACGCCGTCGAACCTGGCGGTCAGCTCCCGCACCGCGGCGACCCCACGATGATGCACGTCGTCGCAGATGGGCCGCACCTTCTCCAGGGCGGCCTCGACGTCGAGGTCGGCACGGGGCAGCACATCGCGAAGGTCCTCGGGAAGAGGTCCTCGCAGATCGGTACGCGAAATCACCCGTTCAGTCTACGGAGGTCCGCCACCCGGTATCGTCGCGTCCATTATCCGGACAGCGCCTTTACTATGTAGATTTTAACCAGCCGCTACGCTTTCCCCGTGAGCAAGAGCAAGAGCAAGGGCGGCCAGGGAACCCCCGCGACCGTGGCCCTGACCCAGGCGGGAGCCGACTTCACCCTGCACCCCTACGAGCACGACGCGAACGCGCAGGCCTACGGCGAGGAGGCGGCCGACGCCCTCGGCGTACCGTACGGGCAGATCTTCAAGACCCTGGTGGCCGAGGTGGAGGGCGGGCTGGCCGTCGCGGTGGTGCCGGTGGCGGGCAAACTCGATCTCAAGGCGTTCGCGGCGGCGCTGAGGAGCAAGCGGGCCGCGATGGCCGACGCGGCCAAGGTGGAACGGGTGACCGGCTATGTGGTCGGCGGCATCAGCCCGCTGGGACAGCGCAAGCGCCTGCCGACCGTGGTCGACGCCTCCGCGCTGGACTTTCCGACGATCTACTTCTCCGCCGGCCGGCGCGGGCTGCAGATCGAGACCTCCCCCTCGGAGCTGGTACGCCTCACCGGGGCCGTCACCGCGCCCATCGGCAAGAGCGGCTAGCGGAGGGATTCCGGCCCGAGAAGAGCCGGCGAAACCCCGGCCCGCCGCACAAGGTGGGCCGGAGGTCCCCGGGCCGTCCTGTCGAAGGTTGCCGAGGCGGCACACGACGGCGTTCGGCCAGACTCGTCTGCGACAGGCCGTACCGATCGGGGGACAGATGCACTACCTGACCGCTACCGAGATGCTCGAACTGCTGCGCACCAGGCAGGTCAGCGCGGTCGAGCTGCTCGAGGCGCACCTGCGGCGGATCGAGGAGGTCAACCCGGAGGTCAACGCGATCGTCACGCTGACCGCCGAGCGCGCCAGGCGGGAGGCGGAGGAGGCCGACCGGGATCTGGCCCGCGGCCACTGGCGGGGACCGCTGCACGGGCTGCCGGTCGCGCACAAGGACCTGGCCGACACCGCGGGGATCCGCACCACGTACGGCTCGCCGCTCTTCGCCGACCACGTCCCCGACACCGACGCGCCGATCGTGCGGCGGATGCGCGAGGCCGGGGCGATCACGGTCGGCAAGACCAACACCCCGGAGTTCGGCACCGGCTCACACACCGTGAACGAGATCTTCGGCGTCACCCGCAACCCCTACGACCTGACCAGGTCGGCCGGGGGCAGCAGCGGCGGGGCCGCCGCCGCGCTGGCCACCGGCATGGTGGCGCTGGCCGACGGCTCCGACATGGGCGGCTCGCTGCGCAACCCCGCCTCCTTCTGCAACGTGGCGGGGCTGCGGCCCACCCCCGGGCGGGTGCCGGCGCCGTCGGCCGTCGCGGCCTGGTTCACCCTCGGCGTGCCGGGGCCGATGGCCCGTACCGCCGGGGACCTGGCGCTGCTGATGAGCGCGGTCGCCGGGTTCGACACCTCCTCCCCCCTGTCGATCGTCGAGAGCGGCACCGTCTTCGCCGGGCCGCTGGAGCTGGAGGCGACCGGGCTGCGCGTGGCCTGGAGCCCGGACCTGGGCGGGCTGCCCGTCGACGCGGAGACCGCCAAGGTCACCGCGGCCGCCCCGGCCGCGCTCGCGGAGCTGGGCGCGCGGGTGGAGCGGGTGGAGCTGGACCTGTCGGACGCCGAGGACGCCTTCCGGATCTACCGGGCGTGGTACTACGCGCTCTGCTACGGCGACCTGCCGCAGGAGCGCCTGGGGGCGAACGTGCGCTGGAACGTCGAGCGGGGCCGCGAGGTGACCGGGGCCGACCTGGCCCGCGCCGAGCGGCTGCGCAGCAGGCTCTACCGGCGGATGGAGTCCTTCTTCGGCACCTACGACTTCCTGATCGCCCCGGTCAGCCAGGTGCCGCCGTTCCCGGTGGACGCCCCGTACGTCTCGGAGATCAACGGGCAGGCGCTGCCCGACTACCTGGCGTGGATGCGCTCGGCCTACTGGATCAGCGTGCTGCACGCCCCGGCGGCGTCGGTGCCGTGCGGGTTCACCTCGGACGGGCTGCCGGTGGGCGTGCAGATCATCGGGCGCCCCTTCGCCGACATGGCGGTGCTCCGGCTGGCCCACGCCTTCGAGCGCGCCACCGGGTACGGCGCGCGCAGGCCGCCCCGCTGACCGCGACCGCCGCGCCTACCGGCCGTCGATGTCATGCGACGGCAACGGCCCGTAGGGGTCGTCCCCGCCGAACGGATGGCGCAGCGGCGAGTCGCGGTAGCCCGCGACGCCCTCCAGGACGAAGAAGGCGCCGGCGGCCAGGGTCGGCCACGCGTACAGCACGCCCCTGGCGGTCAGCGCCAGCGGCCCCGGGACCAGCGAGCTTCCCGCGGAGCTCCCCGAGGCGGCGACGCTCACCGCGCCGAGGTTGGCCGCCTCGCCGACCAGCAGCGCGAGGTGCGCGCCGAGCAGGCCGCCCGCGGCCAGGCCCACCACCACCGGCAGCGGGCGCCCCCCGCGCGACACGCCGTAGCCGATGACCCCGCAGACCAGCCCGAGCACGCCCGTGATGACGGCGAACCAGCCGTCGGCGGCGATCAGCGCCTGCGTGGAGGGATCGGCCAGCAGCGGACCCTTGCCCGTCACGACGTACGGGGGTCGCGGCGCGGCCAGCGACCACAGGATCCCGGCGACGACTCCGGCCAGGGCGAGCACCAGCACGGTGATCACGAAGTCACGCACAGCGCGCACCACGGCCCCCCTCACCCTCTGTGCAGATGTGCCCGATGTTACCCATCCGCCCGCCCGGCGCCACCCGGGGTTCCCGCCGAGTCCCGTTACGCTTACGGGGTGAACGAAGAGGCATGGTTGATCGAACCCTCCGGGCCGCTCCGCGGTGACGTCGAGGTCCGCGGTTCCAAGAACGGCGTCTCCAAGCACATGGTCGCCGCGATGCTGGGCACCGGTGAGAGCACGATCCAGAACGCCCCGGACGTGGGCGAGGTGGGGATCACCGCGCAGATGCTGAGGGCGCTCGGCATCGACGTGGAGATCAGCTCCGGGGAGATCACCGTCTCTCCCGGGGAGCAGATCAACCCGCACGTCCCGGCGGCGTTCACCGGCCTCAACCGGATCCCGATCCTGATGCTGGGCCCGCTGCTGCACCTGGCGGGCGAGGCGTTCGTGCCGCTGGTCGGCGGCGACCCGATCGGCCGCCGGCCCGTCGACTTCCACGTCGAGGCGCTGCGCGCGATGGGCGCCGAGGTCGAGGTGAGCGACACCGGCGTGTACGCCAAGGCCAAACGGCTGCGCGGCACCCGGCTCGAACTGCCCTACCCCAGCGTCGGCGCCACCGAGACGATCCTGATGTCCGCGGTGCTGGCCGAGGGCAAGACCGTGCTGAAGGGCGCGGCGATGGAGCCCGAGGTGGTGGAGCTCGCCCTGTTCCTGCAGCGCATGGGCGCGCGCATAGAGCTGAGCCCGGACCGGCGCATCGTGATCGAGGGGGTGGAGCACCTGCACGGCGCCTCCACCTGGCTCAACGGCGACCGCATCGAGGCGTTCTCCTACCTGGCGGCCGGTCTGATCACCGGCGGCCAGGTACGGGTGCACGGCTGCCCGCAGGACCGGCTGGTCACCGCGATCACCACCCTGGCCAGGATGGGCGCCGAGGTCGACATCACCGACGACTACCTGTCGGCGTCGGCGCCGCACGGGCTGCGGGCCGCGGCGGTGCAGACCGACACGCACCCGGGGTTCATGACCGACTGGCAGACGCCCCTGATGGTGCTGTTCACCCAGGCCCAGGGCATGTCGGTGCTGCACGAGACCGTGTTCGAGAACCGCCTGGTCTACGTGCCCGCACTGCAGAAGATGGGCTGCGAGATCGAGGTGTTCGACGTCTGCCTGGGCGGCCCGGCCTGCCGCTACCACGACACCAACGCCAAGCACTCGGCGGTCGTGCGCGGCGTGTCCAGGCTGAGCGGCGCCGACGTGACGCTGCCCGACATCCGGGCCGGGTTCTCCGCCGTGCTGGCCGCGGCCGCCGCGGAGGGCGTCTCCACGCTGCGCGGGGTGCATCACATCGAGCGGGGCTACCACCGGCCGTTCGAGCAGTTCGCCTCTCTCGGGCTGAAGATCAGTCGAGAAAAGGTGCAGGACGGGTAAGGATTGGCAACCGGGTGTTTATGGGTGATCATCCGGTTGCACGTTACCTTGTGTGACATCGCACCCAGAGGTGAGACGCGGACCCGGCGCGTGCCTGCGCGTCCTTGCGGCCTGCGGGGTGCTCGGCGGGCTGCTGGCCGCCCTGGCCGCGCTGCCGCTGGTCGGCACGGTGGGGGTCACCGTCAACAACGTCACGAGAACCCTGACGGACCTGCCGCCGAGCCCTCGGGAGAACCCGCTCGCCCAGCGCACCGTGCTCCTGGACCGGAACGGCAAGCGGTTCGCCCAGTTCTACACGGAGAACCGGACCGTCGTACGGCTCGACCAGGTCGCCCCCGTCATGCGTGAGGCGATCGTGGCGATCGAGGACTCGCGCTTCTACGAGCACGCGGGCCTGGACATCAAGGGCACCCTGCGCGCCCTGGTGACCAACACCAGGGCGGGCGGGGTGCGCCAGGGCGGCTCCTCGCTCACCCAGCAGCTGGTGAAGAACATCCTGGTCGAGAACTCCGAGACCGAGACCGAGCGCGCCCAGGCCCGCGCGCCCAGCATCCAGCGCAAGATCACCGAGCTGCGGTACGCGCTGGCGATGGAGAAGAAGTACACCAAGGCCGAGATCCTGGAGCGCTACCTCAACATCGCCTACTTCGGCGCGGGGGCCTTCGGGGTGGAGGCCGCCGCCCAGCGGTTCTTCTCGGTCGCGGCCTCCCGGCTGACCCTGGCGCAGGCGGCGACACTGGCCGGCGCGGTCCGCACCCCGTACATCACGGACCCGTCGCTGGACGCGGCGCGCAGGAAGAAACTGCGAGAGCGCAGGGACATCGTCCTGGAGCGGATGGCCCAGCTGTCGTACGTCCCCCGGCCCCGGGCGGAGGCCGCCATGAGACGGCCGCTGAACCTCCGGCTGCAGCCGCAGCCCGGCGGCTGCGACGGGAGCGTCTATCCCTACTTCTGCCTGTACGTGCACAGGGAGCTGCTGACCAACCCGGTCTTCGGCCACACCCGCGCGGAGCGGGAGCGCCGCCTGGCCAGGGGCGGCCTGGTGCTCCGCACCACCCTGGCGCCGAGGGCCCAGCGGGCCGCGGAACGCGCCATCGCCGCGCGCGTCGGCGGCAAGGACACCGAGGTCGCCGCCGAGGCCATGATCCAGCCTGGCACCGGGCGGATCCGGGCCATGGCGGCGAGCAAGAAGTACGGCCTCAACACCGGCGGCAAGAACAACGGCCCCCGCACCACCTACAACCTGGTCGCCGACACCGCGCACGGAGGCGGCCAGGGATTCCAGGCGGGGTCGACGTTCAAGGTGTTCACCCTGGCGACCGCGCTCAGCCAGGGCTGGCGGTTCGACCAGGGTTTCATGACACCCGGCAGCTTCGTGCCCGACAGCGGTTTCAAGAACTGCCTGGGCCGCAAGGTCAACGACCCCGGCGCGGAGATCTTCAACGCGAGCGGCGAGGGCAACGGCGGCCCGCAGAGCCTGTCCACCGGTACCTGGAAGTCGGTGAACATCTTCTACATGATGCTGGAGCAGCGGGTGGGCCTGTGCCCGGTCGTCAGGACCGCCAAGGCGATGGGCATCGCCCGCGCCGACGGCGCCCCGCTGCGGGAGGTGCCGACCTTCACCCTGGGGGTGAACGAGATGGACCCGGTGACTGTGGCGGCGGCGTTCGCCGCGTTCGGGGCGCGGGGCCGCTACTGCCGCCCGCTGGCCATCGTCGAGATCGTCGAGCGGAACGGCAGGCACTTCCGCGTCCCACCCAGCTGCGCGCAGGCGATCGAGCGCGACGTGGCCGACGCGGTCAACTACCTGCTGTCCGGGGTGTTCACCAAAGGCACCATGACCGGCCAGAGCATCGGCCGCCCGGCGGCGGGCAAGACCGGCACCAACAACGGCTACACGTCGGCCTGGTTCGCCGGCTACACCCCCGACCTGGCCGCGGCGGTCAGCGTGGGCGACATCCGCGGCTCCTACCGCTACCCGCTGCGCGACGTCGAGATCGGCGGCGAGTACTACGGAGCGGTCCAGGGGGCCTCCCTGCCGGGGCCGATCTGGGTGTCGTCCATGTCCGCCGCCCTGCGGGACGTCTCGCCGCGTTCCTTCCACCACCCGGACATGGGCCGTTTCGGCGGCGGGTTCACCCCGGGCCTGAAGGAGGCCGAGGAGGCCGAGAAGGCCAAGCGCCGTGACGGCGGGCGTCGCGGCGAGGAGGCCCACGCGGACGGGCCCCGCCGGGCTCGCGGCTTCCCCCGGAACCGCGGTTTCCCCCGGGCCCGCGGTTTCCACCGGGCCGCGGGTCCGGGAGTTCGCGATGGCGGAAGAGGAGGCGGCCTGCCGCCCGGCAACGCGTGGTAGGACCGGCCCAGGTCGTCCGGCGGCGACCGGACGACCTGGGCCTGGCCGGTCCGTGGTCACCGGACCACGACCGGGGACGACGCCCCTCTCACCAGCGGGGCCGGGGCACCGGATCCGTCGGCGGGGACCGACCAGACGTCCGGGCCCTTGGCGTACATCACAGTGCGCCCGTCGAGCCAGGCCACCTGGTCGTCAACGCTCGCGGTCTCGGCCAGCGGCGTCTCCCGCATCGTCGACAGCTCCAGCATGTGGAGCCGCCACATCCGGCGCGGGTCGGCGGAGACCCGCTTCTTGAACACCAGCCGGGTCCCGTCGGGAGACAGCGACGGGCACTCGGCGTTCTCCCTGAGCGCCCGCACCCGCCAGTCGGCGTAGTCGCCCTCGACGAGATAGGTCTTCCCGCCGGTGGCGAGGGTCGCGTAGAACCGGTTGTCGTCGGCGGCGAAGGTCACCCCCCAGTAGTTCACGTCGACCGCGTGGTGACGGCGGCCGTTCAGGGTCAGCGGGATGTCCTCCATGTTGGTGACAACGTAGCCGGTGCGGGTGTCGAGGATCCCCGTCCAAGTGGAGAAGCCGCCCTCGTTGTAGGAGTCGCCGGTGACGAACACGGTCCACGACGCCATCCGGCCGCTCTGCGACATCCTCGCCCGGTTCGGGATCCCGGCCAGCCTGATCCGCCGGGTCTCCCGCATGGAGCGGTCGAGGATCACCGCGTCCGTGCTGACCAGTGCCCCAGGCTTGGCGACCAGGCAGATCGAGGTGCCACCCGCCGTGGAGAACCGGTTACAGGCCGGACCCGCGGCGGTGGGGAGGGCCGAGGGGGCACCGAGCGGCACCCCGGCGACCTGGCCGGCGGCCGTACGGAACATCAGCTGCCCGGGACGGAGCACTCCGCCGTCCGCCACCGGTGCCGAGACCTGGACGGGGTCGCGGCGCGTGGCCCAGGCCGCGTAGCCGGCCGCCGTGCCGCCGAGGACCGCCACCGCGGCGAGCAGCACCGGCAGGCGCCGGATCGGGGTCACGTCCGCCTCCCCACCCGGGGTGGCGCCACTGCCGTTCTCACCGTGTACCTCCTCATCGCGAACCAGGCGCCGAGCACACAGGCCGCGAGGCCGGCCGCCATGACGGCCAGTCCCTGGGTGCTTCCCCACATCGTCCAGACGGCGCCGAACAGGACGGATGACAGCAACCGGGTCGTCGCCTGACCGGTCTGGAGCAGGGCCAGGCCGCTCGTACGCAGGTGCTCGGGGAGCATCGGCCCGGCCACGGCCATCAGCACGCCGTCGGTCGCGGCGTAGAAGGTCCCGTGCAGGATCAGCACCGCGACGAGCCATCCCGGTCCGAGCAGCACGAGGTAGGCGGCGATCAGGGCGACGTGCCCGGCCAGGAAGACCGGCACCCGGCCCAGCCGGTCCGCGAGCCGCCCGACGGGCACGGCCAGCAGCAGGTAGACGGCGGCCGTGCCGATCGACAACAGCGGGAAGTACACCGTGTCGATCCCGCCGCGCTTCTGCAGCAGCAGGTAGACGAACGCGTCGCCGACGGTGACCAGGCCGAGGACCGCGGCCACCACGCAGACCCGCCGGAACGCCGCGTCGCGCAGCAGCCCCAGCGCGGCGCGCGGCGAGGTGGCCGGGCGCGGGGCGGGCAGCGGGGCGGGCAGCGGCGTGCGCCGGTCACGGACGTACATGACCAGCAGCAGCACGCCGAGCACGGCCACACAGAAGCTGACCACGAACACCACGTCGTAGGCCCCGCCGGTGCCCGTCAGGACGGCGAACGCCACCAGCGGGCCAAGCAGCGCGCCGACGGTGTCCATGGCCCGGTGCACGCCGAACGCCTGACCGAGCTTGCCGGCCGGGGCGCTCAGCGAGATCAGCGCGTCACGCGGGGCCGTGCGCAGTCCCTTGCCGGTCCTGTCGACGGCGATCACCGCGCCCAGCGCCGCGACCGAGCCGCCCGCCGCCAGCAGGGCCGGCTTGCAGAGCGCGGACAGCCCGTATCCGATTCCGGCGATGAGTTTGCGCCGCTGCCACCGGTCGGCGAGGTTGCCCCCGGCGAGGCGGACCAGCGCCGTCACGCCGAAGGAGAGCCCGTCGAGCAGGCCGAACTGCAGCGGGCTGAGACCGAGGAAGAGCGTCAGGTAGAGCGGCAGCACGGCCGTGACCATCTCCGAGGAGATGTCGGTGACCAGGCTGACCGCCCCGAGCGCGAGCACGTTCCCGGGGACGGTCCAGGAGAGCCGGGGCCGCGGACGTGCTCCGTCCGCGGTCCGGCTTGCCGAGACGTACATCTAGTGGCAGGCGTAGGTGGGGCCGGTGTCCTTGACCGAACCGTCGGTACCGATCAGCTGCCAGGAGAACGCGGCGGGGGCGAAGGTCATCTTGACTACGCCGTAGATGTCCACCAGCCGCTTCTGGCTGTTGGGCTGGACGTTCGTGATCCCGTACGGTGAGGCGCCGCCCATGCCCCCGAGGATCTCCACCATGCCCTTGGGGTCGGCCTGGGCGTCGGGGTTCTGCGGGGCGAACCGTTCGTAGTGGTGATCGTGGCCGTTGAGCACCAGGTCGGCTCCGGCGTCATAGAGGATCTTCCAGACCGGCTTGCCGACCGGGTCGTTGCCGTGCTCGCCGGAGCTGAACAGCGGGTGGTGCCAGTAGGCGGCGATACAGCCCTTGGTGTTCGCGGCCAGGTCGGCCTTGAGCCAGTTGATCTGGGCCGTCTGGTCGAAGTAGTTGGAGTCAAGGGCGATGAAGTGCCAGTTGCCCCGGTCGTAGCTGTAGTAGGTCTTGCCCTGCGGGGTGGCGATGGAGCCGAAGTAGCCCTTGTATCCCGCGTAGGTTCCGGCCGGGTCGTAGGTCTCGTGGTTGCCTACGGCGGGGCGCGTCTTGCTCTTGAACCTGCCCCACGTCTTGTCGTAGTAGTTCTGGAAGTCCGAGAGCCGGGCGTCGTCGTACTGGTTGTCGCCCATGGTGATGACGAACTCGGGGTTCATCGCCTGGACCTGTGCCGCCGTCTTGGGGTGGGCGCAGGAACTGGAGCTCGCGGTGCACTGGGCTGCGATGTCACCGGCGGCCGCGACGACGAAGGTGTCGCCCGGGGTCACCGTCGGGGTCGCTGTCGGGGTCGCTGTCGGAGTGGGGCTGGGCGTGGAGGTACCGCCGCCGAACACCTGGAACTCGTACAGGGAGTAGCCGTAGGAGGTGCCCCTGACGGTGCCGTACATGCGGACGTAGCGCCCGGAGCCCGACAGGCCGGTCAGGTCGTCCTGGCCGCCGTCACCGCTGCTCGTGGAGTAGACGGTGGTCCAGTTCGCGGCGTCGTCGGAGACCTGGATCGTGTACGCCTTGCCGTAGGCGGCCTCCCAGAACAGCTTGACCCGGGAGATCGAGGAGATCACCCCCAGATCGACGCGGATCCACTGGGGATCGCTGCCCTCCAGGGAGGCCCAGCGAGTCGAGGTGAGGTTGCCGTCGACCGCCTTGCCCGAGCTGTAGGAGGAGCCCTCCTTGGACGAGGAGGAGGCGGGCCTGCCCTGCGACAGCAGGGTCTCGGCGGCTTCGGCGCGGCCGGTGGCGACCAGGACCCCGGCCAGGAGGACGGTGACCGCCGAGAGGGTGAGAAGGAGGCGGTGGGGGACGGAGTGAGGCGTGCTTGATGACACGGGCTTGTCTCCTGTGGGGGCTAGAGACGATGATCACGGCGCCCGTCGCGGCGCCGTGCACAACGCGGCCGGGGCAGCACAATCCCTCACTGAGCGCGTCACGTCCCCTCCGGGACGCCGCGCCAAGCCACTCTCCGGCATAGTGACAAGCCGTCGGGGAGACTGTCAACGGAAGTTAGGAAGGTTTCCTAACCTGAAACCTCGCGCACCGGAAAAGCACGCGTCGCCGACGGCGTTCCCGCTTCCGGGCGGACCACGCCGCATCCGGAAGCGGCGTACCGCGGAGGCGACTCGGTGCCCGCTCTCACGCCCCCAGGCAGGCGGGGCCGAGCAACTGCTTCAAATCGCCCATCAGGGCCGGTGAAGGCGACACCCGCAGGCGGTCGTCGAGGCGCATGATGGTGGTCTTGGGGCCGTTGTGCACCTGCAGGTGCACCTCGGTGGTGCCCGGATGGGCGGTCAGCACCTCCTTGAGGCGGCCGACCACCGGCGGGGTGCAGCGGGTCAGGGCGAGGCTGACCGCCAGGGGACCACCGGCCTCACGGGTCAGGTCCGGAGCCGTCACCTCCATGGCGATGATCTTTCCGACGTCCTCACGCTTGTCCAGGCGGCCCTTGACGAAGACGATGGCATCCTCGGCGAGCACGGTCGCGCAGAGCTGGTAGGCCGAGGGGAAGATCATCACCTCGATGGCACCC
The DNA here is from genome assembly GCF_053592655.1 of Streptosporangium sp. NPDC002607. Lineage (NCBI taxonomy): Bacteria > Bacillati > Actinomycetota > Actinomycetes > Streptosporangiales > Streptosporangiaceae > Streptosporangium > Streptosporangium sp. NPDC002607. The sequence goes on from NZ_JBSFWD010000009.1 coordinate 226,599, forward strand.
TCCAGGTCCTCCAACTGGGTCAGCACCCAGGTGTCGCCCTTCTTGGTGACCTTGCGCTGCAGGCCGCTCAGGATGCCGCCGACGGTGACGACCTGGCCGTCGGGACGGTGCTCGTCCTGGAGCGAGGCGATCGAGCAGTCGGCGCCGGAGGCGAGGATGTGCTCCACGCCGAAGAGCGGGTGGTCGGAGACGTACAGGCCGAGCATCTCCCGCTCGAACTGCAGCAGCGTGTTCTTGTCCCACTCGCCCACCGGGATCTGCACGTCGAAGGTCTGGTCCTCGGCGCCCTCGACCGCGCCGAACAGGGAGTCCTGCCCCTGGGCCTCGTTCTTCTTGATGCCGATGATGCTGTCGACCGCCTGCTCGTGGACCATCACCAGGCCCTTGCGCACGTGCCCGAACGAGTCGAAGGCGCCGGCCTTGATCAGCGACTCGATGACCCGCTTGTTGCAGACGACCATGGGGACCTTACGCAGGAAGTCCTTGAAGTCGGCGAAGCGGCTCTTCTCCTTGCGCGCGGCGATGATCCCGTCGACCACGTTGCCGCCGACGTTGCGGATGGCCGACAGGCCGAACCGGACGTCGGTGCCGCGCGGCGTGAAGTCGAAGTCGGAGTCGTTGACGTCCGGCGGCAGCACCTTGATGCCCATCCGGCGGCACTCGTTGAGATAGAGGGCCGACTTGTCCTTGTCGTCCTTGACCGAGGTCAGCAGCCCGGCCATGTACTCGGCCGGGTAGTTGGCCTTGAGGTAGGCGGTCCAGTAGGAGACCAGGCCGTAGGCGGCGCTGTGCGCCTTGTTGAAGGCGTAGTCGGAGAAGGGCAGCAGGATGTCCCAGAGCGTCTTGATCGCGGCCGCGGAGTAGCCGTTGTCCTTCATGCCCTGCTCGAACGACTCGAACTGCTTGTCCAGCTCCGCCTTCTTCTTCTTGCCCATCGCGCGGCGCAGCAGGTCGGCCTTGCCGAGCGAGAACCCGGCGACCTTCTGCGCGATGGCCATGACCTGCTCCTGATAGACGATCAGGCCGTACGTGGTGCCGAGGATCTCCTGCAGCGACTCCTCGAACTCCGGGTGGATCGGGACGATCTCCTGCTGGCCGTTCTTGCGCAGCGCGTAGTTGGTGTGGGAGTTGGCGCCCATCGGGCCAGGCCGGTACAGCGCGCCGACGGCGGAGATGTCCTCGAAGTTGTCGGGCTTCATCAGCCGCAGCAGCGACCGCATGCCGCCGCCGTCCAGCTGGAACACCCCCAGGGTGTCGCCCCTGCCGAGCAGCTCGTAGGTCTTGCGGTCGTCCAGCGGCAGCTTGAGCAGGTCGATCTGCTCGCCGGTGTTGGCCTCGATCATCTTCAGGCAGTCGTCGATGATCGTGAGGTTGCGCAGGCCCAGGAAGTCCATCTTCAGCAGGCCGAGCGTCTCGCAGGTCGGGTAGTCGAACTGCGTGATGATCACACCGTCGGAGTCGCGGCGCATGATCGGGATGTAGTCGGTCAGCACCTCCGCCGACATGATGACCCCGGCGGCGTGCACGCCGGTCTGCCGGATCAGGCCCTCCAGGCCCTTGCCGAGGTCCATCGCCGACTTGACGTCGACGTCCTCCTCGTACAGCCTGCGCAGCTCGCCGGCCTCGTTGTAGCGCGGATGATCTTTGTCGAAGATGCCGGAGAGCGGGATGTCCTTGCCCATCACCGCGGGCGGGAACGCCTTGGAGACCTTGTCGCCCAGCGCGTACGGGTGGCCCAGGACGCGGGCCGCGTCCTTGATGGCAGCCTTCGCCTTGATGGTGCCGAAGGTGGCGATCATGGCGACCTTGTCGGCCCCGTACTTCTCCGTCACGTACCGGATCACGTCGCCGCGCCTGCGCTCGTCGAAGTCGATGTCGACGTCGGGCATGGAGACGCGGTCGGGGTTGAGGAACCGCTCGAAGATCAGCCCGTGCGGCAGCGGGTCGAGGTCGGTGATGCCCAGCGCGTACGCGGCCAGCGAGCCGGCGGCCGAGCCGCGGCCGGGGCCGACCCGGATGCCGTTGTTCTTGGCCCACATGATGAAGTCGGCGACCACGAGGAAGTAGGAGGGGAACCCCATCTGCAGGATGACGCCCATCTCGAACTCGATCTGCGTGCGGTGCTCGGCGTCGACGCCCTCGGGGAAGCGCCGCTCCATGCCCCGCCAGATCTCCTTGCGGAACCAGCTCTCCTCACTCTCCCCCTCGGGCAGGGGGAAGGTCGGCATCAGGTTCTTGAAACCGAACATGCCGCTCGGGTCGACCTTCTCGGCGACCAGCAGGGTGTTGCGGCAGCCCTCGGCCCACAGGTCCGAGGAGTCGACCGCGCGCATCTCGTCGGCGTTCTTGATGTAGTAGCCGCTGCCGTCGAAACGGAAGCGGTCGGGGTCGGACAGCTGCTTGCCGGTCTGGATGCACAGCAGCGCGTCGTGGGAGGTCGCGTCCGACTCGTAGGTGTAGTGGGAGTCGTTGGTCACCAGCGGCGGGATGCCCAGCTCGCGCGAGATGCGGGTCAGGCCGTCCCGGACCCTGCGCTCGATGTCGAGCCCATGATCCATGATCTCCAGGTAGTAGTTCTCCTTGCCGAACAGCTCCTGGAACCTGGCCGCCGCCGCGACCGCCTCGTCGTACTGCCCCAGGCGCAGGCGGGTCTGCACCTCACCCGACGGGCAGCCGGTGGTGGCCATCAGCCCCTCGGCGTGCTCGGCGAGGATCTCCGCGTCCATCCGCGCCCACTTACGGACGAAGCCCTCGGTGTAGGCGCGTGAGGAGAGCTTCATCAGGTTGCTCAGACCCTTGGCGTTCTTCGCCCAGATGGTCATGTGGGTGTAGTAGCCACCCGCCGAGACGTCGTCGCGCTTCTGGTGCGGCTCGCCCCACAGCACCGGCTTCTTCTGGTGCCGGGAGGCCGGGGCGACGTAGGCCTCGATGCCGATGATCGGCTTGATCCCCGCCCCGGTCGCCTGCTTGTAGAAGTCGTAGGCCCCGTGCATGTTGCCGTGGTCGGTGATCGCGATGGCGGGCATGCCCAGGTCGCCGACCTGCTTGAACATTTGCTTCAAACGGGCGGCTCCATCCAACATGGAGTACTCCGTGTGAACGTGCAGATGCACAAACGAGTCTGACATGCGGCCCCGTCCTCCCCTAGTCGCACCGTCGGCGGGGAAAGCGTATCCAAATCCGAGTTCCCAAAGTGACCCGTGTGCTCCGGGTCGTCTCTCCCTCTCAGTCTCGCTCGGCGGGCGCCGAGCGGCGTTCCTCGGCGAGGTGCAGGCCCGCCTCGATGACGGCGTTCATGATGGGGGCGAGCCGGGCCTCGCCCAGGACGGGGGCGCGGCGGGCCATCTCGGCGACCACCTGGCGCTCGCGGGCGGCGTCGCGACCGGCGAAGCCTCCGACGGGCTTGAGGCGCTGGATGGTTCCGGCGAGCTCGGCACGGCGTTCCAGCAGGACGGCGAGGGCGGCGTCGACGCGGTCAATGGCGTCGCGGGCGGCGGGCACCGAGTCGGGGACCTCCCTGCGGGTGACGGCACCGACGATCCTGGTGGCCTCCAGCGCGGCCAGCGCGTCCTGCTCGGTGGCGCCGGGGTCCAGCAGGAGGCCGTCGGCGCCGGCGGCGATCGCGGCGGCGGCCAGCGCGGGGTCCGCGCCGAGGTCGGCCAGGACGGGGCGGCCCGACCTCGTCCGCGCGGCGCGCATCAGGGCGAGGTCGAAGGTGGCGCCGCCCGGGTGGGCGCGGCCGCTCTCGCAGAGCATGATCTGGTCGTTGCCCTCCGCCACGCAGTGGCCGGCGACCGCCAGCCACTCCTCCAGCGTCGCGGAGGAGGCCCGCTGGACGAGCACCGGCAGGCCGAGCCTGGCCGTGGCGCGTACCAGCTCCGAATCTCGCATCCAGGCCGCGCCGACCACCACGCCGTCCGCACTCTCGGCGATCACCGGCAGGTCTCCCGCCGAGGACGGCTCCACCAGGAGCGGCCCCGCCCCCTCGGCGCGGGCCGCCACCACGGACTCGGCGGCGGGGACCCCACCGTGCCGGTCCCGCAGGCTGATCCAGCGGGCGTCCGCACCGGAGCCGCCTATCACCACGGCCGGTCCGGCCCCCACCGTGAGCGCACCCAGCCCTACCGCTGCGCGTTCCAGAGGTGCGGTGGTCGACATGAGGCTCCCCCATGCTCGGCCGGCGCGCGTCCCGCGGGCCGGCGGCCGTTCGGAAAGAGGTGTTCGAAATGAAAAAGGCAGAGACCTCGCGTCTCCGCCCGGTGCGGCTCCGGCTGGTCGCCAGGCCCTGTCCCTCGGATCTCCTGCCTGTCTCCTGCCCACCGCGTTGCCGTCGGTCACCGCGGCTCACTGCTCCGCCTTGCGAGGGGCCGCCCGACCGACCCTCGCCACGGTAAGATCCGCGGGACAGAGGCTAGATCACGCTGTCACGACCGGCTCTCCGGAGCCGGGCCGGTAAACGCGAAACAACAGGTCATGGGGCCAATCTTAGGTCATCTGCTGGACACCCGTCACGTACTGGACAGCGCATCTCAGGATATGGACTTTTCCCCGGCGAGTGAGTCGATCACTTTACTGGGCTATGAGAGTATTCGGGGGTTCCGAAGGAGGTAAGCCGGTTGATGGCCGAAGCACAGCCCGAGGGGCGCCGTATCGCCTCCCGTTACCACCTGCTCGAAGCCATCGGCCGGGGTGGCATGGGCATCGTGTGGCGGGCCCATGACGAGCTTCTGGACCGCGAGGTCGCGATCAAGGAGGTCCGCTACGCCGACATGCTCGGCGAGGACAACCAGGAGGACTTCAACCGGCGCACCAAGCGCGAGGCACGTGCCGCCGGGCGCCTGACCCACCCGAACGTGGTGGTCGTCCACGACGTCGTCGAGGAGGACGGGCGTCCCTGGATCGTCATGCAGCTGGTGGAGTCGCGCTCCCTCGGCAAGGTGCTGAGGCAGGACGGGCCGCTGCCGCCGCAGCGGGTGGCGGAGATCGGCCTGCAGGTGCTGGAGGCACTGCGCGCCGCCCACGCCCAGGGAGTGCTGCACCGCGACGTCAAGCCGGAGAACGTGCTGCTGGCCGACGACGGCCGGGTGGTGCTGACCGACTTCGGCATCGCGACGCTCGAAGCCGAGACCGCGCTGACCATGACCGGCATCGCGGGCACCCCCGCGTTCATCCCTCCCGAACGCATCAAGGGCGGCAGCGCGCAGCGCGAGTCGGACCTGTGGTCGCTCGGCGCGACCCTGTACGCCGCCGTCGAGGGCAAGCCCCCGCACGACCGGGGCGGTGCGCTGCCGACCATGCACGCCGTCCTGAACGACGAGCCCGAGCCCCCGGTCCACGCCGGGCCGCTGGCCCCGATCCTGGAGGGGCTGCTCCGCAAGGACCCGGCGCTGCGCATGCCCTACAAGGAGGCGGAGCGGCTGCTGCGCAGGGTGGCCGAGGGGGCGGGCAACCGTGACCGGCCCGCCAGGACCGCCGTCATGCCCGCCGTGAGCCCGGCGGCCGACACCGATCCCGGAGCCCGCTTCCAGGCCGGCGCCCTCCCCCAGACCGGCGCGAAGCTGGACTCCGTACCCGCCGAGTCCGGGGACGAGGTGGCGCCCGCGCGGGGCGAGGAGCCGCCGAAGGCCACCGCGGAGCCGCCCGCCGGAGACGTACGGCGGGAGCCGGGCGCCGGGGCGAAGGCGAAGACCGCGAAGGCGGCGCCGGGGGCGAAGCCCGGTGCCAAGGCCGCCCCCGGCGCCGGGAGCGGTCCCGCTCCGGAGGCCGCGGACGACTCCGAGGCGAACCGGCCCACCAGCAGGGCACCCTCCGGCGCCAGGGCCGCCGGAGCGGCGGCCGCGGCCGGCGCGGCTGCGGCGGCGAGGTCCGCCGCCGCGAGCTCCGGCATCGCTTCCGAGCCGGCACCGGCCCCGGAGGCGAAGCCCGCCGCCGCGTCTCGTGCCACGCCCCCGCCCGCCGTGGCCGAGGAGAGACCCGCCGCGAGCCGCGAGGGCGCCCCTCCCGCCGCGGCCGAGCAGGGATTCGCGCGCCGGAGGCCCGTCCCCGTCTCGCGGCCCAACCCCTTCCCGCCGGTGGGCCGCGAGCCCTCGCCCAGAGCAGAGCCCGCGAGCGAGCCCGCACCCGCCCAGTGGCGAGAGCCCTCGGCCCCCTCCTACGCCGGCCATGACCACGAGGCGGCCACGCTGACCTCGCAGAAGCGCGGCGGCTCCCAGCTGAAGCGGGGGCTGCTGGTGCTGCTGCCCGCGCTGCTGGTCGTCGGCGGGGTCGCCGGCTGGCTCGGCATGCGCAGCCGCGAGAACGAGGAGGCCACGCGGGCCGGCTCGGGGAAGCCGGGCACCTCAAGCGCGCCGAGCGTCCCGAGCGGCGATGCCAAGGCGACCCCGCAGGGCTCACCCGAGCCGGCGTCCTCTCCCCCGCCCAGCCCGAGCCCCACCAAGACCGAGAAGAAGTCCGCCCTGCCCTCCGGCTGGCGGATGCACAAGGATGCCAACGGCTTCTCGATCGGCCTGCCCAAGGGGTGGAGCGTGGACAAACGGCCCGGCCAGCAGGTGTGGTTCCGCGGCCCCGACCGGACCAGCTTCGTCTTCGTCGAGTACGTCGACCGGGCGGGCCCCGACCCCAAGCGGGACTGGGAGAACCAGGAGGGGTACAGCCGCGGCAACTTCCCCGGCTACAAGCGGATCAAGATCGAGAAGGTCGACTACATGGTGAAGGCCGCCGACTGGGAGTTCACCTGGCAGATGAGTTCGGGCAAGGCCCGGGTGCTCAACCGGGGGTTCGTCACCAAGGGCGGCCGGGGGTACGCCATCTACTGGCACACCCTGGCCAAGGACTGGAAGAAGAACCTGCACTACTTCGAGGGGTTCGCCGCGACCTTCTCCTCGAAAAAGTAGGGCGGATCCCTACCGGCTACGATTCGTGGGGCTCGGAGGGAGGCGGGGGAGATGGCGGAGCGAAAGGTGGCGGGCCGCTACCAGTTGCTCGAACACCTCGGCGAGGGCGGCATGGGCATCGTCTGGCGAGCCCATGACGAGCTCCTCGACCGGGTCGTGGCCGTCAAGGAGGTCCGTCACCGGGGGGTCGACGAGGCCGCCCGCGCCGACCTGAACCGGCGCACGATCCGCGAGGCCAGGACCGCCGGACGCCTCGACCACCCATCCGTGATCATCGTGCACGACGTGGTCGAGGAGGAGGGGCGTCCCTGGATCGTCATGCAGCTGGTCAGGTCCCGGTCGCTGGGGGAGGTCGTCCGCGCCCACGGCCCCCTCCCGCCCGAGCGGGTGGCCTCGGTGGGACTGCACGTGCTGGGCGCGCTGCGGGCCGCACACGCCGCGGGGGTGCTGCACCGCGACGTCAAGCCGGAGAACGTGCTGCTGGCCGACGACGGCCGGGTGGTGCTGACCGACTTCGGCATCGCCTCCATGACGCAGGAGACCGGCATCACCCGCACCGGCGGGATGGTCGGCACACCCGCGTTCCTGCCCCCCGAGCGGCTGCACGGGCTGCCCGCCACCCCCGAGTCGGACCTGTGGTCGCTCGGGGCGACGCTGTACGCGGCGGTCGAGGGCCGGCCCCCGTTCGAGCGGCCCACGGCCGCCGCCACCATGATGGCCGTCCTGCACGGCGAGCCGAGCCCCATGACCCACCCGGGCCCCCTGGCGATGGCGATCCTCGGCCTGATGGCCAGGGATCCGGCCGCCCGGATGGTGCCCGACCAGGCCGAGGCCCTGCTCAACCGCGCCTCCTCTGGTCCCGCGTCCTCCCGGGGCCCCTCGGGACCTGCCGCGGGCCCCCTCTCGGGATGGGAGCCGTATCCCGGACAGCAGCCGCACGGCTCCCCCGGAGCTCACCCCAACCCGCCGCACACCGGCCCGTCATACGCCGGCCCGTCATATGCCGGCCCGTCACACGCCGACCCCCGGTACGCGGGACAGCCGCACCCGGACACGGCGCGGAGCGGTTGGCAGCCGGGTTACCGAAACCCTCCGGGTGCCCCCGAGCAGCCCCCGTACCCACCCGCGCACACGCACCCCGAGCACCCCCCGTACCCGGCCGGACACACACATCCCGAGCACACACACCCCGACCAGGGGGCGTACGGCTACGAGCAGCCGCATCCGGGCTCCTGGCCGGTGCGGGAACAGCCCACCGGCACCGGAGGCGAGCCCGCGCGGCGGACCGGAGCGGGACGGCTGGCGCTCCTGGCCGGAATCCCCGTGCTCGTGGTGGCGGTCGGGGTCGGCGGGTGGCTGGTCGTGCGGGCCCAGAACACCACGGCCGACACCGGTCCCGGCCTGCCGACGGCCACGGCCCCGATCACCGGCGGCACCCCGCCCGAGACGCCCCGGGCTGCCACCCCGACGGTGACCCCGACGGTGACCCCGACGGTGACCCCGCGGCCGAGCCGGACGATCCCCGCGGGCTGGCGGCTGCACCGCGACCCGATGGGCTTCTCCGTCGCGGTGCCCAGGGGATGGCAGGTCAAGCGGTTCTCCGGCCGCGACCGGGTGGAGTTCCGCGCCCCCGGGTCGAGTGCTCTGCTGTGGATCGAGTCGACGGACGACCCGGAGAAGGACCCGCTCAGGCACTGGCAGAAGGTGGAGCGGGCCGGCAAGGCCGACAATGTCTGGCCGGGCTACCAGCGGATCGGCATCACCTCGCTGAGATACCGGGGGGTGCCCGCCGCCGACTGGGAGTTCACCTACCTCAAGGACGGGGTCCGCACGCACGTCCTGGACCGGGGCTTCCGCACCCTCGCCGACCGGCCGTACGCGATCTACTGGGAGAGCCCGGAGTCGGAGTGGGACCGCTCCCTCTTCGACACGTTCACCAGGACCTTCCGCTCATGAGCGAGCCGGAGAGGGCGCGCTTCTGGCGCAGCCCGGGACTGCCCGGGGTGGACCTGCTCAAGGCCAGATACGTGACCCACCGCTTCGCCCCGCACGCGCACGAAGGCTACGCGATCGCGCTGGTCCTTTCCGGAGTGGAGGAGTTCGGCTACCGGGGCGCCCGCCACCGCGCGGGCGCGGGCAGCCTGAGCACGCTCAACCCCCAGGAGGCGCACGACGGCCACGCGGGCGTCCCCGAGGGATGGAGCTACCGGGTCCTCTACCCGTCCGTCGAGTTCGTCTCCGAGATCGCCGCCGAGGTGATGACCGGCCGCGGCACTCCCTGCTTCCCCGAGACCGTCACCTATCACCAGCCCACCGTCGAGCTGCTGCGGGCCGCGCACCAGGCCGCGGAGCACGGCGACGACCTCGCCTCCTCGACGCTGGCCCGCACCGCCTTCGCCGCCCTGCTCCGGCGGCACGCCACCCGCCCTCTTCTGGAGGCGCGCTCCTGCGACCAGGACCCGGCGGTGCGACGCGCCCGGGAGATCCTGCACGAGCGGCTCGTCGACCCGCCCACGATCGAGGACCTGGCGCGGGCCGTCGACGCCAGGCCGTTCGCGCTGATCCGGGCCTTCAAGGCGGCCACCGGGCTGCCCCCGCACGCCTACCTGAACACGTTGCGGATCATGCGTGCCCGGCGGCTGCTCCAGGCGGGTACACCTCCCGCGCAGGTCGCCGGGGATGTGGGGTTCACCGACCAGGCCCACCTGAGCAGGCACTTCAAACGGATGGTGGGCGTTCCCCCCGCCGCGTACCAGCGTGCAGGAACGTACAAGACCGGAAGTTAAAACCAGACATAAGCTCCCTTTCCATGGATACAACCACTCGCTCCTCCGCGACAAGGGACGGACTGGGCGTGGGGATCGCCGTCGGGCTGTCCGGGGTCGCCTTCGGCGCCGCGGCGGTCACCGCGGGGCTGAGCGTCACGCAGGCGAGCGTGCTGAGCCTGTTCGCCTTCACCGGTGCCTCGCAGTTCGCCCTCGTCGGAGTCGTCGCGGGCGGCGGCAACCTGGTCGCGGGCACGGCCGGCGCGATGCTGCTGGGCGCCCGCAACAGCCTGTACGGCCTGCGCATGGCCGGCGTGCTCGACATCCGGGGCTGGCGCAGGCCGCTGACGGCCCAGGGCGTGATCGACGAGACGACCGCGGTCGCCCTGGCCCAGCCGGACGAGGAGTCGTCCAGGACGGCGTTCCTGGTCACCTTCGTCACCCTCTACCTGACCTGGAACGCCACCACCCTCCTCGGCGCGCTGGGCACCTCCTGGGTGGCCGACCCCGCGGTGTTCGGCCTGGACGCGGTCGGTCCCGCGACGTTCCTGGCCATCCTGTGGCCCCGGCTCACCGGGAGCGGCCCCGAGGCCCGTGCGCTGCGGCTGATCGCGGGCGGCGGCGCGGTGATCGCGCTGGCCGCGACCCCGTTCACCCCGCCGGGTGTGCCCGTACTGCTCGCCTCCGTGGCCGTGCTCGCGGTGATCCTGAGGAGGCCCAGGTGACCCTCTGGTGGGCGATCGTCGCCACCTGCGCGGCCTGCTACGCGCTGAAGCTCGCCGGGCTGTCGGCACCGCGCCGGATCCTCGACCACCCCGGGGTGCAGCGCTTCGCGACGCTGGTCCCGGTGGCCCTGCTGGCGGCGCTGATCGCGGTGCAGACCTTCGGGCACGGGCAGGCGCTGCATCTGGACTGGCCGCGCACCGCGGGGATGGGCGCGGCCGTGGTGGCGCTGCTGCTGCGCGCCCCGTTCCTGGTGGTCCTCGCGGTGGCGGCCGTCGTCACCGCCGCGCTGCGCCACCTGCTGAACTGAGAAGGTGACCTGCGTAGCTAATCCTGAATGTCGGGATTAATCCTGGGTAGGCGTCGGCGCATGACCGATTCTCAGGGGATCATCGGAGCCCGCTACCGCCTGCTCGAACGTATCGGCCGAGGAGGCATGGGGACGGTCTGGCGAGCACAGGACGAGGTGCTGGGCCGCGATGTGGCGGTCAAGGAGGTCATCCCCTCCCCCGACCTCACCGGTCCCGAGCGCGAGGTCTTCACCATGCGGACGCTCAGGGAGGCCCGGGCCGCCGGGCGGATCGGGCATCCGGGGGTCGCCACGGTGTACGACGTGATCGAGGAGCACGGGCGCCCCTGGATCGTCATGCAACTGGTCGACTCCCGCACGCTCGGAGCGGTGATCAGGGAGGACGGGCCGCTGCCGCCGGCGCGGGTGGCGCGGATCGGGCTGGAGGTGCTGGGCGCGCTGCTCGCCGCCCATCACGCGGGCGTCCTGCACCGGGACGTGAAGCCGGACAACGTCCTGCTCTCCAAGGACGGGCGGGCCGTGCTCACCGACTTCGGCATCGCCGTCCTGGAGGGCGACTCGTCGATCACCAGGACCGGCTCGCTCATCGGTACCCCGGCGTTCATCGCGCCTGAGCGGGCGAGCGGCGGCTCCGCCGAGTTCGCCTCCGACCTGTGGTCACTCGGCGTGACGCTGCACATGGCGGTCGAGGGACGCTCCCCCTTCGAGCGCGCCCACCCGCTGGCGACGCTCAGCGCCGTCATGCACCAGGAACCCCCGCCGCTGCGGTTCGCCGGACCGCTCGCTCCCGTGATCTTCGGTCTGCTCCGCAAGGATCCCGCGCGACGCATGTCGGCCCAGGAGGTGCAGGTCCACCTGACCTCGCTGGTGAACGGGACCACCCCGCAGCCGACCATGCCGATCGAACTGCCCTCGGCGATCCCCGTGCCGGTGGGCGCGCCCACCGCCCCTGCCGGAGCCGGGCGACCGGTGCCCGAGCCCGGCCCGGTGGCCGCCCCGGGGAGGCAACGGCGCCCGGCGATCGCGGCGATGGTCGCGATGGCGCTCGCCGTCGCCCTGACCTCGGCTGGGATGGCCTGGGTCGCCGCCAACTCCTTCGACCAGACCCCCGCGAGGCCGCCGGCCCCGGCGAGTGTGCCCTCCGGGGAGGGTACGCCGACCGCCGAGCCCGAGCGGGCGAAGGCCCCCGCGCGAAACGCCCCCGCCAGGGACGACGGCGCCGGAGACGGCGGTGCCCCCACCCGCCCGGCCCCCGAGAGGTCGGGGGACGGCGACCCCGCCCCTCGGGACAGACCGTCGGACGAGCCGACGGGTGAGCCTTCGGGGAAACCGTCAGGCAAGCCGTCGCAGGACGGTTCCGAGCAGCCCGAGGAGCCCTCCTCGGGCGACCGGGGAGAGGACGACCAGGGAGGACGGGACGACGGGGGCGAGGGAGCCGAGGAGGGCTCGGGCGACGCGCCGGGCCGGGGGCAGCAGGGCGACTCCCCCGACCAGATCGCCCCCGAGGCCGGGGCGGTCGCCCTCGGCGCGAGCGCCCGGGGCAGGGCCTGAGAAACCACCGGAAACGGTGAACCCGGCAACGGCCGGACGCGCCGGCAGGGCCACCGGCGCGAAGGCACGCCCGCCGCGGGGACCGGCGGGCCGCGCTAGGACTCGGCGGCGACGACCTTCAGGGCGTGGGCCAGGTCGTCGGGGTAGGCGGTGGTGAAGGAGACCCACTCGCCGGTGGTGGGATGCTCGAAGGCCAGGGAGACCGCGTGCAGCCACTGCCGGCTCACTCCCAGCCGCGCGGCCAGGGTCGGGTCGGCCCCGTACAGCATGTCGCCGACGCACGGGTGGCGCAGCGCCGACATGTGGACCCGGATCTGGTGGGTCCGGCCCGTCTCCAGCTTGATGTCCAGCAGCGAAGCCGCGCGGAACGCCTCGATCGTGTCGTAGTGGGTGACCGACTCCTTGCCCCCCGCCACGACCGCCCAGCGGCCGTCCCCGACGGGGTGGCGGTCGATCGGCGCGTCCACGGTGCCGCGGTGCGGGTCGGGGTGGCCCTGGACCAGCGCGTGGTAGCGCTTGTCGACGGTGCGCTCCTTGAAGGCCCGCTTCAGGTGGGAGTAGGCGTGCTCGCTCTTGGCGACGACCATCGCGCCGGTGGTGTTGGCGTCCAGCCGGTGCACGATGCCCTGGCGCTCGGCCGCGCCGCTGGTGGCCACCCGGTGGCCGGCGCCGAGCAGGCCCCCGATCACGGTGGGTCCGGTCCAGCCGGTGGTCGGATGGGCGGCCACGCCGACGGGCTTGTTGACGACGACGATGTCGTCGTCCTCGTACACGATGTGCATGCCGGGCACGGGTTCCGCCACCGGCATCGGCGCGGTGGGCGGCGGCGGGAGGGTGACCTCCAGCCAGGCGCCCCCGTGGAGCCGGTCGGACTTGGCCGCGGTCGAGCCGTCCACCAGCACGTCACCGGCGACGATCAGCTCGGCCGCCCGGGTGCGGGAGAGGCCGAACAGGCGTGACAGGGCGGCGTCGAGACGCTCGCCCTCCAGCCCGTCGGGGACGGGGAGACTCCGCCGGTCAGCCATTGCCGTTCTCCTTCGCTTCCTTCTCGGCTCCCGTGTCGCGCGTGCCGTCGATCTGGTAGCCCCGCCAGGCGAGGAAGACCGCCAGGATGCCGCCGCAGACGATCGCCGAGTCGGCGATGTTCCAGACCGGGAAGTGGCCGGGGAAGGTCTCCACGAAGTCGACCACGTGTCCCTGCAGCGGTGCGGGCCTGCCGGAGCCGAAGCCCGAGGGCCAGCGGAAGATCCGGTCGGTGAGGTTGCCGAGCGCCCCGCCGAGCAGCAGGCTCAGCGTGATCGCCCAGGGTAGGCTGCGCAGGTTGCGCGCGGTACGCAGGATCGCCACCACGACGGCGGCCGCGACACAGGTGAAGACGATCGTCATCCCGGTGCCGAGGCCGAAGGCGGCCCCGGAATTGAAGATCACCCGGAACTGGAGCACGCCGGGGATGACCACGATGGGTTCCCTGCCCTCCAGGGTCTTCAGTACGAGGGTCTTCGTGGCGAGGTCGAGGGCGTAGACGATGGGGACGATCACCGCGAGCACGGCGATCCGCCGCGCCGCGAGCGGGGCGGCGGGGGCCGCCCCGTTCTCGGTGTCGCCGGTCAGCGGCGCTCCTCCCGCTGCTTGCAGGCCACGCACAGCGTCGCCCTCGGAAACGCCTGAAGGCGCTCCTTTCCGATCGGCTGATGGCACGATTCGCACACTCCGTAGGTCCCCGCGTCGATCCGGGCGATCGCTCGCTCGTTCTGCGCGACCAGGTCGCGCGAGTTCAGGGTAAGGGCGATTTCGCGCTCACGTTCATACGTCCGCGCTCCGGCGTCGGCCTGGTCGTCGCCCGCACCGTCGGTAACGTCGCTTGACGCGATCTCGATCTCGGCCTTGGCGATCTCCTTGGTGAGCTCGCGGCTCTCCGCGACCAGTCGCCCGCGGACCTCCGCGAGTTCCTCGGCCGACCAGGTGACGACGGCACCGTCGGATGACGGCGCTGCCGCGCTGTTGTCTGCGCGCACGGTCGCGGCCATGGCGACCTCCTTGCTAGATCGGACCGTATCCAATGTGGTAAACGGTGCGGGCAGCTTAGGTCCCTCATAACAGAACGACAAACGACCCGCCGCAATGTTTGCCAATCCAGTAACATCCGGTCGCTTCCCCCTGATTCCCCCCAGCCGCCTCTGATATGGGGAAGCTTCCGGCAGGCGGGTGCGTTATCGTGTGAGCCTGCACGGCGTTGATGGGGACAGCAACCTCCGCACCCCCTCGCACGAGCGACCCGGGGACGGTGCGAGCCCGGGGCGAGGCGCTGAGGGAAGATCACCCCGGAGCCGCCGGAAGAACGGCCGTGACGGCCCAGTAGACCCGGCAGCAGACCAAAGGAAGAGGGCCTTCTCGCACGCGAAGGCCAAGGAGGGTGGTACCGCGGGGCCCAACAGCCTCGTCCCTCCACGCCACAGCCGATTCCAGCGTGGAGGTCCAGCCCATCATGTCCGCCTATTTCCGCTCTCTTCCTGCGCAGGTCGATCTTCCCGCGCTTGAGCACGAGGTGCTCGACCGCTGGCGGGACGGCAAGATCTTCGAGCGCTCGGTCGAGCAGAACACCGGCGGCCCCACCTGGGTCTTCTACGAGGGCCCGCCCACCGCCAACGGCATGCCGGGCGTCCACCACGTCGAGGCCCGCGTCTTCAAGGACGTCTTCCCCCGCTACAAGTCGATGCGGGGCTACAGCGTGCCCCGCAAGGCGGGCTGGGACTGCCACGGGCTCCCCGTCGAGGTCGCCGTCGAGAAATCCCTCGGTCTCTCCGGCAAGAAGGACATCGAGGCGTACGGCGTCGCCGAGTTCAACGCCAAGTGCCGCGAGTCGGTGCTGCGGCATGTGGACGCCTTCGAGGAGATGACCGAGCGGATGGGGTACTGGATCGACCTGTCCCAGGCCTACCGCACGATGGACCCGGCCTACGTGGAGTCCGTCTGGTGGTCACTCAAGGTCATCTTCGACAAGGACCTGCTCTCCCGCGACTTCCGCATCACCCCGTACTGTCCCCGCTGCGGCACCGGCCTGTCCGACCACGAGCTGGGCCAGCCCGGCGGCTACGAGACCGTCACCAGCCCGTCGGTCTACGTCCGCATGCCCGCCACCTCGGGACCGCTGGCCGACCTCGGCGCCTCGCTGCTGATCTGGACCACCACGCCCTGGACGCTGGTCTCCAACACCGCCGTGGCCCTGCACCCCGACGTGACCTACGTCGCGGCGCGCCCCGCGGGGTCCGACGAGGTCCTGGTGGTGGCCGAGCCGCT
Organism: Streptosporangium sp. NPDC002607; assembly: GCF_053592655.1. Taxonomy (NCBI): domain Bacteria; kingdom Bacillati; phylum Actinomycetota; class Actinomycetes; order Streptosporangiales; family Streptosporangiaceae; genus Streptosporangium; species Streptosporangium sp. NPDC002607. The sequence continues at coordinate 242,138 of NZ_JBSFWD010000009.1, forward strand.
GGTCGTCTCCGCGCTGGGCGAGGGGGCCGAGGTCCTGGCCTCCTTCCAGGGCGCCGACCTGGAGCACACCACCTACTCGCGCCCCTTCGACCTGGTCGACATCCCCGGCGCGCACTACGTGGTGCTCGGCTACTACGTCACCACCGAGGACGGTACCGGCCTGGTTCACCAGGCACCCGCCTTCGGCGCCGACGACATGACGACCTGCAAGCGGTACGGGCTGCCCGTGGTCAACCCGATCGGCCCCGACGGCCGGTTCCTCGACAGCGTGCCCCAGGTCGGGGGCCAGTTCTTCAAGGACGCCGACGAGGGGCTCACCGCCGACCTGCGGGCGCGCGGCCTGCTCTATCGGGGCAGCCACTTCGAGCACAGCTACCCGCACTGCTGGCGCTGCCACACCGCGCTGCTCTACTACGCCCTGCCCGCCTGGTACATCCGCACCACCGCGATCAAGGACCGGCTCCTCGCCGAGAACGAGAAGACCAACTGGTACCCCGAGACGATCAAGTGGGGCCGCTTCGGCGAGTGGCTGCGCAACAACGTCGACTGGTCGCTGTCGCGCTCGCGTTACTGGGGCACCCCGCTGCCGCTGTGGATCTGCACCGCCGACGAGTCGCACGTCACGTGCGTCGGCTCGCTGGAGGAGCTGAGCCGGCTGTCCGGCCGGGACGTCTCCGCGCTCGACCCGCACCGCCCCTACGTGGACGACGTCACACTGCCCTGCCCCACCTGCGGGGCCGAGGCCCGGCGGGTGCCCGACGTGATCGACGCCTGGTACGACTCGGGCTCGATGCCGTTCGCCCAGTGGGGGGCGCCGTACCGCAACGAGGAGATGCTCGAGAAGGCCTATCCGGCGCAGTTCATCTGCGAGGCCACCGACCAGACCCGCGGCTGGTTCTACTCGCTGATGGCGGTCGGCACGCTCGTCTTCGACCGGTCCTCGTACGAGAACGTGCTCTGCCTCGGCCTGATCCTGGCCGAGGACGGCCGCAAGATGAGCAAGCACCTGGGCAACGTGCTCCAGCCGATGCCGCTGATGGACCAGCACGGCGCCGACGCGCTGCGCTGGTACATGGCCTGCTCCGGCTCACCGTGGGCGGCCCGCAGGGTCGGGCACGGCGCCCTTGAGGAGATCGTCCGCAAGGTCCTGCTCACCTACTGGAACACCACCTCCTTCTTCACCCTGTACGCCAACGCCGAGTCCTGGTCGCCCTCCAGGCTCGCCGAGGCTCCCGCGTACGCCGAGCGCCCGTTGATCGACCGCTGGGCCCTCGCCGAGCTGCACCGGACGGTGGCCGAGGTCACCGCGTCGATGGACGTCTTCGACACCGCCCGCGTCGGGCGGCGGCTCTCGGAGTTCCTCGACGACCTGTCCAACTGGTATGTGCGACGCTCCCGCCGCCGCTTCTGGGCCGGTGACACCGCGGCGTTCGCCACGCTCTACGAGTGCCTGGAGACCGTCACCCGGCTGATGGCACCGGTGGTGCCGTTCACCACCGACTACGTCTGGGACGTGCTCCGCGACACCGACGCCCCCGTCTCGGTCCACCTGGCCGGCTGGCCCGAGGTCAACGGCGAGCTGCTGGATGAGGAGCTGTCGGAGCGGATGGCCCTGGTCCGCCGCCTGGTGGAGCTGGGCCGCTCGGCCCGCGCCTCCAGCGGGGTGAAGACCCGCCAGCCGCTCGGCCGTGCCCTGGTCGGCGCCCCCGGCTGGGCCACGCTCCCGCCCGAGCTGCGCGAACTGATCGCCGACGAGCTCAACGTCAAGGGCCTGGAGGACCTGTCCGGGATCGGGGCGGACCTGGTCTCCTTCACGGTCAAGCCCAACTTCCGGGCGCTGGGCAAGCGGTTCGGCTCGCAGACCAAGCTGGTCGCCGCGGCCGTCACCGCCGCCGAGCCCGCGGAGCTCGCCCGCGCGCTCCGCACCGGCTCGCCGGTCTTGGTCGACGCGGGAGAGCTGGGAGCGGTGGAGATCGGCGTCGACGACGTGATCGTCACCGAGCAGCCCAGGTCCGGCTGGGCGGTGGAGGCCGCCTCCGGCGAGACCGTCGCCCTCGACCTGACCATCACCGACGAGCTGCGCCGCTCTGGCCTGATCCGCGACGTCATCCGCCTGCTCCAGGACACCCGCAAGTCCACCGGCCTGTCGATCTCCGACCGGATCGACGTGTGGTGGTCCACCGGTGACACCGACCTGGCCGAGGCCCTGCGGACCCAGGGCCGTGCGGTGGCCGACGAGGTCCTCGCCGTCTCCCTCACCGAGGGCGGCGCCGACGGCCTTCCCACCCACAGCGACGCCGAGCTGGGCCTGACCTTCCAGCTCCGCCGCGCGACGGCCACGGCCTGACGGCGGAGCGTTCCGGCGTCACGGGACGGCCGGGCTCCCGGAGAGCCCGGCCGTTCCGGTGCACACCGAGAGCGACCGGCCCGGCGCCTCAGGTGGTGCTCCGCGTCCGTCACCGACCGGAAGGAACCGTCACTGCACGGAAGGGGCGGCCGGCCCGGCGCCTCAGGTGACGCTCGGCGTCCGCCGCGGCCCGGAGAGGAGCGTCACCGCACGGCAGCGGCGGTCCGCGGGCACCGAGACACGCCCGCCTCCTCGTGGTGAACGGTGAGCGAGGCGGGCGGTGGTCACGCCAGGTGTCAGCTCTGGCCCCGGTGGTCGTTCAGGCAGATCGAGCAGTTGATCAGGCCGGCTCCCTCGGCCTCGACCAGGGAGATGACCTCGGTGCCGCTGTCGCCCGCGCCCTTGATCAGAGGGCAGGCGGGGTCATGAAAGCGACGGGTGCCGATGATGACCATGACGGTCCCGTCGCCCGCCTTCTGCTCCTCGGCCCCGGGGTCGCCCTCGGCGTCACGGTCCTTGGCGTCACGGTCCTTGGGAGAGGGACCGGCTGCGGGCTCCACCGAGGTGGAGTCGGCCGCTACCTGCCCGGCGCGCCCGGGTGCGGTCTCGGCCGGCTCCACCGGCTCAGCTGTCGTGCCATCGGCGGTGGCCCGGCGCCCGGAATCCGATGCCTCTCGGGGTCCCGGCTCCTCGGGCCTCTCAGGCTCCGCGGAGCCTGAGTCGGCGGCTCCGGGCTTGCCCGAGGGGGACGGCTCCGACGGGGCGGAGTCTCGCCCGGCGGTCTCGGCCCCTGGGCGGGGCCCGGGCGCCGAAGGCCCGGCTTCGGCCTTGGCCTGTGCCCCGGCCTTGGCGGCCCCGGACGCGCCGCTCTCGGACGCGGCCGGCTCGGACGCCGTGGCCTTGGACGCCGTGGCCTTGGACGCCGTGGCCTCGGGCGCAGCGGGCTCGGGCTCGACGTTCCCGGGGCCGGTGCGCTCGGCCTCGCCGGTTTCCGGCTTGGCGCTCTCAGGCGCCTCTCCCCGGCTCGCGGAGGCGCCGCCCACGGCCGGTCCGGGCCTGGCGGGCTCCGCCGCCTCGGGCTCGGGCCTGGCCGGAGCCACCGGGGTCTCCGGCTTGGACGCCTGGGCGACCATGTCACGGCTGAACCAGCTGGTGGCCTCGGACTCGGCATGCGGGATCTCGGGGACCTTCGGCAGCCGGATCGGCACCGAGGGGGTCGGGGACTCCGCCGCGCGGAGCGGGGGACTCACCGGCTCCTGGGGCCGTACCTGCGGCTCGGAGGACTGAATGTAGGGCCGGGCGACCGGGACGACGGGCTCCTGCGGGGAGCGCGGGGGCTCCTGCCGGGACACGGCGCTCTCCCGCCTGGCGGCGGGGTTCTCCGGCCTTGGCGGGGACTCGGGCCGTGCTCCGGGGGCCTGCTGCCCTCCGGCGGGGGCCGCGGGCCGCGCGGGACGGTACGGGGCGGTGAACCTGGCGGTGGCCTCGTGCGGGCCGGGCTCAGCGGCGCTGCCCGCGGGGCCGGACTCCGGGGAGGCGCTCAGGGGCTCGGCGGGCTCCCGCACCCCGGGCGGGGTCTGGTGCGGCCTGCTTCCGGCGGCGGGTTCCGGCAGGCAGGTGGTACAGGGCGTGAAGCCCTCCTCACGAGCCTCCTCGTGGGTGAGCTCCTCATGATCCCTGCCGGCCAGCTGGCGGCACCCCGCGACGTGATAGCGCTTGCGGCCGGGGATGACCAGCACGATCGCCTCGGCGTCCAGGGCGCCCCGCCTCGCGACGGTGGCGGTGGCCGGCCCGGCCACCGGGCCTCGTCGCGGCTGGGTCGGGGCCACGGGCGTCTGCTGCCGCATCCCGTGCTGCGCCATCATGTGCGGTGGCACGGGAGGCTGGTTCGGCACACCGTGCGGCGCGGGGACGGACCCGGCCGGCATCGGTCCCTTCTCGGGAAGGGGCGGAGCGGCCCCGGCCTGCCCGCCGGGGAACAGCTCGTGGCGCCGCAACAACGCCCCGATCACCAGGAAGACGGCGGACAGCACGCTGACCGCGATCGACCACATGACCAGAAACGGTTTGGCCAGCACGATCCCCACGATGAGCAGGACGATGGCCGTGAGTACCAAACCGGCGCTGATAAGGATCACAGAAAGACTCCCGGATGCGGGTCAAAAGGGGTGACCCGACACCTTAGCGGCGGTCGTTGTGAGGACCGTCAACGCCCTGGAAGGCGCCCGAATGCTGCGACGGGTCGCCGCCGAACGGGTTGGGCGCGCCCTGGAGCGTCGGCTGACCACCCGGGGCCACCGCGTGGGACATGGCCGGAGGCCCGCTCACGATCGGGAACCCGCCGCTGCCCTCGGCAGCCACGTTGAGCTCGGCCAGCTGGTTCTCCAGATACAGTTTCAGGCGGCTACGGTACTCGCGCTCGAAGCTGCGGAGCTCCTCGACCTTGCGCTCGAGCTCGTCACGGGTCTGCACCAGCGAGCCCATGGCCTGGCGGTGCCGCTCCTGCGCGTCGCGCTCCAGCGTCTCGGCTCGGGCACGTGCGTCACCGATGACCTGCTCGGCCTGGCGACGTGCCTTGCCGAGGATGTCGTCGGCCTCGCGGCGCGCCCGGGTCACCGTCTCGTCCGCCTCCCGGCGGGCGTCGGCGATGGCCTGGTCCGCGGTCTGCTGCGCGAGGGCGAGCACGCGGGCCGCGGTGTCCATGTTGTCCTCGGCCGGAGGCATTCCCATTCCGACGGGAACGGGCTGCTGATGCTGCACCGGCTCGGGAGCGCGCATCGGCTCCGGCTGCTGCATCATCATCTCGGGCTTGGGCTCGGCGATGGGGGCGGGCGCCATGGCCATGCCCATCCCGCCGGGGACCTTGCCCCGCAGGCACTCCGCCAGCTTGGCGCGGAGCTCCTCGTTCTCCTGAATGAGACGGTCCAACTCGGACTCGACCTCATCGAGGAAGGCATCTACCTCTTCCTCGTCGTAACCCGGCCGAAGGCGGGTCGTACTGAATTGCTTGTTCCGCACATCGGCGGGAGTCAGCGGCATTTCGGTCTCCTTGGCGCGCTTGGAGTCTGTCCGGGGGGACGGTACCCGATCAACGAAGCGCGGACACGAGTTGGATCAAGACCAAGACCACAATGAACAGCACTGTGAAGCTTAGGTCAAAGGCCACCGTACCCAACCGGAGTGGTGGAATGAAACGGCGGAGGAACTTGAGAGGTGGGTCGGTCACCGTGTATACGGCTTCCGCCAGCACCAGGACGATGCCTGTGGGGCGCCACTGACGTGCGAACGCCTGCACCGTCTCAAAGATCATTCTGCCGATCAGCAGCACGAGGTAGATGGACAGGACGAAGACCAAGATCCCGCTAACGATCCCCACGGTCCGCCCTCGCCTCCACTCCGCTCTGCCGTCCTTCGTCCCATCGGGACCCGTCGGGCCGGTCACTGTTCATAGTGGAACTCTAGCTCTGGTTGAAGAATCCGCGTTCCGCGATTCGAGCCTTGTCCTCGGCGGTCACCTCGACATTGGCTGGGGACAACAAGAACACCTTGTTGGTAACACGTTCAATGCTGCCATGTAGGCCAAAGACGAGACCTGCCGCGAAATCAACGAGCCGCTTTGCGTCACTGTCAACCATCTCGGTCAGGTTCATGATGACGGGAGTGCCGTCACGGAAGTGCTCACCGATGGTCCGCGCCTCGTTGTACGTGCGGGGATGAAGGGTGGTGATGCGCGCCAGATCGGTCGTGCGGCGCTCCAGGACGGCCGTCGCGGGCCTCGGAGCGGGTACGCCTGGGTCGGTGTCGTCCGAGAGGTCGTGGACCGTGCCAGGACGCTCGTCGCCCTCCCGGCGCGTGTCGTCGAACTCCTCGTACTCGTCGTCGGGGTAGCTGTCGTATCTCTCGTAGCGGTCGTCCTCAACAAGACCGAGGTAGACCGCCATCTTGCGCATCGCGCCGGCCATCGCTACTTCTTCCTCCGTCTTACTTCGATGTGCCCGAGGGGCCAGCCCGACCGCCCTGAGCTCACCACCGTTCGACCGCTGTCCGGATACGCGGACGCCAAGGTCCACTTGAAGGGACATTACCTGACGAAGGGCTTCCTGCGACCGAGCAACGCCGTACCAACACGCAGGTGTGTCGCACCGTTGGCAATGGCCTGGGACATATCCCCGCTCATCCCCGCCGAGATGACGTCGGCGCCCGGGTGGGCGTCCTGGACGGACCGCGCGATCTCCCTCAGCCTCGCGAACGCCCTGCCCGGCTCCTCCCCCAGCGGCGCGACCGCCATCACCCCGCCCAGCTCAAGCCCCGGCGCTCCGGCGACGGCGTCCGCCAGCGCCTCGGCCTGCTGTGGTACCACGCCGCCCCTGGCGGGGTCACCGTCGAGCGCCACCTGTACCAGGCAGGTGATCCGGCGCCCCACCCCGAGCGCCTCCCTGCTGAGGGCGGTGACCAGGCGCGGGCGGTCGACCGAGTGGACGACGTCCGCGTAGCCGACCACCGAGCGGACCTTGTTGGTCTGCAACTGGCCGACGAAGTGCCATCGCAGGCCGAGGTCGGCGCACTCTCGCGCCTTGACCGAAGCCTCCTGGTCGCGGTTCTCCCCGACGTCACCGATCCCGAGTCCGGCCAGCAGCCGCACGTCGGAGGCGGGGTAGGTCTTGCTCACCGCGATGAGCGTCAGCTCCTCGCGGCTGCGGCCGGCGGCCCGGCAGGCTTCGGCGATCTCCGCCTCGACCCGGGCCAGCCCGGCCGCGATCTCATCGCGTCGTGTTGTTTCCGTCACATCTCCGCCGCTCGGACACTGACAAACCGGCGGAGCCCATTCTTCCCAGCACGGCCGGGTGGCTCTGCACCCACCCCCACCGTGAGCGATGTCACTTCAGGAAGTCGGGAACGTCCAGTTCCTCTTCCTGCTCCTCGAAGATCACCGGTCGCCGCCGGGCAGGGTCGGTGACCCTCGCGGAGATCGGCGTCGGCTGCGAGGGCTCAGGGGCCGGGCGCGGGATCGACAGCGGAGGGGAGTGCGGCTCCTCCACGCGGTGCGGCTCGGAGTGCTCCACCGGCTGTACCGGGTGGATCTGCTGGGGCGGGGGCGTCGGCTCCGCCGGCGGGGTGACGACCTGCCGCACCGGCGAGGGCGGCAGGTGCTCCACCCTGGGCTCCGGACGGGGCTCAGGGCGGGGCTCCGCCTTGACCGTGGGCGCCAGCGGGCGGACCGGGGCGGCCGCCGAGGGCGGCGGGGCGGGACGCGAGGCGGGCTGCGGGCGGGACGCCGGCTGCGGGAGTTGCTTGGGCTCGGGAGCGGGCTCGTCGAAGCCGGCCGCGATCACGGTGACGCGCACCTCGTCGCCGAGGGCGTCGTCGATGACCGTACCGAAGATGATGTTGGCGTCCGGCGCCGCGGCGGTGGAGACGAGCTGGGCCGCCTCGTTGATCTCGAACAGGCCGAGGTCGGAGCCGCCGGCGATCGAGAGCAGCACGCCGTGCGCGCCGTCGATGCTGGCCTCCAGCAGCGGGCTGGACACGGCCATCTCGGCCGCCGCGACCGAACGGTCGTCGCCGCGCGCGTGGCCGATGCCCATCAGGGCCGAGCCGGCACCGGACATGACCGACTTCACGTCGGCGAAGTCGAGGTTGATCAGTCCGGGCGTGGTGATCAGGTCGGTGATGCCCTGGACACCGGAGAGCAGCACCTGGTCCGCCGCCTTGAAGGCGTCCAGCACGCTCACCTGCCGGTCGGAGATCGACAGCAGCCGGTCGTTCGGGATCACGATGAGGGTGTCGACCTCCTCACGGAGGGTCTCGATGCCGGCGTCGGCCTGCATCGCCCTGCGCCGCCCCTCGAAGCTGAAGGGCCGGGTCACGACACCGATGGTCAGCGCGCCCAGGGTGCGGGCGATGTTGGCCACCACCGGGGCGCCTCCGGTGCCCGTGCCACCGCCCTCACCGGCCGTGACGAAAACCATGTCGGCGCCCTTGAGGACCTCTTCGATCTCCTCACGGTGGTCCTCGGCCGCCTTGCGCCCGACTTCGGGGTTGGCTCCCGCGCCGAGGCCGCGAGTGAGCTCGCGCCCGACGTCGAGCTTGACGTCGGCGTCACTCATCAGCAGCGCCTGGGCGTCGGTATTGATGGCGATGAACTCGACGCCCTTGAGTCCCTCCTCGATCATCCGGTTGACGGCGTTGACTCCGCCTCCGCCGATTCCTACAACCTTGATGACCGCGAGGTAGTTCTGCGGTGCTGCCACGACGAGGGGCCTTTCCGCTCGTTGACTTGCAATTTCATGCGGCACGGGGCCCGTGCCGTCGTTTCCAAAACCCTCACCCTCAAGTTGAGATTTAGCTTTATGTCAACCTGAGGAGTGATACGGACAGTAGGAGTTACGCTCCTGGCGGGTCAACTAACCGCGCCGCAAGCACGTCCAGCGTGTCGCGGGCCGTCCTTTTCCGGGAACGTCCGCCATCCGATGAGATCACTTAACCGTCACGACGTCAGGCGAACTGACGTCATAGGTGTCGGCCGGACGTCTGAGCAGCGTAACAAGGATCCGGGCCTTGTCCGCGGGGCGGTCGCCGCCGCCCCACACGATCGCGCGGCCGTCCTTCAGCCGCAGCGAGACCGTCTCAGCCGACGGTGCGAGCACCTCCGCGACCCGGCGGGCCAGATTCTCCGGCAGCGCGGCGATGACCGTGAGCGCCGCCGCGGTCGCCGGGTCGCCCGGCCCCGGCCGGTCCACCCGCAGCACCGGCAGTGTCGGGGGCGCGACGTCCTTGACCTCGGTGACCATCCCGTGCCGGTCCATCAGCGCCGACCTGTCGCCGACCGGCACCACCGCCACCGGCCTGCGCTCCACGACCTTCACCCGCAGGGTCCCCGGCCAGGCGCGGCTGACCGTCACCGACTCGATCTGGGTGATCTGGCCGATCCGGTCCTCCACCTCGGCCAGGTCGACCGTGGCGAGGGGCTTGCCGCCGGCCACCTGCGCCGCCCGCCGGATCTCCTCGGTGGACAGGCCCGCGTTGCCCACCACCTGGATCTCCCGCACCCCGAGCACCGGGGAGAAGAACACCAGCCACGCGGCGATGCCCACCACTCCCGCGGTGAGCAGGGCCAGGAAGGCCGACCGCCACACGCCGTTCAATGCCACTCCCCCTCCGGCGACCCGCGCCCGCTGGCATGGGTCACCGCGCGGCCAGCTCCGCCACGATCCTGGGACCCAGCTCGGTCACGTCGCCCGCGCCCATGGTCAGGACGATGTCCCCCGGCCTGGCCAGGCTCGCGACCAGGGCGGGCACGCCGTCCCGCTGGGGGGCGTAGGCCACCCGCTCCGCGGGCAGCGGCACCTTGCCCGCCACCAGCGCCCCCGACACGCCGGGCTCGGGATCCTCGCGGGCGCCGTAGACGTCCAGGACGATGGCCTCGTCGGCCAGCCCGAGCGCGATGCCGAACTCGTCGGCGAAGAACCTGGTGCGCGAGTACAGGTGCGGCTGGAAGACCGCGATGACCCTGCCGTCTCCCGAGAAGGACGCCACCACGTCCCGCGCCGCGCGCAGGTCGGCGGCCAACTCGGTCGGGTGGTGGGCGTAGCTGTCGAAGACCGCCACCCCGCCCGCCTCACCCTTGGCCTCGAAACGGCGCTTGGCGCCGGTGAAGGCCGCCAGACCATCACGGATCTCACCAAAGGAGACACCCAGCTCCCCCGCCACCGCGATGACCGCGGCCGCGTTGAGCGCGTTGTGACGGCCCGGGACCGCGAGCCTGACCTCCCCGTGCCCGTGGACCGTGAAGGTGATGCCCAGCCCCTCGGGAGAGATCCCGCCCACCCGCAGGTCGGCGTCCTCCGCCGCACCGTACGTGATCACCTTCAGGCCGCGGGCGCGGGCGATCGGGACCAGCGCGGCGGAGCCGGGATCGTCGGCGCAGACGACCATGGTGTCGGCCACCCGCTCCACGAACCGGGCGAAGCTATCGTGAACCGCACGCGGGTCGCCGTAGTTGTCCAGATGGTCCGGCTCGACGTTGGTCACCACGGCGATGTCGGGGGCCAGCATGAGAAAGGAGCCGTCGCTCTCGTCGGCCTCGGCGACGAACACCCCGCCCGAGCCCTCGTCGGCGCCCAGCCCCGTCGTCACCAGCTGCCCGCCCACACAGTACGAGGGGTCGGCGCCGCACTTCTGCAGCGCCACGGTGAGCATCGAGGTCGTGGTGGTCTTGCCGTGGGTGCCGGCCAGCGCGACGCCGGTCCTGCCCGCCATGACGGAGGCCAGCGCGGCGGCCCTGGGGATGACCCGCAGGCCCTGGCGGAGCGCCTCGCCCAGCTCGGGGTTGGAGTCGCGGATCGCGGTGGAGACCACGACGGTGTCGACCTGCTTGATGTGCGAGGCGGCGTGGCCGATGTGCACCCTGGCCCCCAGCTCCCGCAGCTCGGTCGCCATGTCCGACCCTCGCGCGTCGCTGCCCGAGACCTGCACGCCCCGTTTAAGCAGGATGCGCGCGATTCCGGACATCCCAGAACCGCCGATCCCGATGAAGTGGACCCGTCCCAGGTCTCCGGCCGCAACCGGATCCACCAGCTTGACCAGGCTCATCGGCCGCTCACCCCTCCTCGTTCGCCGCGCGGACGCCCTCGGCCCGCCCTGCCCTCTCGCCGGAGGCGAGCGCGGGCAGCCCCGCGCTCACCGCGTCGGATCCGCTCCGCGCCCATTCAGCCTCTCCCTCGCACCGCGGCCTGCAGCACCCTGTGCGCCAGCGTCACGTCGGCGTCCTTCCTGCCCATCTGAGACGCCGCCTCGGACATGGTGACCACACGTTCGGGGTCGGACAGGATGGGCAGCACGTTCTGAATGATCCACTCCGCTGACAGCTCGGCGTCGTCGATCATCAGGCCGCCGCCGCCCTGCACGATCGGCGTGGCGTTGAGCCGCTGCTCGCCGTTGCCGTGCGGCAGCGGGATGTACGCGGCCGGCAGGCCCACCGCCGTCAGCTCGGCGCAGGTCATCGCGCCGCTGCGGCACAGGGCGAAGTCGGCGGCGGCATAGGCCAGGTCCATCCGGTCGACGTACTGCAGCACGACGTACTGCGGGTCGCCGGGCGGCGGTTCCTCCTCCAGCGTGTTCTTCGGGCCGATGACGTGCAGCACCTGCACTCCGGCCCGGCGCAGCACGGGGGCGGCGGCCAGGGCCGCCTGGTTGAGCGAGCGGGCCCCCTGGGAGCCGCCGGTGACCAGCAGCGTGGGCAGGTCGGCCTCCAGACCGAACCAGGACCTGGCCTTGTCGCCCATGGACAGCCGGTCGAGGTTGACGATCTCACGGCGCAGGGGGATGCCGATGTACTCGGCGTGGTTCAGCGGCGTGTCCGGGTGGCCGGTGAACACGTGGTCGGTGAGGCGCGCGCCCAGCCGGTTGGCCAGGCCGGGGCGCGGGTTGGCCTCGTGGACCACGATCGGCACGCCGCGCCGCCGCGCCGCCAGGTAGGCGGGGGTCGCCACATAGCCGCCGAAGCCGACCAGGACGTCGGCCTGGACCCGGTCCATGATGGCGGCGGCCGCGTTGATGGCGCCCGCCAGACGGCCCGGCACGCTCAGCAGCTGGGGTGTCAGTGTCCGGGGCAGCGGCACCGCGGGCACCAGTTGCAGTTCATACCCCCTGGCCGGAACCAGCCTGGTCTCCAGACCTCGCTCGGTGCCGAGGCAGGTGATCCCGATGTTGGGGTCGAGTTGGCGCAGCGCGTCGGCCAGAGCCAGCGCCGGTTCGATATGACCGGCCGTCCCGCCGCCGGCGAGGACCACCCTCATGTCGGTCCTTTCGCTTATCGTCTTCCACGGCCCGGCCGTCGTTTCCTGGCCGGACCACCCAGGCCAAGCCAGCTTAGGCCCCGCGCCACCGGTCCGGGGCCATGGGCCGCGAGAGCCTCGCGGGCGCCGGGTTCGTGCTTGGCGAACGACAGGAGCATGCCGAGGGCGGCCAGGGTGGGCAACAGGGCCGACCCACCGTAGGAGACCAGCGGCAACGGGATACCGGTGATGGGCAGCACGCCGATGACGGCGCCGATGTTGACGATCGCCTGACCGGCGATCCAGGCGACCGCGGCGGCGGAGGCGAGCCGGACGAACGGGTCCTTGACCCGGGTGGCCACCCGCAGCCCCGCGTAACCCAGCAGCCCGAACAGGGCCACCACGACGAGCGTGCCCATCAGTCCGAGCTCCTCGCCGAGGATGGAGAAGATGAAGTCGCTCTCCGCGTGCGGGATCCAGCTCCACTTCTGCCTGCTGGACCCCAGGCCCAGCCCGAACCAGCCGCCGCTGCCCATCGCGATCTGCCCCTGCACGGCCTGGAAGCCGGCCCCCTGGGCGTTGCCCCACGGGTCGAGCCAACCCGCGATCCGTGCCGAGCGGTAGCCCTCGGTGCTGATCATGACGATGGTCGCGAGCACCGCCACCGCGAGGATCCCGCCGAACAGCCTCAGCGGCGCGCCCACCACCCAGAGCAGCGACAGGAAGATCATCATCAGCACCAGCGTGGTGCCGAGGTCGCGCCCCATCATGACCATGACGGCCAGGATCGCGGTGCCCGGCATCAGCGGGATGAACAGGCTGCGCCACTCGATCAGGCCGTTGCGCGCCCTGCGGGCCAGCAGGTCGGCCCCCCAGATCGTCAGCCCGAGCTTGGCGGGCTCGGACGGCTGCAGGTAGATGGGGCCGAGGTCGATCCAGCGCTGGGCGCCGAGCTGGGAGGTGCCGACGAACAGCACCAGCACCAGCCCGAGGATCGACAGCGCCATCAGCGGGTAGCCGGCGAGCCTGAAGAACCGGGGCGGCAGCTGGGCGCAGATCCACATCAGCGGAAGGGCGATCCCGGCCGAGACCGACTGCTTGAAGAACCAGTAGAAGGGATCTCCCTTCTCCTGCAGCGCCTCGATGCTGGATGCCGACAGCACCATCATCAGGCCGAGGACGAGCAGCAGGGCGCTGCACCCCAGGATCAGGTAGTACGAGGTCAACGGCCGGTTGAGCAGCTCGCGGAAGGCGAGCAGGTGCTCACGGAAGCCGTCCTGCCCCCGGGGGGCGCTCTCCTGCGCCGTCGCGCTCACGCCCGTCCCCCGTCGTGCCCTGCGGCGAGACGGTGCACGGCTCGGGCGAACGCCTCCCCTCGTGCGGGATAACCGGAGAACATGTCCCAGGAGGCGCCGGCCGGGGCCAGCAGCACGGTGTCTCCGGGGGCGGCGAGCCTGGCGGCTTCGGTGACGACACGGTCCATGACCCCAGTGTCTTGCCCGGCCACCTCCACCACCGGAACATTCCCGGCGTGTCGCGCCAGAGCCTCGCGAATTCGTTCGCGGTCGGCGCCCAGGAGGACCGCACCGCGCAGGCGGGGCGCGGCGCAACGTACCAGCTCGCCGACGTCCGCGCCCTTGAGCTGCCCGCCCGCCACCCAGACGATCGACGGGTAGGCGGCCAGCGAGGCGGCGGCGGCGTGCGGGTTGGTGGCCTTGGAGTCGTCCACGTAGTCGACCTCGGCGACCCTGGCCACGTGCGCGATCCGGTGGGGGTCGGGCACGAAGGCCAGCAGGCCCTCGCGCACCGCGGCGGCGCTAACCCCGTAGGCCCTGGCCAGTGCCGCGGCGGCGAGCGCGTTGGCCACGTTGTGCGGCGCGAACGGGCGGACGTCGTCGAACGAGGCGAGTTCCTCCGCGTTGGCCGCGGGATCGGCCACGAACGCCCGGTCCACCAGCAGGTCCTCGACCACGCCGAGCCGGCCCGGTGAGGGCACGCCGAGGGTGAAGCCCACGCTGCGTACCGCCGTGCCCTCGTACGGCGCGGCGAGACGGGTCGCCCACTCGTCATCGGCGTTGTACACGACGATCCCGGCCCTGGCGAAGATCTCCCCCTTGACCCGGGCGTACTCCTCCATGGAGCCGTGCCAGTCGAGGTGGTCCGGCGCCACGTTGAGCACCGCGGCCGCGTACGGGACGATGCTGGGCGAGCGGTGCAGCTGGAAGCTGGACAACTCCACCGCCAGCACGTCGCCGGCTCCGGCGACCGCCTCCACCACCGGGGTGCCGACGTTGCCGACGGCGAGCGCCCGGTGCCCGGCGGCCAGGAGCATCGAGGTGAGCATCCGGACCACGGTGGTCTTGCCGTTGGTACCGGTCAGCGCCAGCCAGGGAGCGGCTCCGCCCGGGCGGAGCCGCCAGGCCAGCTCGACCTCGCCGATCACCTCGATCCCCGCCGCCGCGGCCGCGGCGAGCAGCGGGTGGTGCGGCGGCCAGCCCGTGGTGACGATCAGCGAGGTGCCCTCCGGGGGCTCCGCGGGCTCACCGAAGCGGACCTCGACACCGAGCTCGGCGAGCTCGCCCGCGAGCGCCCTGGCCCGCTCGCCGTCCCTGCCCTCCAGGACGACCACCTTCTCGCCCCTCGCGGCCATCGTGCGGGCCACGGCCGTGCCCGAGACCCCCAGCCCGGCGACGCAGATCACATGGCCTTTCCCACTCACAGCCTGGGCATCCATTCCACGTAGAAGATCCCCAGCCCGGCGGCCGCGCACAGGGCGGCGATCAGCCAGAAGCGGACCACGATGGTCGTCTCGGCCCAGCCCTTCAGCTCGAAGTGGTGCTGGAGCGGGGCCATCCTGAAGACCCGTTTACCGGTCATCTTGAAGGAGCCCACCTGGATGATCACCGACATGGTGATCAGCACGCACATCCCGGCGAGGATGATCAGCAGGAGCTGGGTCCTGGTGGTGATGGCCAACCCGGCGAGCACGCCGCCCAGGGCCAGCGAGCCGGTGTCACCCATGAAGATCTTCGCGGGTGGGGCGTTCCACCACAGGAAGCCGACCAGCGCGCCGAGCACCGCCGCGGCGACCACGGCCAGGTCCAGCGGGTCGCGGACCCAGTAGCAGTTGGGCCCGAGCTGGGTGGTGCAGCTGTTGCGCAGCTGCCAGTTGCCGATCAGCACGTACGAGGCCAGCACCACACCGGTGGCACCGCTGGCCAGGCCGTCGAGACCGTCGGTGAGGTTCACCGCGTTGGAGAAGCCCACGATCATGATTAGCACCCAGATGATGAACCCGATGAGCCCGATGGAGGGGCCGAAGTCCCTCAGGAACGACAGGCGCGTCTCGGCCGGGGTGATCAGGTAGGCGTTGGGGAAACGGGTCACCAGGACCGCGAAGACCGCGCCGACGATGAGCTGGCCCAGCGCCTTGGCACCGCTGCGCAGGCCCAGGCTGCGCTGCTTGTAGATCTTGATGAAGTCGTCCAGGAAGCCGACCGCGCCCAGGCCCGTCATCAGGAACAGCACCAGGACCGCGGAGACCGTGGGCGGCGTGAAGCTGTAGAGGTGGGCGCAGGCGAAGCCGACCAGCGCGGCGATCACGATCACGGTGCCGCCCATGGTGGGGGTGCCGCGCTTGTCGTGGTGGCCGGAGGGGCCCTCCTCCCTGATGCTCTGCCCGTAGCCGCGCCGGGAGAACAGCCGGATCGCCAGCGGCGTGCCCAGCATGGACAGCAGCAGGCTGATCGCCGCCGCGACGAGGATCTCCCTCATCGGCGATCACCCCCGAGCAGCGCCGCGGCCACCCGCTCGAGGCCCGCGGCGCGCGGTCCCTTGACGAGCACGACGTCACCGGGGGCCAGCAGCGCCGACAGCTCCGCGCCCGCCTGTGCCGCGTCGGCGGCGTGCGAGACCCGGATGGCGCCCTGGACCCCGGCCGCCGGGGTGTCACCGAAGGCGACGACGGGCGAGAGGCGGGCCGCCGAGCCGGTGCCCGGCGGCTCTCCCGCGCCCGGCGGGCCGCCCACGGCGCGCGAGGCCTCCGCGTGCGAGGTCGGTCCGGCATACGCGGCCGGGGCGCCGGCCGCCGGTACGCGGCCCGCGGCCTCCCGTACGGCGGCCTCCGCCCCGGCCAGGATCGGGTCGGCGTCGGGGCCGACGACGAACAGGCCGGCGAGACCCGCGCCCCCGGCCAGCCGGCCCAGCTCCTCGTTGAGCGCGGGACCGTCCTCGCCCAGCTCGCGCAGGGAGGCGATGACCGCGAAGCGGCGGCGATCGCCCGCGAGCGCGTCCAGGGCGCCGAAGGCGGCGCGCATGGAGTCGGGGTTGGCGTTGTAGGCGTCGTTGATCACGGTCACCCCGTCCTCGCGGTCGGTGACCTCCATCCGCCAGCGGCTGCGGGGCTCGGCCTCCGACAGCTCCTCGGCGATGGTGGCGACCGGCAGGCCGAGCTCGTAGGCGGCCGCCGCGGCCGCCAGCGCGTTCTCCACCGCGTGCTCGCCGTACAGGCGGAGGCCGACCGGGGCGGCGCCGGACGGGGTGCGCAGCGTGAAGGAGGCGCGCCCCCGGTCGTCGACGGTCACGTTCTCGGCCCGCACGTCGGCGCCGGAGGCCCGGCCGTACCAGGTGACGCGGGCACCGGTGCGTCCGGCCATGGCGGCCACCAGCGGGTCGTCGATGTTGAGCACGGCCACGCCGTCGGCGGGCAGCGCCTCGACCAGTTCGCCCTTGGCCCTGGCGATCTCCTCCTTGCCCCCGAAGACGCCCAGGTGGGCGGTGCCGACGTTGAGGACCACGCCGATCCTCGGCGGGGCGATACGAGTCAGGTGGGTGATGTGCCCGGCTTCGCGCGCGCTGAGCTCGAGCACCAGGTAGCGGGTGTCCTCGTCGGCCTTCAGCACGGTCAGCGGGTGGCCGATCTCGTTGTTGAACGATTCGACGGGGGCGACCGTTGGACCGATCCTGGCGGTGAGCCTGGCCAGCAGGTCCTTGGTGGTGGTCTTGCCCGCCGAGCCGGTGATGCCGATGACCGTGGTCGCCGGCAGTTCGGCGCAGACGGCGGTGGCCAGGCCGGTCATGGCCGTCACGGTGTCGCCGACGATGACGGCGGGGACGTCGACTGGCCGGGAGGCCAGCACGGCGACCGCCCCGGCCTCGATGGCCTGGGCGGCGAAGTCGTGCCCGTCGACCCGGTCACCCTTGATCGCGACGAACAGCGACCCCGGTTCGACGGCGCGGGAGTCGATGACGACCGGGCCGCGCACCACCGCGCGTGGGTCGGCCATGCCCGCGAGGGCCCCCGAGGTGATCTCGGCGATTCTGGCCAGCGGCAACGGGATCATGATGCGTCTTCCCTACTCTCCATACGTGCTTCGGCGCCCGGTGCGGTTCCGGCGCCTGACGATCGCGTCGGCCACGACCTGCCTGTCATCGAAAGGAAGCACCTGGTCGCCGATGTACTGGCCCTGCTCGTGACCCTTGCCGGCCACGACGACGACGTCACCGAAACCCGCCCGGCCAATGGCCAGGTCGATGGCCGCGGCACGATCAGGCTCAATGATCACATGTGCGCGTCCGTCCTGGGACACACCGAGAACTCCGTCCATCATCTCCGCGAGGATCCGCAGGGGATCCTCAGAGCGGGGGTTGTCGCTGGTGAGAATAGCCACATCTGCCAGCCTTGCGGCGGCTTCTCCCATCATTGGGCGTTTACCACGGTCACGGTCACCCCCGCAGCCAAGGACCACAATGAGCCTGCCCGCGGTGACCTCGCGCAGCGAGCACAGGACCGACTCGACCGCGCCGGGCTTGTGCGAGTAGTCGACGATGGCCTGGAAGTCCTCCCCGCCGGGAACCCGCTCCATCCGGCCCGGAACTCCTGCCAGCGTACCTATGCCCGCCACCGCGGTTCGCAGCGGCACACCGGCCTCCACCAGTGCGACGACGGCGCCCAGGGCGTTGGCCACGTTGAAGGGGCCGGGCAGGGCGATCGTCGCGGCCTCCTCGACGCCGCCGGGGCCCACGATCTTGAAACTGCTGCCCTCGGGTCCCAGCCGCACGTCCACGGCCCGCCAGTCGGCCTCCACGGCGCCCTCGGCGGAGAAGGTGGTCATCGGGATCTTCGCGGTGCCGAGGAGCTCCCGCCCGTGGGCGTCGTCGATGTTGACGACGCCCACCCTGCTCATCTCGGGGGTGAACAACCGGGCCTTCGTCGCGAAGTAGTCGTCGAGATCCCGGTGGAAGTCGAGGTGGTCCTGCGACAGGTTGGTGAACAGCGCCACGTCGTAGGACACCTCGTCGACCCGGCCCAGCGCCAGCGCGTGGCTGGAGACCTCCATGGCCGCGGCGGTGACGCCCTGCTCGCGCATCAGGGCGAACAGGCCCTGCAGGTCGCTGGCCTCCGGCGTGGTGAGCTTCGGCGCGAAACGCAGCTCACCGACGTGGATCTCCACGCCCCCGATCAGCCCCGGCCGGTGTCCTGCGGCCCGTAGTCCGGCCTCCAGCAGGAAAGTGGTGGTGGACTTGCCACTGGTGCCGGTGACGCCGATGACCATCACGTCCGCCGCGGGATTGCCGTACACCCAGGCGGAGACCTGTCCCAGCAGGCGGCGCGGGTTGGGCACTACGAGGACCGGCAGGCCGGTCGCGACCGCGGCCTGCCTGCCCGCCTCGTCGGTCAGGATCGCGGCGGCACCCGCGGCGAGGGCCTGCGCGGAGAAGTCGGCCCCGTGGGCCGTGGCCCCCGGCAGCGCGACGTAGAGATCTCCACGACACACCTGGCGCGAGTCGATGGTGATCCCGGACACCGCGGCCAGCGGCGCTCGTGACGTGCCCGAGGGCGCGCCGATGAGGCTCGCCAGCCCGGAGAGCGGACGGGGTGAACTGGTTGAGGGTCGCATGGACGACGGGGGATGCACGGCGAGAGCGTACCTTCACTCGTCACCTCCCTGCGCGTATCCGCACCGGGGAGGGCCGGGTTCCGGTCGGGGGAATCTTCCCGCTCTTCAACGCGAACGTCATCAGCTGCTTGAAGACCGGGGCGGCGATCTCCCCACCGTAGTGGCCCTGCTGGGGATCCTGGAGCACCGCCAGGACGACCAGGCGGGGCTTGTCCACGGGAGCAAAACCAACGAACGTCGCGGTATATCCGCAGTAGCCCTGGCATCTGGTGTCATAGCGCATCGCGGTGCCCGTCTTGCCCGCCACCCGGTAGCCGTCGATCGCGGCGAGGTTGCCGGTGCCCTCCTCGCTCACGGCGGCCTCCAGCATGGCGGCGATCTCCCGCGCCGTACGCTCACCGACCACCCGGGTCCGCTCACCCGGCGCGGACGGCGTGAACGCGCCGTTCTCGCCGGTCGTACCGGCCACGATCTGCGGGGTGACGCGCACCCCGCCGTTGGCGATGGTCTGGTAGACGCTCGCCGTCTGGATCGCGGTCACCGAGATGCCCTGGCCGTAGGCGATCGTGCAGCGCTGGCTGCCCGACCAGTCCTTCCAGTCGGGCAGGAGCCCCGCCTCCTCCCCCGGCAGCCCGGTGCCGGGTTTCGCGCCGAAACCGAAGCGCTGGAGCATCGAGTGGAGCTTCTCGTCGCCGATCTTCTGGGTGGCCAGGATCGTGCCCACGTTGCTGGAGGTCGCCACGACGCCCGAGAAGGTCAGGCGCTCGGTGGCGTGCGGGTGGGAGTCCTTCAGCACCCGGTCGGCACACCTGATCTGGTCGGGGACGGTGAACAGGGTGTCCGGCCGCACGGCCCCCGACTCCAGCGCCGCCGCGGCGGTGATGACCTTGTTGGTGCTGCCCGGTTCGAACACGTCCGTGACCGACCGGTTGACCCGGTCCTCCACCGGGGAGTCCTTCCAGTTCCTCAGGTCGAGCTCCGGCGCGTTCGCCATGGCGATCAACTGACCGGTCTGCACGTCCATCACGATGGCGCTGCCGGTGCGCGACCCGGTGGCCTTGACCTGCTCGCTGATCGCCTTCTGCGCGGCCCACTGGACGTCGCGGTTGATGGTCAGCCGCACGTCCCTGCCCTCGACCGGCGCCCGCAGGGTGCTGCGGGTCATCGGGATGCGCTGCCCCTTGGCGCCCGTCTCGATGATCTGCTCGCCGTCCCGGCCCGCGAGCAGCTTGTCGTAGGTGCTCTCCAGCCCGGCCAGTCCTGTGCCGTCGGTACCGACGAAACCCAGCAGGCTGCCCGCCAGGTCACCGCCCGGGTAGTCACGCCGGTAGCGGTGCTTGCTGCCGACGCCCTTGAACTCGTACGCCATGATCCGCTGGGCGAGCGCGGGATCGACGGCAGCGGCGATCTGCTCGTAGTGGCTGGTGCCGTCGGCCAGCTTGGCGGCGATCGGATCCTTGGCCTCGTTCAACTCCTTGGCCAGGACCGTGGCCACCCGGTCGCGCTGCGCGGCGACCACCTGAGAGGGGTCCACGAAGATCTCGCGCGCCTCCAGGGTCAGCGCGAGCTCGTGTCCGTTGACGTCGGTGATCGAGCCCCTTCTCGCGGGCAGCTTCTCACCCTGTACGCGCTGCTTGGCCGCCTCGGCGGTGTAGACCTTCGAGTCGAGGCCCTGAAGCTGGATGAGCCGCCCCGCGAAGATGGACAGCACGAAGGTCATCGCCATCAGGCCGATGCCGATCCGCCTGCGGGGGTTGCCCAGGCGCAGCACCGCGGACGGGCGCGCCGGAGGCCGCGGTGGCCTGCCGCCACCGCGTCCCATCGCGCGCGTGTACTCCTGCTCCTGGGGCCGCTCGTCCCCGCGCCTCGGCGCGGGCCTCGCCCGGCCCGGCGGGCCCGGTGACTCCTGGGGTCGTGCGGACCGCACCGGTCCACGCGCGGTCTCGGAACCGGTGGGCCTGCGCGGCGCCGAGGGGCCGCCGGGCCTGCCGGAGCCACCCGTCGCCCGGAGCGCGGAGGGGACGTCCGGGGCCCCGGAGGCGCCCCTGCCCGGACGCGCGCCCGGCCGGCCGGGCGCGCCGGGGACGGGCGGCCTCGCACCGGGCCCCTGCCTGCCGGTGGCACCCTGCCGCCCCGGAGAGCCGGATCTGCCGGACGTGCCCGCGGCCGGCGGCCTCGCCGGAGAGCCGGACCTGGCGGGCCTATCGGATTTATCAGATTTATCGGATCCGCCAGGTCTGCCGGTGCCCTCCGAGGCCGCCGGCCTGCCGGGCGAGCCCGTCCTGCCGGGACCGCCGGAGGTGGAGGCCCGGCCGGAGCCGCCCGAGGCGGACGGCCTCGCGGCGGAGCCCGACCTGCCGGTCCGCCCTGCCCCCTGGCCCTTACCGGGTCCTTCGGCGGAGGATCGCCCCCTGGCCGCACCGGACGCCTTCTCGTCTCCCTGTCCCCTGGCCGGAGAACCCGCCCGGCCGGAGCCCGTGGTGGACGGTCTGCCCGAAGAGCCCGCGCGACCGGAACCGGACGACCTGCCCGAGGAACCGGGCCTACCCGGCCCGTCGACGCCCTGCCCCCGGCCGGCGGAACCCGCACGGCCGGCACCAGCGGAACCGGACGATCTCGACGAGCCGGACCTGCCGGACGCCGGGGGCCTGCCCGGGGAGGCGGGCCCGCCGGGGCTGTCGGGGACACCGGGAGCACCGGAAGGCCCGGAAGGCCCGGTGCCGTCGGAACCGGGCTTGCCGGGGACGTCCGAGGCTCCGCCGGGACCGCCCGTCCGGCCGGGGCCGCCGGGAGACCGGCGGCCGGAGTTTCCCGCCGATCCGCCCGAGGAGCCGCCGCGGCCCTGTCCGGGCCCTCGTCCGCCGCTCTCTCTCACCGGCCCGTGCCCGGCACTCGCTCCTGCCCTGCGGGCGTCTGACCGTCGCTGGCGGCACTGCTGGCGGGTTTGTCGGGGGTGATGACGCGCGCGGTGTCCCAGTCGGGCCCAAGCCCCTGGTACTCGTTGTTCTTCGCGACCGCGTCGGGCATCTCCCTCCGCATGTTCTCGCTCTGCTTCGCCTCTTTCTCGATGCGCAGCCCACTGATCTCCTTGCGCAGCCCGTTGGCCCGGAAGGAGTCCTTGGCGAGCACGGCGTTCAGCAGCAGCAGGCTGACCAGGCCGCCGCAGAGCAGGCCGACCACGAGCAGCAGGAAGGGAGCCCTCGGCGCCCGCGCGCGACGGGCCGCGGGAGCCGCCTGGGCCGGCGCGGCCGGACCGGAGACGGGCCTGACCGGACCGCTGCGGCGCCCCTGCGGCATCGCGCGGGGGACACGCACGGGACGCGCGCCGCGACCGGGCACGGCACGGCTGGGCGCGGCACGTCGGACGTCTGTCTCACTCCTCGTCAACTGCCTCACGGATCCTCTCTGCCGCCCGACACCGGGCAGAGGCCGCCCGCGGGTTGCGGGCCACCTCCTCTTCGCTCGGAAGCTCGGCTCCCCTCGTCAGGAGCGCGAACCGCGGCTGGTGAGCCGGCAGCGGGACAGGGAGGCCAACAGGGCCGGTGTCCCTGGTCCGCGCGGTGATGACCTGCTTTGTCAGCCGGTCCTCGAGGGAGTGGTACGCGAGCACGACGACGCGCCCGCCCAGCGTCAATGCGTCGAGCGCGGCTGGGAGCGCGCGTTCCAGCGCCGTCAACTCCGCGTTCACCTCGATCCGCAACGCCTGAAAAGTCCTTTTAGCGGGGTTGCCCCCGGTCCTGCGCGTAGCGGCGGGGATCGCCGTCCGGACGATCTCCGCAAGCCGCTTGGTAGACGTTATGGCCTCCCTGGCCCTTTCCTTGAGGATTAGATGCGCGACACGCGGGGCGAATCGTTCTTCTCCGTAATCCCGCAGGATCCGGATCAGCTCGGCGGCCGGATAGGTGTTGACCACGATCTCGGCCGTGAGCTCCTCGTCACGGTCCATCCGCATGTCCAGCGGCGCGTCGTAGGAGTAGGCGAAACCACGCTCGGCCTCGTCCAGTTGCGGGGAGGAGACCCCCAGGTCGAACAGGGCCGCGTCGACCCGGGGGTGGCCGGCGTCGGCCAGCACCTCGGAGAGCTCGTCGGAGACCGCGCGCACCAGCGTGATCCGGTTCGCGTACGGCGCGAGCCTGGCCGTGGAGCGCTCGATGGCGGTGGGGTCGCGGTCGATCCCGATCAGGTGGAGCGAGGGGTGTGCGGCGAGCAGCGCCTCGGCATGGCCGCCGAGTCCGAGGTTGGCGTCGACGAGCACCGGGGCGGGGCGGGCCAGCGCCGGAGCGAGCAACTCCAGCACCCGGTCGAGCATGACCGGGACGTGTCCCCCCGGCGCCTGGAGATCATGGCTGTGGTTCTCGGCGCGCATGAAGCGCAACCCTCCTTATTTCCCGCCCCGTCCCATGGACGCGCGGCGGACGCTCACCGGTGTCTTGAAACTGGCCCCCACCCCCGGGGCCGTCCGGCCAGGTCCCCATCCGCACCCGCGTATCCGTCCGTCACCTGACACCGGGGAAGGTGCATCAGCTGACGGGCAGGTGGTTGCGGGTGGAGACCTCGCCGAACGACGTTTTACCGATGAGTCGACCGTGGAGTCACAAAATCCCTGGCAGCACCTCCTCCGACAGATCGGCGAAAGCCTGCTCTTGGTCGGCCAGATAGGCGCTCCAGGCGTGCGCGTCCCAGATCTCCAGCCGGGTGTTGGCTCCGATGACCACGCAGTCACGGCGCAGGCTGGCGTATTCGCGCAGAGCCTGCGGAACGGTGATCCGTCCCTGCTTGTCGGCGACCTCGTCGGATGCGCTGGCGAAGAGGACACGACTGTAGTCACGGACCGCCTTGGCGGTCACCGGCGCGTTGCGCAGAGCCTCGGTTATGCGCTGGAACTCCTCTACGGGAAAGACGTAGAGGCAACGCTCCTGGCCTTTGGTGATCACCAGACCCTCCGCCAGCTCCTCACGGTACTTCGCCGGCAGGAACAGCCGTCCCTTCTCATCGAGACGCGGGTGGTGAGTGCCGAGGAACATCGGCTCCACCTCCCGTGCCCAGCGGAAAACCAGGCGTCGCGGCCTTGCCCTCCACTGCGCACCACCATACTCCACTTCTCTCCACCGTCAACTGATTCCGCGCCTCTTCACGGCAGGTTTCGTCGACATTTCCCCAGTTCAAATGGGGTGGTGCGGAGTGGAGGGGGTAAGCGGCCCGTCATACGTCATGGGCGTGTCGGGAAGATTGCCAAATAGTCCAAAGATCATGAAATGGACTGTAAGGCGGTGAAGAATGATGGAAGGTGAAACAGCACCATGCCCGTCACAGGATCGACACGTCACTCGCACAGGAACGCGACGATCATGGCGCACACTGTGGCTGATCACCCGAAATCATCCTTGATGACCACATAAGGTCGCCGTTGGAACGCGCGGCGCCGTAGGGTCGTAAACAGAATGAGTAACGGGATCGCAAAGATTCCGCAACGGCAACCCCCGGCGCACAACCGCCGCATCCTCATGGAGGCCTGGTGGCAGTAACTCATGACGTCTCACCTCAGCTCGATGATCTTGTTGTCACCGCGCACCGGATCCGCCAGTCGATCGAATCGGTGATCGAAGGCAAAAGTGACGTCATCCGCCTGACCTTGACCGTACTACTCGCCGAGGGCCACCTGCTCATCGAGGACGTGCCCGGAGTCGGCAAGACCATGCTCGCCAAGGCATTGGCGCGCTCCATCGACTGCCCGGTGCGCCGCGTGCAGTTCACCCCCGACCTGTTGCCGAGCGACATCACCGGGGTGAGCGCCTACAACCAGCAGACCAGGGAGTTCGAGTTCAAGCCGGGCCCGGTCTTCGCCAACATCGTGGTGGGCGACGAGATCAACCGTGCCTCCCCGAAGACCCAGTCGGCGCTGCTGGAGTGCATGGAGGAGCAGCAGGTCACGGTCGACGGGGCGACCTACCGGCTGGACTCCCCCTTCATGGTGATCGCGACACAGAACCCGATCGAGATGGAGGGCACCTACCCCCTGCCCGAGGCTCAGCGCGACCGGTTCACCGCCAGGATCGCGATGGGCTACCCGGCCCCCTCCGCGGAGCTGGAGATGCTCGACGTGCACGGCGCCGCCTCCCCGCTGGACAAGCTGGAGCCGGTGGCCACCACCGAAGAGGTGCGGGCGCTGATCGAGGCGGTGCGCGGGGTCTACGTCTCCCAGCCGATCAAGAAGTACGCGATCGACCTGGTGACCGCCACCCGCCAGTCCCCCGACCTGAGGCTGGGCGCCTCTCCTCGCTCGACCCTGCAACTGGTCAGGGCCTCGCGGGCGCACGCGGCGCTCGCCGGCCGCGACTACGTCATTCCCGACGACCTGCAGGAGCTGTCCATCCCCGTGCTGGCGCACCGGCTGCTGCCCAGCATCGAGGCTCAGGGGCAGCGCCGCCCGCCCGAGCAGGTGATCGCCGACCTGGTCCGCCGGGTTCCCGTTCCCGAGGCCCAGGCCCGGTGACCTCCGGCCTCAAGGCGCTCACCGCCCGCGGCCGGTCCTTCATCGCGTCCGGCGTCGCGGCGCTGCTGTGCGCCTTCCTCCTCGGCGAGCACGACCTGCTCAGGATCGGCGTGCTGATCGTCTCGCTGCCGCTGCTGGCGGCCATGGTGGTCGCCCGCACCCGCTACCGGCTGAGCTGCGCGCGCCGTCTGGATCCGCCCAGGACCGAGGTGGGCAGCGAGGCCACCGTGACGCTGCGGCTGGAGAACGTCACCCGGCTGCCGACCGGTCTGCTGATGGTCGAGGACACCGTTCCCTACGCCCTCGGCGCCCGGCCCAGGTTCGTGCTGGACCGGGTGGAGCCGCAGGGTATCCGGGAGATCGACTACCGGGTCCGCTCCGACCTGCGCGGCCGCTTCACCATCGGCCCGCTCTCCATCCGGATCAGCGATCCCTTCGGCCTGGTCGAGCTGACCAGGTCGTTCACCATCAGCGACACGCTGATGGTGACGCCCCAGGTGGTGGCGCTGCCCCAGGTCCGTCTGGTCGGCGAGTGGACGGGCGGCGGTGACAGCCGTACCAGAAGCGTCGCGGCGGCGGGGGACGACGACGTCGCCCCGCGCGAGTACCGGCAGGGCGACGACCTGCGGCGGGTGCACTGGCGCTCGACCGCCAGGCACGGCGAGCTGATGGTCCGGCGCGAGGAGCAGCAGTGGCAGAGCAGAGGTGCGCTGCTGCTGGACACCCGGCGGTACGCCCACCGGGGTGAGGGCCCGCGCTCGTCGTTCGAGACCGCGGTCTCGGCCGCCGCCTCCATCGGCGTGCACCTGGCCCATGAGGGTCTCGGCCTGCGCCTGGTCACCGACCAGGGGGCCGAGCACCTCACCGACAGCGGGCTGAGCCTGTCGCTGCTGGACACCCTGGCCATGGTACGGGCCAGCCCGGCGCGGTCGCTGGAGTACGGCGTCGGCGCGCTGCGCCAGGGCGGCGGCGACGGGCTGATCGTGGCCGTGCTCGGCAAGATGGACCTCGACCAGGCCCAGGAGCTGGCCAGGGTCAGGCACGGCAACATGACCGGCGTGGCCGTGATGCTGGACGTGGCGGGATGGGAGCATCCCGAACTCGGCGAGAACGAGGACTTCCAGGCGGCGCGGGCGGTGTTGACGGGGACGGGCTGGCGCGTCGTGCGACTGGCCGCCGGCGCCTCCGTCGCGAGCGTGTGGCAGGACGCCGCGCAGCGCGGGCGATCCTTGGCGAGCAGGGGCAACGCATGAGACTTCCCATCGCGTCGGGCGTGGCCACGGGAGCGGTCGCGATCGCGCTCTATCCCCTCTTCCAGGGCGGCGCCTGGTTCTGGACCAGCCTCGGCGCGATCCTGGTCGTGACCGGGATCGGCGTGCTGGCCGGCCACTACAGGCTGCCCGGCTGGCTGGTGCCGCCCGCCCAGGTGCTCGCGGTCTGGATCTACCTGACCACGGTGTTCACCGGCGACGAGGCGTGGGCGAGGGTGGTGCCCACGAAGGAGTCGGTCCTGGCACTGGCCGAGCTGCTGGCGACGGGCTTCGCCGACATCCAGCGGTTCGCCGCCCCCGTGCCGGACAGCGACGGAATCGTCCTGCTCACCTGCGGCGGCGTCGGCCTGATCGCGATCACCGTCGACCTGCTGGCCGCGCGGCTGCGCAGGGCGGCCCTCACCGGGCTGCCGCTGCTGGCGCTGTTCACCGTCCCGGCGGCGGTGATCGCCGAGCCGATCAGCTGGCCGGCGTTCATCATCGGTGCCCTGGGCTATCTCGGCGTGCTCGTCGCCGACGGACGGGAGCGGGTCAGCCACTGGGGCCGGGCGGTGCTGGTGCGCCGGACGTCCTCCTTCACCGTCACGCGGCCCTCCTCCGATGCCGGGACGCTACGGCTGTCCGGCAGGCGCATCGGTTTCACCGCGATCGTGCTGGCCGTCCTGCTGCCCTTGCTGCTCCCTCCGCTGGAGCCCAACCCGCTGTTCTCGTTCGGGGTGGGCAACGGCAAGGGTGGCGGCAACTCGATCAGCATCCCGAACCCCATCGTCAACCTGCGCGGCCAGCTGTCGCTGCCGGAGAACTCCACGGTGCTGACCTACACGGCCAGCGACGGCGCGGCGCGCTACCTGCGGATGTACTCCCTCGACGTCTTCGACGGCGAGCAGTGGACGATGTCGGAGCCCAGGGGCCGCCCCGAGGACCGGACCTCCGACTCACCCATGCCACCGCCCCCCGGCCAGGACGTGGACGTGCCCGTCACGCCGGCGACCCTCGACATCACGGTGAGCGAGCAGGTCAGGAGGCTGAGTTTCCTGCCACTGCCCTACCCCGCGTCCAGGGTCACGGTGGAGGGCGACTGGCGGCCCGACCGCGACACGCTCATGGTCTTCTCCACCAGGAACACCGCCGAGGGCCTGACCTACCAGGTGGTCACCGCCGAGCCCGAGCCCACGGCGGAGAAGCTCAGGGCGGCGGATCCGGCGGCCCCGGCGATCAAGGAACGGTACCTGGGACTGCCGGAGAGCCTTCCCGGGGAGATCAGGGAACTGGCCACCCGGGTGACCAAGCGCGACTCCAGCCAGTACGAGCAGGCGATCCAGCTGCAGGAGTTCTTCACGGAAAAGGGCGGGTTCACCTACGACCTGTCCACTCAGGGGCACGACGGCCCGGCGCTGACGGAGTTCCTGATCCGCAACAGGACCGGCTACTGCGAGCAGTTCGCCGCCTCCATGGCGGTGCTGGCGCGCGTCCTGGGCATCCCCTCCCGGGTCGCCATCGGCTACACCGGAGGCGGCAACCTGTCCGGGCAGTGGCAGGTGCGCACCCATGACTCGCACGCCTGGCCCGAGCTGTACTTCGAGGGAACCGGATGGCTCCGTTTCGAGCCCACACCGACGGGCGGGGCGGGCCAGGGCAGCGCGACGGTGCCCTCCTACACCCGGCCCGAGGTGACGTCGGCCACCCCCGACGAGCCGATCACGGCCCCGTCGGCGGACCCCGGCGACTCCGACCCCACCGGCGGGGCGGCGGCCGGCCGCCGTGACCGGACGCTCGACCTCGACTCCGGCGGCCTGCCGATCGCACTGGACGAGGGCATGCCGCCGGCCGCGCGAATCGGCATCGGAGTCGTGATCGCTCTGCTGGTCGCGCTGATTCCGGCGATGATCCGCTGGCAGCTGCGGGCCCGCCGCGGCAGGTACTACACCCGGCAGGTCAGGGACCCCGACGACGAGGATCCGACCGGCGCCACGGCACTCAGGGTCAAGCGGCGGGAGTCGGCGGTGAGGGCGTCCTGGGCCGAACTCGATGACGCGCTGTGCGACTACGGGATGTCACGGCAGCCGAGTGAGAGCCCGCGCGCGCTGGCCAGGCGGCTGACGGAGCAGTACGGGTTCGAACCGGAGGCCGCCGCCGCGCTGGGGAGGATCACCTCGGCGGTGGAGCGGACGCTCTACGCCAGGACCCCGGGTGAGACCGGCACGCTCCGTGCGGACCTGCGAAGTGTACGGCGGGCGCTGGCCGCCACCGTGACCCGTGGCAGGCGGATCAGGGCTGTGCTGCTGCCGCCCTCCACGCTCCTGCGGATGCGGGGGCTCGGCGGGCGGGTGCTGGACGGCTTCGACCGGCTGGAGAACATCCGGCTCCGCAGGCCGGCCAGGAAGGGCGCCTGAGCAGGGCGGGTTCACCGGATGGCAGGGGCCGCTTCCAGTCGGGAGCGGCCCTCGTCGTCAGGGGGTCGGGGAGGAGATCCGCCGCCGCGAACGGCGGCGAGCCCGGCGGCTAGTGCTCGTCGTTACGACGGCGCCAGCGCTCCTCCATGCGTTCCATGAAGCTCTGGCGGGAGCCACTGCGGCGTCCCCCCTTGCCTCGCGGCTGATCGGACGGTACGGCCGCGCCGGCCTCACCGAACCCGTTCATCCGCTTCCAGCTGGACAGACCCCACAGACACGCGGCGAGCATGACCACGAAACCGCCGACGCCGAGCGGGATGTTGATGATCACAACGCCGACCATCAGCAGGACGACACCCAGGATGAAGCCGATGGAGGCCTTCACCAGGCGGCGCCTGTAGTGGCTGCGGGGATCACTGATCCTGACGGTATTGGCCCACTTCGGGTCCTCGGCGTAGAGTGCCTGCTCGATCTGGTCGAGCAAGCGCTGCTCGTGCTCAGAGAGCGGCACGGCGCCTCCCAAGGACAGCCCCAGGACGGGGAAGACGGTGACGGACGACACGGGGTGTCCGAACCTCGCGGTCGGTTATCCCCAGAATACGAGGCTGTAGACGTAGACGAAAGAAAACGTCCAACGTAGTCCAAACCGGAGGCCGCGTCATGGTTCTATTCCATCAAACGGCGGGCGAACAAGGGAGGCCGGGAGCACCGCATTGTGACCGAATCTGCGGGCGGCCCTGTCCATCGCCTGCTCGGCTTCCCGCCAGCCCGTCTCACGCTCTCCGAGGCCGAGCTGCCTGCTCGCCCCGTCGGCCGGGCTGAGGTTCTCCACCCGGACTCCGACCAGCCTCAGCTGGACGTTCTCCAGGCCGGAGGCGGTGTAGAGGGCGCAGGCGACGTCGTACAGGATCTTGGCCACGTCTGTGGGCTCGCGCAGGCTCCGGGAGCGGGACAGGGTGGTGAAGTCGGCGCGGCGGAGCTTGACGCTGACCGTGCGGCCGACGCTGCCCCCCTGCCTGAGTCTGGCCGCGACCCGCTCGGAGAGCCGGAGAAGCTCCCTGCGGATCTCCACGGGGTCTGCGATGTCTGTGGCGAATGTCTCTTCCGCGCCGATGCTCTTGTCGGGAACGTGCGGGGTCACGGGGCGCTCGTCACGCCCCCAGGCGAGCGCCGCGAGGTGCTCGCCCGCCGCCTGCCCCAGCTCGCGCCGGAGCGTGTCCACCGGGACCCTGGCGAGATCGCCGACCGTCTTGATGCCGAGCCGGGCCAGCGATCGCTCGGTGCGCTCCCCGACACCCCACAGCGCCGCCACCGGGAGCGGGTGCAGGAAGTCGACCACCCTGTCGGCGGGAACCACGAACAGTCCGTCCGGCTTGCAGTGGCGCGAGGCGAGCTTTGCCACGAACTTACTGTTGGCGACTCCCACGGAGCAGGTGACGCCCTGCTCGCGCACGACCTGTTCACGGATCATCCGGGCGATCTCCGCCGGGGGGCCGAGGCGCTTGCGTGCCCCGCCGACGTCCAGGAACGCCTCATCGGAGGCTATCGGCTCGACCTCGGGGGTGAAGGTTTGGAAGATCTCCATGACACGCCGGGAGACCTCCGCGTACTTGCCGCGGCTCGGCGGGATGATCACCGCGTGAGGGCAGAGCCGTCGGGCCCGGGTCATGGGCATGGCCGAGTGCACCCCGAACCTCCGGGCCTCGTAGGTGGCGCTGAGCACCACCCCGCGCGCGCCGGGCGCGCCGATGATGACGGGGGTTCCGCTGAGCTCGGGGCGGTCGCGCAGCTCGACACCTGCGTAGAAGGCGTCCATGTCGACATGGAGGATCGGGCAGCCGGTGTCGTCCGTCCCCAGGTCCGATTCCGGGCGCGGCATCTGCTGCTTTCTCGACACGACGCCATTCTACGGGAACACGCGTTCGATGTGGTGCTCACCGGTGACCAAGCACATGCAGTTGGGTCGCGATGTCGCGGAGAACCGGGTGCGCCGCCGCCGCCTGCTCCAGGTCGACCAGGGCGCGTGCGGCTCCGGGTTCGCCGTCGAGCAGCCTGCTGGGCACCAGGTCGGCGAAGATCCGCACACCGTGCACCTCGCCGGACGCGAAGCCGGTCACGGCGAGAAGCCGCTCCAGTGCCTCACGGGTGAAGCGCCTGGGAGTGGGGTCGCGGTCGCCCCAGCGGCCCTCGGGGTCGTCCAGGACCTGGCGGGCCTCGTCGAAGCGTCCGGCGAAGGCCCGATGCAGCGCGGCGGCGAGCGGGTTCGCGGCGAGCACGCTGATCACGCCGCCCTCGCGCAGCAGGCCGGCCATGGCCGTCACCGCGCCGACCGGATCCTCCACGTACTCCAGCACGCTGTGGCAGAGCACCAGGTCGGTGCCACCGCCCGGGAGCAGCTCCCCCAGGTCCGCGGCGTCACCCTGCAGGGCGCGCACCTCCACCCCCGCCTCCGCCGCGCGGCGCTCCAGCGCGGCGAGCGAGTCGGGGCTGGGGTCGACGACCGTCACGGCGTGGCCCAGGTCGGCCAGGGGAACGGCGAAACCACCCGTGCCGCCCCCGGCGTCGACGATGTCGAGCCGGTCACGGCCCGTCGCGGCCACCCGTTCGGCCAGCACGGCGCTCAGGACGTCCCATACGACCGCGGTGCGGACCGCCGGGGTGCCTGCGTGCCGTGAGATGCCTACGGCGTGCAACTTCAGATCGCCTCCTCATACGTGACGAGCCCAGCCTACGCCGCGCGTCCCCCGGCGCGGCCCAAGGACTATCCATACTCGTAATTGATCGAGTCTTTTTCCCCGTGCGGACGGACCCGGCCGGCGTGCCCCGAGGAAGGCGGTCGGATCCGCGGGAAAAGGGGGCGTCCGGGGGAGGTGCCGGATGAGTGCCCGTCCGGGCCGCGGAGGTGTGCGAGTGGATGAGGAGCCGTGGGGATGTGCGCCGAGGCGGGGAGACGGAGATCGGCTCCCCGCGGGGCGCGGCTAGAGCGTCAGCGACGGCTTGAGCTGCTTGAACCTGGCCATCAGGCCGTTGACGAACTGTGGCGACTCGTCGGTCGACAGCTCGGAGGCCAGGCTGACCCACTCACTGATGACGACGCCCTCGGGGACGTCGGGCATCCACAGCAGCTCGTAGGTGCCGCCACGCAGGAGGTTGCGGTCGACCGCGGGCATGCGGTCGAGCGTCCAGCCGTCGGCGTAGGCGGTGATCAGCTCGTCGATGCGCGTCCGGTGCCTGCACACGCCTTCGACGATCGTCGTGGTGTATTCGTTCACGGGCGGCTCGGCCCGCTCCAGGCGCTCGGCGAGAACGCTGAGCGGGTCCTCGCTCCGTGCCTCCGCCTCGAAGAGGATGTCCAGCGCGCGCCTGCGCGCCTTACCCCGTGCCGACATCAGGCGCGGCCGAGATAATCGCCGGTGCGGGTGTCGACCTTGACCTTCTCGCCGGTGGTGATGAACAGCGGCACCTTGATCTCGGCACCGGTCTCCAGCTTGGCGGGCTTGGTGCCGCCGGTGGAGCGGTCGCCCTGGAGGCCGGGCTCGGTCTCGGCGACGATCAGCTCGACGGCCGCGGGCAGGTCGACGTAGAGGACGTTGCCCTCGTTGATCGCCACGGTGGCCAGCATGTTCTCCAGCAGGTAGTTGGCGGAGTCGCCGACCGCGACCCTGGAGACATGGAGCATGTCGTAGGTCTCGGTGTCCATGAAGACGTAGTCGTCGCCGTCCATGTACGAGAACTGCATCTCGCGCTTGTCGACGTTGGCCACCTCGACCTTGACGCCCGCGTTGAAGGTCTTGTCGACGACCTTGCCCGATAGCACGTTCTTGAGCTTGGTGCGGACGAACGCGCCGCCCTTGCCGGGCTTGACGTGCTGGAACTCCACGACAGCCCAGAGCTCACCGCCGTCGAGCTTGAGCACCAGGCCGTTCTTGAGGTCGTTCGTCGTCGCCACTAGTTCTCTCCTGCGTACGGCCGCTCTTAGAGGACGAGCAGCTCTTTGGTCGTCCGGGTGAGAAGTTCCGGCCCGCCGTCACGCGCCACGAGCGTGTCCTCGATGCGGACACCGCCCCTGCCGGGAAGATATACCCCAGGTTCAACCGTGACCGGAACTCGGTCCTCTATTCTAGCGTGCTCGTGGTCAGGCTCTGGCTTTCGCGGAGACAGGAACGGCATCTCGTGGATCTCCAGCCCGACTCCGTGGCCGAGACCGTGCTTGAAGAACTCCCCGTATCCCGCCTCGGCGATCAGGTCGCGAGCCGCGGCGTCCACCTCGTGGAGCGCCGCACCGGTCCGCACGGCCCGGCGGCCGGCCCGCTGGGAGGCGCGGACCAGGTCGTACAGCTCGCGCTGCCAGCCGGCGGGCTCGCCGATCGCCACGGTTCTGGTCATGTCTGCGTGGTAGCCCCGGTACAGCGCCCCGAAGTCCATGGTGACCAGGTCTCCGCGCTCCAGCGGCCGGTCCGAGGGCGAGTGGTGCGGGATCGCGCCGTTGGGCCCGCTCGCGACGATCGTGTCGAAGGCGAGCCCGTCCGCGCCCAGCTCGACCATCCGGCGCTCCAGCGCCCTGGCAACCTCCTTCTCGGTCAGCCCCGGACGCAGTTCGGGCAGGACCTCGGCGAAGGCCCGGTCCGTGAGCTCGCACGCGGTGCGGATGAGATCGATCTCGGCGTCGTCCTTGACCATGCGCACCGACTCCACCAGTTTCGACAGGCGGAGCCGGTCGCCGCCCAGCCGGAAGTAGGTGGCGACGGACATGTGGTCGGCCTCGATGCCCGTCCGGCCGCTCTCCGGCAGCAGCGCCCCGGCGACGTCGAGCTCCTCGACCACCTCGATGTCGGCGCACAGCCGCCGGGCGGCCCCGATGTAGCGGGAGTCGGTGGCCAGCGTGGCGCCGGCGTCGGCCCGGACCAGGACCGCCGCGTTGGAGCTGGCCAGGCCGGTCAGGTAGCGCACGTTCACGCCGCCGGTGACCAGGATCGCATCCGCCTCGTGAGCGGGGAGAAGGGCCGCGAGGTTCTCACGGCGCCGTACGTGGATGACGGTCATGGCACGCATGTTATTGGCCGATTTGACCAATGTCGTCCCCTTGGCCCGATCTCGCCGGCCCCCTCCCGGAACCGGAACCCGCCGATCGCACGCCCACCGGCTCCCGGTCTCCCGCGCGGCGGGTCAGGAGGCGAGTTCCCTGACCTTCTCGACGAGCCGCAGGCGCTCTGCGTGGGTACGTCCCAGCGGGGCGACGTTGATGGTCGTGACACCCGACTCGCGCATCGCCTGCAGCCGCTCCCTGACATGCCCCTCCGAGCCGATCAGCGACATCTTCTCCAGCATCTCCCGCGGAACGAGCGCGGCGGCCTCGTCCTTCTTTCCCTCCAGGTAGAGGTTCTGGATCTGCTCGGCCTCCTTCTCGTAGCCGTACCTGCGGGCGAGGTCGTTGTAGAAGTTCCTGCCCTTGGCCCCCATCCCGCCGATGTAGAGGGCGGCCATCGGGCGGCCCAGCTCCAGCCAGCCCGAGACGTCGTCGCCGATGGCCAGCGACGCCTGGGCGATCACGTCCAGCTCTCCCAGTGCCGGGTCCCGCTTGGCCCGGCCCGCCGCCAGGGAGGCCCCCCACACCTCGGCGGCCTTCTCCGGCATGTAGAAGATCGGCTCCCAGCCCTCGGCCAGCTCGGCGGCCAGCTCGACGTTCTTGGGACCGATGGCGGCGATCACGACGGGGATGCGGTCGCGGAGCGGGTGGTTGATGAGCTTCAGCGGCTTGCCGAGACCGGTCCCCTGGTCCGCGGGGAGCGGGACGGTGTAGTGCCTGCCCTCGTAGTTCAGGCGCTCACGCCGCCACACCTGGCGGCAGATCTCGATGACCTCGCGGGTGCGTCCGATCGGGGCGTGGTACGGGACACCGTGGAAGCCCTCGATGACCTGCGGCCCCGAGGCCCCCAGGCCGAGGGTGAAGCGGCCGTCGGAGACGTAGTCCAGGCCCGCCGCGGTCATGGCCAGCAGGGCGGGGGTGCGGGAGTAGATCGGCAGGATGCCGGAGGCGATCTGCAGCCTCTCGGTCTTGGCCGCGATGTAGCCCAGCTGGCTGACCGCGTCGAAACTGTACGCCTCGGCGACGAAGACGATGTCGAGACCGGCCTTCTCGTAGTCGGCCAGTTCGGCCACCGTCTCCTTGAAGCCTCCCGAGTAGCTCAGGGCCATACCGATACGCATCGTGAGATCGTCCTTCCGCAGCGCCGACGAAACCGAATGTTGTTCCGTTTCCTTGGCTGTAAAGGCTATCGACTCACCGCCGAAGCACCAAGCCCCGCCCGTCGGGCCGGTAGCCTACGCATTCCGGGGTAGGGGATCTTTGACGGCGACAAGGAGGGGTGTGCTGAGGCGGTCGATCATCGTGGTGGCGGGAGCCCTGGCCCTGACTCTTGGAGGGCACCGGCTCCTGCCGGAACTGGGCGGGTTCACTCCCGTGCTGGAGAGCCTCCTTCCCTGGCTCGGCGTCGCGATACCCATCCTGCTGATCTGCGCGCTGGCCACCCGCTCATGGCAGGTGATCTTCGCGGCGCTGCTCCCGGCGATCGTCTGGGGCCTCATGTTCGGCCCGACGCTGCTGCGCAGCCCGCCCGGCGGCCCCAGCGACCTGTCGGTCGCCACGCTCAACGTGGGCGCGGCCAACGCCGACTCGGCCGAGGCCGTACGGTCGGTCTCCAAGGGCCGTGACCTGGTCGCGGTGCAGGAGCTGACCGCAGGAGGCCCGGCGGCGGAGATCCTCAGCGAACGCTTTCCCCATCACTACCGGATCGCCACGGTCGGCCTGTGGAGCCGGTTCCCGATCCTCGAGGCCCGCAAGGCCGACATCGGCCTCGACTGGGCGCGGGCGCTGCGAGCGGTGGTCGCCACCCCCAAGGGGAGACTGACCGTGTACGTCATGCACCTCGCCTCCGCCCGGCCGGGCCAGACCGCGCAGCGTGACGAGACCCTCGCCTACGCCCGCAGGATGATCGACAAGGACGACAGCGCGCGCCTGCTGCTGCTCGGCGACCTCAACACCGCCACCACCGACCGCAAGCGCTCCGGCCTGGTGCCGCCGCTGTCGGACGCCCAGCAGGAGGCCGGTACGGGGTTCGGCTTCACCTGGCCCGCGGCCTTCCCCGTCACCCGTCCCGACCACATCCTCTACCGCGGCCTGACCGCCACCGGGGCGGGCGTCGAGCGGGCCGCGGGCAGCGACCACCGCGCCGCCTTCGCCTCGCTGCGCCTGACCTCCCAGAAACCGGACTGACCGGACCAACCAGCCGGGCCTGAGGGTCCGGAAGGCCCGGAGGGCTCGGGTGGCGAGGCCGGAACGGGCCCCTTGGCTCCGGCGGGTCCGCCCAGGTGGGGCTCAGGGGGTTCGGACAGCGACTCAGGCGGCGACTCGGGCGGCGAGGCCGGAACGGGCCCGTGAAGCCGCCGGGCTCAGCCGGGCCGGGCGGCTCGGGCGGCGACGTCGGAGCGGGCCCGCAGCGCCGACAGGTCCGCCGGGGTGTCTATGTCGGCGGGGTCCGCCACGTCGTCGCAGGGGACCGCGACGACCAGTTCGGGATGGGCCTTCAGGAACGGGCGTGCTCCGGCGTCGCCGGTCGCGAGCCGGGAGACCTCCGCGAAGTGCTCCCTGGCGATCAGCACCGGGTTCCGCCGCGCCCCGCCGTAGGTGGCGACGGCGACCGAGGCACCCCGCTCCGCGGCCCGGATGAGCCGCTCCACCGCCGCCGGGCCGACGAACGGCTGGTCCACCAGGCTGATCACCACGTGCTCGGCGGTGGCGGGGATCGCCTCCAGACCGGCCCTGAGCGAGGAGCCCATCCCCGAACTCCAGTCCGGGTTGTGGACGGTCACCGCCCCCGGCACCCGGACGGCGGCCGCCCCGAGCACCACGACCACGGGCCGGCAGCCACCGTCCTGGAGCACCCTGACCCCCCGGTCCACCAGCCGCTCCCCGCCGAACTCCACCAGCGCCTTCGGCGTGCCGAGCCGCGAGCCGGACCCGGCGGCCAGCAGCAGCCCCGCGCTCACCGTTCCCACCGGTTCCGCTCCGGCCGTACTCACGCGCCGGGCCCGTCGCCGTGAACCGGGTCATCGCCATGAACCGAGCCATCGCCGTGGATCCGGCCGGAGCCGTCGGTCAGCGGCCTGCCCGAGCCGCCCCAGCGCAGCTGGATCAGCTCGGCGGCGATGGAGACCGCGGTCTCCTCGGGGGTGCGCGCGCCCAGATCCAGGCCGATCGGCGAGCGGAGCCGCTTCAGCTCGGCCTCCCCCAGCCCCGCCCGCGCGAGCCTGGCCAGCCGGTCCTCGTGGGTACGGCGCGATCCCATGGCGCCGACGTATCCCGCCGGGGTGCGCAGGGCCACCTCCAGCAGGGGGACGTCGAACTTGGGATCGTGGGTGAGCACGCAGATCGCGGTCCGCTCGTCCACGGTGACCGAGGTGAGGTAGTCGTGCGGCCACTTGACGATCACCTCGTCGGCCTCGGGGAAGCGCTTGGCCGTGGTGAAGACCGGCCGGGCGTCGCACACGACCACGTGGTAACCGAGGAACTTGCCGATCCTGGCGACCGCGGCGGCGAAGTCGATCGCGCCGAAGACCAGCATCCGGGGCGGCGGCGCGAAGGACTGCACGAAGACCGACAACTCGTCGAGCCGCCGCTCCCCCCGGGCCCCGTACCTGCGGACGCCCGTCAGCCCCTGCGCCAGCATGCCCCGTACGTCGTCGTCCACCGCCTCGTTCAGCCGGTCCACCCCCAGGGAGCCCGAGGAGCGGTCCGGCCAGATCACCCGGCGGCTGCCCACCGCGCCCGGCCCGGACAGGATCGTCGCCACCGCCACCGGCTCGTGCCCGAGCACCGAGGCGGCGACCGACCCCAGCTCGGGAAAGGTCTTCCTGGAGACCGGCTCGACGAACACGTCCAGGATGCCGCCGCAGGTCAGGCCGACGGAGAAGGCGTCGTCGTCGCTCACCCCGTACCGCTGCAGAACGGGCCTGCCCGAGGAGACCACCTCCTGGGCCAGCTCGTAGACGGCCCCCTCGACGCAGCCGCCCGAGACGCTGCCCTCCGCCTCGTCACCGAGCACCGCCATGGACGCTCCCGGCGGCCGGGGGGCGCTGCGGAAGGTGTCGACCACGGTGGCCAGGCCGAACGTCTCCCCCGCCTCCCACCAGCGCAGGACCTGCGACAGAACATCACGCACGAGTGCCTCCCAGCAGCATTGCCAGCTCTTCGAAGGCGGCCAGGCTGTGCCCGGCCACGAAGTCGTCGATGTGCGGAAGGGCGGCCCGCATGCCGGCGGTGAGCGGCTGGTAGCCCTCCTGCCCCTTGTGCGGGTTCACCCAGATCACCCGGTGGGCCGTCCGCGACAGCCTGGCCATCTCCGCCCCCAGCAGCGAGACGTCGCCGCGCTCCCACCCGTCGGACGCGATCACCACCGTCGCGCCGGCCGCGTCGTTCAGCGCCAGGAGCCGCCGGAGTTCCGCACCCAGCCGGGTGCCGCCGCTCCAGTCGGGAATGGCGCGGGAGACGGCGTTCATCGCGGTGGCCGGGTCGCGGTGGCTCAGCTCGGCGGTGAGCCGCGTCAGCCGGGTGCCCGCGCTGAACACCTCGGTGGCCCCGGGCTCCGACCTGACCAGCGCGTGGGCCAGGCGGAGCAGCGTGTCCGCGTACGGGGTCATGGAGCCGCTGACATCGACCAGCAGCACGACCCTGCGGGGTCTGGTCCGGTGCGCGCGGTAGCGGAGACCGGCGATCTCCCCGCCCCTGCGCAGGGTCTCGCGAATCGTCGCCCTGCCGTCCAGCCGCCCCCGGCGCGAGGGCCTGAAACGTCGCGACCGGCGCCGTTCCCGGCCCGCCCGCAGCAGGGCGAGCAGCCGGTGTACCTCGGCCAGCTCCGGTCCCGTCATCCTGGCCACGTCACGGGTGCGCAGCACCTCCGTCGCCGGACCGCCGTCTCCACATCGGCGACGCGGACGTCCAGGTGGAACTGCTTGTCGGGGCCGGGCCAGGCGGCGGGCTTGCGGTCGAGGTTCTGCT